>JAJCYF010000187.1 GCA_029263035.1 Actinomycetes bacterium
ACCAGCCGGTCCAGGCTTGCGAGCGCCGAGGTAATCCTCTGCCAGACCGAAAGGTCGGTCTCCGAAGCGAGCCGGCGAAGGAGCCCCAGGTAGCCGGCCGCCGGGATCCGGCCCGCGACCATCGCGGCGTAATGATCGTCGACCAGGCCGTAACGCTCGCCGGCGGTCAGCGCTTCCAGGCCGGCTCCCAGCAGCCCGTCGAGCATCTCCGGCGAGTACTGCACCCGGTAGAACCCGGTTGCGCCGGCGTTGACCACCAGCCAGTCCGGCTTGAACATCAGGTCAAACTCATTCTCCGCCGAATCCAGCATCAGCTTGGCGCCGCCCTTGAACTCACCCTGGCCGTACCGGATCAGGACCGGCACCACCCACCTCTGCCTGGGCGCGGTCCCCTCCCGGTAGGTGAACCGGCTCTGGCGCAGCCGCAGCTTCGGGGTGAACTCGTCGCCGGTCACCTCCGCCGAGATCAGCGGGTAGCCGCCCCGGAAGATCCATCCGTCCATGGTCCGGCGAACCGGCGCCGCGGTGGAGTACTCCAGGGAATCCCACAGGTCGGTGGTGTCGGTGTTGCCGTAGGCGTTGTTCTTCAGGTACTCCCGTACGCCGTCCCTGAAGGCGTCCTCCCCCAGGTACTGCTCGAGCATCCGCAGGACCGCGGCTCCCTTCTCGTAGGTCAGGATGTCGAACATCCCGTCGGCGTCCTTGGGGGACACCACCTCGAACTCGATCGGCCGGGTGCTCTCCAGCGAGTCGACCTCAAAGGCCGCGGTCCGGGAGATCCCGAAGTCGGTCCAGCGGTCCCACTGCGGGCGGAAGGCGTCGGTGCACTTCATCTCCATGAAGGTCGCAAACGCCTCGTTCAGCCAAAGGCCGTTCCACCAGCGCATGGTGACCAGGTCCCCGAACCACATGTGGGCGATCTCGTGGTGGACCACATCGGCCACCCGCTGCAACTCCTGCTGGGTGGCGCCTTTGGGGTCGACCAGCAGGGCGGTCTCCCGGAAGGTGATGCAGCCCAGGTTCTCCATCGCCCCCGCTGCGAAGTCCGGGATGGCGACGAGATCCAGCTTGCCGGCCGGATAGCCAATGCCGTAGTAGCGGGCAAAGTACTCCAGCGCAAAGGCGCCCGACTCCAGGGCGAAGTCGGTGAGCTTGTCCCGGCCCGGAGGGTAGGCGACCCGCAATGGTGTGCCGGAGGCATCCGAAGGGCCGGTGATCCCCAGGGGGCCGACCACGAAGGCCACCAGGTAGGTCGACATCTTCATCGTCTCGGCGTAGACCACGCGCCGGCGGCCGTCACCCGCCGGCTCATTGGACAGCTCGGCGCCGTTGCTGAGCGCCAGAACCCCTTCGGGCACCACCAGGGTTACCGCGAAGGTGGCCTTGAGGTCCGGCTCGTCCCAGCAGGGGAAAGCCTGCCGGGCGTCGGTCGACTCGAACTGGGTGGTGGCAATTAGCCGCTCGTTGCCGTCCGGGTCGGTGAACTTGGACCGGTAGAACCCCTCCAGCTTGTCGTTCAGGATTCCCCGAAAGCGGCTCCGCAGAGTCCAGGCGCCGGGCTCAGCGGTACCGCCGAGCTTCAGCCGGCAGCGTTCGGTGTCGGCTTCGAAGCTCGCAGTTGCGTCCAGCCGGGTTCCGTCGCGCTCCAGCCAGGTCTCATCGAGCTCCAGCTCCTTGGCGTTCAGCACGATCTCATCGACCGGCTCCCGCACCTCCACGCTGATCGCCACCTCACCCGAGAAGCGGGCGGCCTCAAGATCCGGCTCCAGGGTGAGCTCGTATCGTGAGGGTATGACGGTGCGTGGAAGGCGGTAGCGGTCGGTGGTTTCCATGCCCTGGAGACTATCTCGCCCGGGCCGGATTGGCAGTCCTCTCAGGCGGCTTGTCTCCTGCGGTGGGCGGCGAGGCGTTGTTCCCGGGCCAACAGGTCCAAGCGTCTCATCAGTTCGCTCCGCCTCAGGCGATACACGCCGCATTCCCGCGAGACGCCCAGGGCCCGGGCCCAGGTCCTGTCCAGCCGGACCCATCCGTTGGGACGGTTGGATTCGCTCGGTTTGGTTGTCAGCCAGTTGAGTTGTTCGGTCATAGGGAATTCCTCCTAAATCGATTGGGATCCCTGGTTGAGTGCAGGCCGAAGGTCGCGGCCGGGTTGTTTCCGCCGGTCTTCGGTGCAAAGAAAAGAGCCGGTCACCCGTTAGGCAACCGGCTCTCTTCGGCCACTCTCTAGTGGCTGCTCGACTTCAGGGTATCGCAGTCGCGGAGTATTACAAGGTAAAGCGGGCGATCACCGCTTCCTCATTTCCTCCCGACCCGGTGTCGGGACCCATCCATCCGGCAACCACCGCAGCTGTCTCGTCCTCGTTCAAAGCGATCGAGAAGAACGCATCGGACTGGCCGCCCAGGTCGACCTGGTAGATGCCGCCCCGGCCGAAGCTTTCGTCCAGCTCGCCGTCCTCGGTCAGCAGGACCACCATTGCGTTGATGTCGGTCTCCGTGGGTTTGCCGCTTCCTGCGATCAGGATGCCTCCGTCTTCCAGTACCACCATGTCCCGGCCACGGTCGTCCTGACCGGAGATGTCGACCTGTACCAGGCCGTCCTCGCCGAACTCGGTGTCCCATTCGCCTTCGGAGGTGAAGCGGGCGGCAATCATGTCCACCTTGCCGTCGTCGGTCTCCCGGCCGTAGCCGGTGATGATGAAGTCATCACCCTGCAGCCCGACCTCATACGCCTCGGCGACCGCCGGAAGCAGCTCTGCCGTGGCGACGCCGTCTTCACCGAACTCGGTGACCAGCTCGCCGCTTTCGTCCAGCTTGAGCAGAACCGGGGAGATGGGGCCGTCACCGACGCCCGAGTACCCGCTGACCACCACTGAACCGTCCTCCAGCGCCAGGGCCTGGCGAGGTGACTCATTGCCGTCGTTCAGGTCCATCACGAACACACCGTCGGTGCCGAACGAATCATCACGCTCGCCGTCGGCGGTCAGGCGCAGAACCGCAAAGTCACGGTCCGTCTCATCCGGTCCGTCGTGCAGCTTCGCGCCGACCAGCAGCAGCTTGTCGTCCTCCAGCAGCGTCAGGCCGTACATCGTGTCGCCGACGAAGTTGTCGTCGATCGCCCTGCCGGTGCCCAGGTCGAAGCGGGCTATGCCGTTCTCCCCGAAGCTGGGGTCCAGGGTTCCGTCCTCCTGGAATCTCACTGCAGCGATGTCGGTGTCACGGGCGGCGTCGCCTGCGGCAGCCGGGTCGTGCTCGATCGGACCGGCAAGCACCACGCCGCCGTCCGACTGGACCACCAGGCCGGTAGCCCTCTCCCCCGTTGTGCCCCCGGCAGCCACGTTGACCGAGGCGTAACCCTGGTCGGCAAAATCGGTGTCCAGGTCGCCGTTCTCATCGAAGCGGGCTACTGCCATCGACTGGTCGCCGTCCGTGGTGAGAAATCCGGCCGCGTAGGATGCGCCGTCTTCGCCGTAGGCCACCGCAACAAAGCGGTCGGCATCCGGCGACATTGAAACCCGGGTAACCCCGCCCAGACCGAACGACGGGTCCAGAGCCCTTACCGCCGAAGCTTCCGAGGAGCCATTGTCCCCGTCGCCGTCGCCGTCGCCGTTCGTCGCGCCCTCACATCCACTTGCTACCAAAAGGGCTGAGGCCATCAGCAACCCCAACCCGCGCCTGCTTTTATTCATAAGATCCCTCCGCCGAAGCTGTTAGGTCGACCACAAGGCTTACTGTGTCGTACCTGCCTTCAGATATTAGGCAGCCCAAATATATGGGGTAAGGGTCCGGATACACAAGGGGGGACCCAGGGGCAGGCGCACCATGCAAGCGTTAGCCTTGCCGGATGCGAGTAGCCGTCGTCGGGCATATCGAGTGGATCGATTTCGTCCGCGTCCCCCGGATGCCCGGTCCGGGCGAGATCATCCATGCAACCGAGGCCTGGGATGAGGCCGGAGGCGGAGGTGCCGTGGCGGCGGTTCAGCTGGCCAAGCTCGCCGGATCCGCCGACTTCTTTACCACGGTCGGCGACGACAACATGGGCCGCAGGGCGCAGGTCGAGCTGGCTCTGATGGGCCTGCAGGTCCACGCCGGTGTTCGGCCGGAAGCCCAGCGGCGAGCCATCACCTACCTCGATGGGTCCGGGGATCGCTCGATCACGGTGCTGGGGGTGCGGTCGTCCCCCTCCTCGACCGACGACCTGCCGTGGGATCTGCTCGAGGGTGCCGACGCGGTCTACCTCACCGCCGGCGACGTCGAAGCGGTCCGGCTGGCCCGCAAAGCCAGGGTCCTGGTGGCTACCTCCCGCATCCTCCCCCTGCTGGCGGAGGCGGGTGTTCAGCTGGATGCGCTGGTGGGAAGCAGCGTTGATCCCTCCGAACGGTACCGCGACGGTGACCTCACCCCCGTTCCCCGGCTGGTGGTACGAAGCGCGAGCGAGGCGGGAGGCACCTACCAGGTTGCCGGCGGCCCCGTCCGGCACTATCCGGCCACCCCGCTGCCCGGGCCGGTCGTGGACACCTACGGCTGCGGAGACAGCTTCGCCGCCGGGCTGACCTTCGGCCTGGGGTTGGGCCTGGCGCCGGAGGAGGCGCTGCACCTGGCCGCCCTTTGCGGGGCGGCGGTCGCCACCGGAAGGGGGCCCTACCCGGCGCAGCTGACCCGGGCGGACCTCCCGGGGATCTAACTCGCTGGCTCCACTCATTTATCTCGGCATCGGATTGGTGGCCGCGGCCACCATCTTTACGAAGTAGCGCCTACCCGGATCTTCTCCATTAGGTCCCTGGGCAAGCGAGCTTTGACAGTGGAACCCCGCTGATGTATGCATGAGTCATGCATGACGAACGAACAGCGAACCTGATGGGCGCGATGGCATTGGCCGTGACGGACCTTGCGGTCGCCAGCGTAGCGGTGGCCGGGACTAGCAACAGCGGAGCGGCAGCCATGGTGGTCCTCATGAATTCGCCCGGCCTCAGTGCGACCGAGCTCGGGCGGCGGATCGGCTTGACCCAGTCGGCAACCGCGCGAATGATCGACTCGTTGACGGCGCAAGGGCTGGCTGAGAAGGGCCCTGGGACGGGGCGCCACAGACCGATCGAACTGACCGCAGCGGGAAGAGACGCTACGACCCGTCTCCTCGGTGCGCGGGCGGAGTCGTTACGCCATCTCGTCGATGCCCTCACCCCCGACGAGCGGCGCATCCTGGACGGCTTGATGGCCAAGCTGCTCGCTCGCGTGTACGCAGACGTCCGCAACTCGGAGCTGCTGTGCCGGTTGTGTGACCGGGCTGCGTGCACCGGCAACGCAACGTGCCCCGTGGGACAAGCCGAGCGAGATCTACTGGCCTGAATCGTGGGCACGCTCCTGGCCCTCGCCTCGGCATTGAGCTACGGCGTGTCGGACTTCCTCGGTGGCATGGCGTCACGGCGCATCTGGTTTCTTCGCGCCGCATTACTCGGACAGATCGGGGGACTTGTCTCCATGGCCGCCCTGGCACCCCTGATCTCCACGGCCATGCCTTCGACTGCGGACTTTGTCTGGGGTGGTTTGTCCGGCCTGGGAACCGGGGTGGCAATGATGTTTCTCTTCCGTGGAATGGGCAGGGGTGCGATGAGTGTCGTGGTGCCCACCAGCGCCGTCGGCGGAGTTGCTATTCCAGTCCTCGTCGGCGTGATTGCGCTCGGAGAGCGGCCTGCACCACTCGCCTGGGCGGGCATCTCCCTGGCCGTCCCTGCCTTGTGGGCGGTTTCGCGCGGGCAAACGAACGGTCGATTCCGACTCGATGCTGCGGTTGGAGACGGTCTTCTGTCCAGTGTCGGAATCGCCCTACAGTATCTGACCCTCGCCCAGGCCGACCCTGAGTCGGGTATTTGGGCGGTCGTGGCGGGGCGCGTCACCGCGGTCATCACGCTCGCAATACTGAGAAAGGTGCTTGGGGTAGCCGTGGCGGTACCCAAAAACGGTCCCGCTAACGTCGATGTGGTTGCCGCCGTCGCCGGTTTGCTGGCGGGACTCGCCCTTACCGCATACCTGCTCGCCACCAGGGTAGAACTGGTCGCGGTGGCCGTCGTGCTGTCATCGTTGTACCCAATCGTCCCCGTCCTGCTCGGCATTACCGTGCTCCGCGAACGACTCATCTGGCGCCAGGGCGCCGGCCTGGCCGCCGCCCTCGCCGCCACCGTCCTCATCGCCGCGAGCTGACCACCCGGACGAGGGGCCGAGCATGACGACTTTCGTGGCCCGAAGGGTCTAATCGCAGGGGATGGTCTCGAGCGCCCCTCCCCGTCCTTACCGGCCACCGGACCCAACTCCAAGGTCTGCGCGTCTTAAGCGGACTTCACAGTCAGGCAATCATCATCAGCTCGTATACGCAAGCGCCCGGTGTCCGTTGCATGCCGCGTTGTTATGCCGCTCCTACGTCGACGACTTGCCCCTCACTCCGGGATACTGGGACGGACAGGCCCTCTTCCCTTAGCCCTTCAATATGCAGGACTATTGCCTCACGAATAAGTGATAGAGCTTCCTCGCGGGTGCTGGCGACAGCAACACATCCAGGGAGATCGGGAACATGAGCTCCCCAACTCTCCTCGCCCTGCTCGAGAATCACGGTGTATTGAACGCTCACTATCACCCCTTGAGCTGAGCCTGTTTAAGGATTGAACTTAGTGTATCCCTGGGAATCTCTGTACCTGCCTGCAACCGTAACGACACCTGGCTTAGACGGATGCCTGAACTGGCGGTGACTACCTCGACTACGACTCAAGACCCAGCCCGTATGCCGGTCACTTGTTCACAAAAGCGGGATCAAACGAACAATTAATCGGCATAACGTACTGCGGGCTCAGCCGCCGCCCGCGAAGCCGGCGGTCGGTTGCAGCCCGAGTTATGCCGACACCGCAGGATCAGGCCCGAATAATTGGCATGAATCTAAAGGCCGCCTTTCAGCATGAATGGGACAGCCGGCAAGAAGCTTACGACCCCTAAGAACATCCCGATCATTGCAAAGATTCTCGTCGTCTGGGTTCTCGTCGTGTCGGGCTGAGTCTTGTGACTTCGAAGAAACCACAGCCCGAGGCCAATGGCAGCAAGCCCAACAGTTCCACGTAGGACAAGAAGCCAATTGAAACACCGAAAAATACAACCGGTCGCCGCGAGCAGAAGTGGGACAAGGAATGAAACGAGTCCGGCACCCAGCGAAAGGTGCGCAATGAGACTCTGATTATTTTCCCTCCCGGCAGCGGGCATCATGCTGGTCCTACCTCTTCGGCATGACTGATATTTCGCGGCGTCTCGATAACAAACCGGCTCTCGATAACCAGGCCACTGGAGCAGGCCTTCGGCTCGTTATCCCGCACGACACCGAAAACTCCTGTGGCCGGACGACTTCGGTGAGCGTTCATTCATATAAGTGTAGCCAGCCGGGAGGCCGACGCTACCAACATCTCCCAAACCTACAACCCTTAGATCCAGCCGCATTTCAGGTCCCCGCAGTCGAAGTGCGGGATCCACATCAGCTTTTGCCACAGGTCGTAGTCCAGGTCTATTGCCGTCAGGATCGGGAAGAAGATCACAGTCATGATTCCCACCCCGATGATCAGGAACGCAAGCACCAGCCTTCGCCCTATGCGGCCTCTGGCACGAAGAGCATTCAAGCCGGCAGCCAGCCCGATCATCAGGAACGGAACGGCCGGGGTCATATAAAAGAAGAACAGCGGACGGGAAACCGCCAGCCAGGGCACGTACTGCGCGGCGAAGGCCGCCAGGATCAATGCCTCCGGCCTCCAGCTTCGAACGCTGCGGACGACCACCCAGATCAGGGCCAGCAGGGCGGCATACCAGGTGGCCACGTTGGCCATACCGATGATCTCGCTGGACCGGCCGTACGCCCCCTCGTAGTAGTACGCCACCGGGCGCAGGACCAGCGGCCAGGTCCAGGCCTTGGACTGGTAGGGATGGGTGGCGGTTAGCTGCAGGTGATAGTCGGCCACCCGGTCGTGCAGGTCGGCAAAGTTGAGCGCCAGGCCGGTCGCACCATTCAGGCACTCTCCCTCCACCAGTCCGTAGAAGCCGGCGCTGAAGAAACGCTCCTCGGAGGCGGCCGGCACGGTGTAGGCGCAGGGCCGTGAACTCTCGTGAAAGAACCACTCGGAATAGGAACCCACGTATACCAGCAGCGGCACCAGGCCGAACGCCACGCCGGTCCACACGGCGTCTTTGACCAGAACTCCCCAACCCCGGTCCCGGGCAGGGGGGACATCGCCCGCACTCTCACCCTCGTGCGTGAGCTCTATCCGTGCCCGCTTGCGTCGAATGCGCCACAGCCCCACGGTCCAACTGAGCCCAAGAAGCGCCGCCGCCGCCATGGCGTAGACCGCCGACCACTTGACCGCAACCGCCAGCCCGAAAGCGATTCCAGACGCGATGCGAAGCGAGATGCGGCGCGCAGGGGGCGGCCCGTACCCCCCGGACTCCAGATGTCTTTTGACCGACATCACCGCATTGCGATCCAAGACGAGGAACAGAAATCCCAGGGCGACGAAGAACGCCAGGAAGATGTCCAGCATCGCGATCCTGCTCTGGACGAACAGCAGGAAATCGGTGGCCACCAGCAGTCCTGAGACCAGGGAGATCCAGCGGTTCTTGAACAGTTTGTCGGCCAGCAGGTAGGTCACCAGGACCAGGGCAACCCCGAATACCACCGCGCTGATACGCCAGCCGAACGAGTCGTTGCCGAACAGCTTGATGCCGGCGGCGATCAGCCACTTGCCCAACGGCGGGTGGACGTAGCTCTGTTCTGCGGTCCCGGTAAGCCCGCACTGTTCGGGGAGGTAGCCCAGATACAGGCAGGCGTCCTTGGCGTAGTAGGTCTCGTCGAAGACCAGTTCTTCGGGTTCGGCGAGCCGGACCAGCCGGATGACCGCGGCGAACAGCAGGAGCAGAGGCACGACGAAGCGCTTCTCCCACCATCGACGGCGCCGGCGCGATCTCGGCGCTGCCTCCTCCGGCGGATGCCCGGATTCTGATGTTGTGGCTGACTCGGTCGATTCGATTCGAATTCTCCTGCCCTAACGGAATTGGGTCAGTATATGGACGCCCGCGCTTGCTTCACGGAGGAATTCTTGTACCTGATAGACCCGGATAACCCGCGGATCTGCGTGGAGGTCTGGCAGCCGATCGGGCTGTTCGGACATGCCCGGGGGCTCCTCGGCGCCCTGGAGGTGGGCCGCGGGCGGGGATTTATGCTGCGGGCCAAACAGGTGCACACCGTAGGCATGGCCTTTCCCATCGACGTAATCCACATCTCGCGCAAAGGGGTGGTCCTTCGGGTCAGGACCCAGCAGCCGGGACGTGTGGGTAGGTTTGTGCTTGGTGCAAGATGGGTTCTTGAGATGGACGCGGGGGAGGCCGATCGCCTGGGAATCCGGGTAGGGGGAAGGCTGGTGCCACAACAGTGACCGGACAACTTTTCGTCTGCGCCACGCCCATCGGGAACCTGGAGGATGTGTCTTTACGCCTGCTCCGCACGTTGAGAGAGGTCGACCTGATAGCGGCGGAGGACACCCGGCGGACCCGCAAGCTGCTCACAGCCCACGGCATCCGGGCCCAGATGGTGAGCTACCACCAGGGAAACGAGCACAAACAGACCGCCTATCTCACCCAGAAGATCCGCCAGGGCACCCGGCTGGCCCTGGTAAGCGACGGCGGAATGCCCGGAATATCAGACCCGGGCTACCTGCTGGTGCAGGCCTGCATTGCCGAGGGGCTGCCCCTGGAGGTCGTGCCGGGGCCGTCGGCGGTTTTGAGCGCCCTTGTGCTGTCCGGACTGCCCACCGCCCGGTTTGTATTCGAAGGCTTCCTCCCCAAACCGCAGGGAGAAAAAAGAACCCGGCTGCAGGCGCTGGCGGAGGAGGGGCGCACCCTGATCTTCTTCGAGGCCCCGGGGCGAGTCGCCCCGACGCTCCACGCCATTCGTGATGTTCTCGGGAATCGCCGGATGGCGCTTGCCCGGGAGCTGACGAAGGTTCATGAACAGGTGATCCGAGGAACCGTCGATGAGGTACTCGAGGTCCTCGAAGAAGATCTCAAGGGTGAGGTGGTGCTGGTTGTCGACGGCGCTGCCACAGCTGTGGCAAGCCTGAACGATGCAGTGGAGATGGCCCGTAAGCTCGTCGACGAAGGAATGACCAAGTCGAAGGCGGCTGCCGAGGCGGCCTCGACCGTGGGCGTACCCCGACGGTCGGTCTACGAAGGCCTGCTGAACCCCACCTGAGGCCGACTCTCAGGTGGGCTCTCAACTCCCGTTACGCTGTAAGGGAGTCCAGTCCAGTGAGACAAGAGGAGCAAACCATCCGTCCGCTATATCCCTTGAGCTCTGAGCGACTGCCACAGAACACGCAGGCATCCTGGCGCGGAGTAAGAATGATGCGGTCCTCGTCCATAGAAATATCGAGAACGCCACCCTCTTTGAGATCGAGTGACTTTCGAATCTCAGCAGGGATGACGATTCGACCGAGTACGTCCAACTTGCGGTTCATTCCGGTGTTTTTCATACCATTGGATAGTATCCGCACTTCGGATACCTCACCTCCGGATGCTCGCTTCGCCATAAGTCTCCTTTTAGAAAGTCCCCGTCCCCAATGACTATAGACATTACCAGTAACACGGATAAAGACGCAGCTATAGACGCTGCCATAGACGGAAATGTGGCTAACGGGCCGTCCAAGGACACGTTTTACCTCACGACCCCTATCTACTACGTCAACGATGTACCTCACATCGGCCACGCCTACACAACGGTCAACGCCGATTTTTTTGCCAGGTTTCATCGGATGGCCGGCGAAAAGGTCTTCTTTTTGACCGGAACCGATGAGCACGGGCAGAAAATCGCCCAGGCTGCCGAGGCAAACGGGGTCACCCCCATCGAGTGGGCCGACCGCATCTTTCCCGGGTGGCAGGCGGTCTGGGACCGGCTGGAGATCTCCTACGACGACTTCATTCGCACCACCGAGGACCGCCACACCAAACCGGTACAGGAGCTGGTGCAGCGGCTGTACGACCAGGGCGACATCTACCTGGCCACCTACACCGGGCCCTACTGCGTGGCCTGTGAGGCGTTCTACCAGCCGAGCGAGATCATCGACGGCCTATGCCCCATCCACGAGCGGCCGGTGGAGTGGATCGAGGAGGAGAATTACTTCTTCCGCCTCTCCGCCTACGCCGACCGGCTTATCGAGCTTTACGAGACCCGCCCCGAGTTCGTCCAGCCCGACATCCGGCGCAATGAGGTCATGAGCTTTGTGAAAGGCGGCCTGCAGGACCTTTCGATCTCCAGGACCTCGTTCTCGTGGGGGGTGCCCATCCCGTGGGACCCCAAGCACGTGATGTATGTATGGATCGACGCCCTTCAGAACTACACCACCGCAGTCGGCCAGGGCCGGGACGAAGAGCGGTTCAACCGCACCTGGCCGGCCGATCTGCACCTGATCGGCAAGGACATCCTCCGCCAGCACGCGGTGATCTGGCCGGCGCTGTTGATGGCGGCCGGCCTGGAGCTGCCCCGGGCGGTTTTCGCCCACGGCTTCCTCACCGTCGGCGGCAAAAAAATGTCCAAGACCAGCCTGACCGGGATCTCACCGCACCTGCTCCTTGACACCTTCGGCGCCGACGGGTACCGGTACCACTTCCTGCGGGAGGGCACGTTCGGACAGGATGGGCCGTTTTCGTGGGAGTCGATGACCGCCCGGTACAACGCCGACCTGGCCAACGACCTGGGTAACCTGGTCAGTCGATCCCTGGCAATGACCACCAACTATTTCGACGCGATCATCCCCGAACCAACCGGCGCGGGAGAGCTTGAGACCACCCTGCACGAGGTGGCCCGGCGGGCCGGCGAACAGATGGAGGTTCACGTCCGGGCGCTCAACCCATCGGCTGCCCTGGCCGAGGTGTTCGAGTTCGTGCGGGCGGTCAACCATTACATCGACGACACCACGCCGTGGAAGCTGTCCAAGGACCCCGCACAGCGGGACCGGCTCGCCACGGTGATCCACACCATCTGCGAGGCCATCCGTCAGATCTCGATTCTCATCTGTCCCGCCATGCCGGCCGCATCCCGCAGGATCCGGGAGCAGCTCGGAGTCGAGCCCGAGGAGCTGCGGCCCCTCTCCGAGTCCCTGCCGCAAGGGTCCAGCCTGGTGGGAACCAAGGTCACCAAGGGTGCCTCCATCTTCCCCCGCGTCGAGGTAGAGAAGACCGATTGATCTGGGTCGACTCGCACTGCCACCTGGACTCGCTGGAGGCGGCCCTGCCCGATGCCCTGCAGCGGGCCGGCGAAGCCGGGGTGGCCGCGATGGTCACCATCGGCACCGACCTACCCTCCAGCAAAGAAGCGGTGAGGTTGGCGTCTCTGTACCCTCAGGTTTACGCCACCGTGGGTATCCACCCCCACGATGCCGAGGACTTCGACGACCTGGTGGGGGCCGAGATCGAGCGGCTGGCGGCCGAGCCTAAGGTGGTGGCCATCGGCGAGGTGGGCCTGGACTTCTACCGCGAGCACTCCGGCCCGGCGGCTCAGCACCGCGCCTTCGCCGCCCAGATCGAACTGGCGAAGAGGTTGCACCTGCCGATGGTCATGCACATCCGGGAGGCGTTTAGCCAGGTCATCGAGCAGCTGAACCGGGCAGATCCACCCAACACCCTCATATTCCACTGTTTCTCCGGCGGCGCCCCGGAGGCCCGGACGGCGTTGGAGATGGGCGGATTCGTCTCCTTCGCCGGAAACGTCTCCTACAAAAGCGCCGAGAACCTGCGGGAGGCTGCTCGCGAAGTCCCCCTGGACCGGCTTCTGGTGGAGACCGACTCTCCCTACCTGTCGCCGGTCCCCCACCGCGGCAAGCCCAACGAGCCCCGCAACGTCGCCGACGTGGGCGCCGCGGTAGCCGCCGCGTTGGGCCGGCCGGTAGAAGAGATCGCCGAGGCCACCACGGCCAATGCCCGGCGAGCGCTGGGGCTCACGGTTTAGCTTCCGGCGTTCTCCTGGAAGTCCAGCGAGCAGGAGTTGATGCAGTAGCGCTGCCCGGTTGGGCCCGGGCCGTCGGGGAACACGTGGCCCAGGTGGGACCCGCATGCGCCGCACAGGACCTCGGTCCGGCGCATGAACATACTGTCGTCCGCCTTGAGCTCAACCCGTCCGTCGGCTACGGGCTCGGTGAAGCTCGGCCAGCCGCTGCCTGAATCGAACTTTACGTCGGAGCTGAACAGGTCGGCCCCGCAGGCGCCGCACTGGTACATCCCGTCCGCCTTGTTGTGCACGTAGGCGCCGGTGAACGGCCGCTCGGTGCCCTTCTCCCGCAGCACGTGATACTGCTCGGGTGTGAGTTCGGTCTTCCACTGCTCATCAGTCTTGACTACCTTCTCCACTTCGGCCTCTCCTTCAATCAGGAAAACTGGTCGAGGCTGCCCAGCTTGACGTTGGCGTGGCCGTTGCTGTGCACCTCTGCAGTCAGAACGCCCACCTCCTCCGAATTGTTCCTGCGCCTGGCCAGGTAGTACTTGAGGGCGACGGCCGCCGCCAGGCCCACCACGAAGCCGGGCATCATGACCTCAGCCGGCCTTATTGGGTTACGGCGCCGGGTGGCGGATCCGGTGGGAACGAGCCTGAGCTTGGTTCGCCTTCGTCTCATGCATTTCCTCCTGTCGGGGCCGGAGTCTGTTTTCGACCGATAGTAGTTCAACGGGGGCTTGCTGCAACCCGGACATCGCCCGCAGCGGGGATGCGTTCAAACGCAGGCGGGCGTATGGTTTATCGGCGAAGGTGTCTATACCCCGAAGGGAGTTGCGCCATGTTGGACGATCCCGATTTCCTTGCCGCCGCGGCGCGTGCCCAGAAAGAGATCAACGCGGTCCTGCAGTCCGAGATGTGCCGCCACGGCCAGCGCAAGTTCGACGACAAGGGCAGTCCCAGCCCCTGCCCGGAGTGCGTCAAGGCGGCCGAGGATCGGTCATCCGGGTTCTGGAACAACGCCAAGTCCTACATGGACGGCGTAAAACCGGTTGAAGAGGTGATGGGCCCGAAGAACACCACGTTCCAGGACACCCCCGGATTCGCCGAGCCCGAACTGAAGGACAAAGCTTCTTCCTAGCGTTTGCAAAACACGCCGGCCCAGACCTCCGATGACCCATCCACGGGCCGGAGGACCACTGGTCAGGCCAGAAGGTATCTGCTCGATGCGCCCATAGCGAGGGCGATCTGATGCTGTCGGGAGTCAAGCGTAACCAGCGCAACTCCGTGCTCCAGGCAGACCTGGGCGACCAACGCGTCGTGGATGCTGCCGCCCAACTCCAGTTCAACCGCGCGGGCGAACACGGAGGAAACCGCGGTGGAGGTCGTGGGTAGAACGCGCCGGAAATCGCCCGTCCACGGCTTCAGCATCGATGCCGCCGTCCCCGCCGGTTGGCCGAAGGTGCGCCGCAACTGGGAGAAGGTCTCCGCGAGCACGATCGCGGGAAGCGCGGCACCGGCCTGCAGGTGGGAACGAGCGATTCCGTGGTGTTCATGATCGGCCACCAACGCTGCCACCAGGGCAGAGGTGTCCATCACCGCCCGGCGCGATCCTCGTCTATCGCTGCCAGGACTTCATCGTTGCCGACCGGATGGCCCAGACGCAGCACCGGGAGACCGTCGGCAGCCTGCTCAACACGTCCCTTGACCGCCACCGGAGTAATCAGTATCCCATCGCGCGTTCGGCGCAACTGCACCTCCCCCGGCGTCTCAACCAACTCGCGACGCAGCCACTGTGGAAGCACCATCCGGCCCTGCCGGTCGACCTTGACGCGAATTGGCAATGGTGATTCCATGGCATCAATGGTACTCCCTCTCCCGCCCGCTGCCAAAGAGACACCATGCCCACCAGACAAGCAGCGGCTGTAGGGGCAGTCGCAACCACAACATCAGCGACGACCCCGCGTACCATCCGCCACCCGGTTGGGGGCCGTCCAGCGCCATCTGGATGTTCGCCGGGTAGACGGCGACCAGGATCGCCATGGTTAGTGCCGCCCCCCAGCGCCTGCTACGGGGAACCAGCATCAACAGCCCGGCGGCGATCTCCAGGATCCCGCTCCAGAAGACGAAGAACTCGGCGTGGCCGAGGATTCGGGGCACGATCGGCGTGTAAATCTCCGGCTTGCGAAGGTGGATGATGCCCGAGCCGGCCATCAACAGCACCAGCCCGGCCAGCGAGAGGCGGCGCAGCGGGCTCAAGCCTTATCCGAGGCAAGGTAGTTGCGCAGACCCGTCTCGCCCCGGGACATCATCAGGCGGTGGTTGAGCCGGAACAGCGGCCGGGCTGCAGGCGCCAGCAGCTGCAGCAGCCTTTTGGTGACCTCCACCTGCTGCTCGTAGACCAGCCGGCATCCCGAGCCCTCGGTCTTTACGGTCCAGCTGGAGAATCCCTCGAGGTCCCCGCTCAGCCCCGCCCTCAGCACCCCGGTCGAAGGGTCGTCGATCTCCTTGTCCATCAGGATTTCCAGGGAGTAGGGCAGCACCCCCATGATGAGAACGACCGCCCGATCCTCGTTGACCGGGATCACGCTCTTGATCTCAGGCCACCAGCGGACGTAGGTCCGCAGATCCTGGAGCACCGCAAAGGTGGTGTCGAAGTCTGCGGGAACCGTCCACTCGGAGTGGAACTCGTAGTAGTTGAGGTTCTTTATCGCCGCACCCTACTCGGCCAGACCGGCGAGGGCACCATTTATGAGCTGTTCCTGCTCCCGCTCGTGGGTCCGGGCACTGCCGGATGCCGGGCTGGCGCTCTCGGTTCTGGTCCGGCGCAGCAGCGGCACCTTGAAGTGGTCGGCGAACTTGACGTGGACGTAGCGCCAGGCTCCCATGTTCTCCGGCTCCTCCTGGGCCCACATGACCTCGGCACCGTCGTACCGGTGCAGCTCCTCGGCGATCTCATCCACCGGGAACGGGTACAGCTGCTCGACCCGCACCAGGGCAACCCCCTCCACTCCCGCCTTGTCCCGGGCGGCCGCCAGGTCGTAATAGACCTTGCCCGAGCACAGGATCAGCCGGCGGACCGAGTCGGCATTGGGCCGGGCCGGGTCCGAGAGCACCGGTTTCCAGCCGGCGGAGATCAGATCGATCACACCGCTGGCCGCCGCGGGCAGCCGGAGCAGTGACTTGGGGGTCAGCACCACCAGGGGCTTGCGGATGCCCCGGCTCCCCTGCTCCAGGATCAGGTGGAAGTACTGGGCTGCGGTCGACGGGACGGTCACCCGGTAGTTGTCGCCGGCGCCCAGCACCAGGAAGCGCTCGAGCCGGGCGCTGGAGTGCTCGGGGCCCTGCCCCTCGAAGCCGTGCGGCAACAGCATCACCAGGTTGGAGGTCTGCTCCCACTTGTCCTCGCCTGCGGCGATGAACTGGTCGATGGCCACCTGGGCGCCGTTGGCAAAGTCGCCGAACTGGGCCTCCCAGATGGTCAGGGTGTTCTCGGCCACGGTCGAGTAGCCGTACTCGAACCCCAGGGCGGCGAACTCGCTCAGCATGCTGTCGTAGACGAGGAACTTGCCCCCCTTGCCGCCCACCCTCAGCAGCGGCGTGTACTCCTCGCCGGTCTCCTGATCGATGAACACCGCGTGGCGCTGGCTGAACGTGCCCCGCCGGGAGTCCTGACCGGCCAGCCGGATGGTGATCCCGTTGGTCAACAGGGACCCGAAGGCCAGGATCTCCGCCACCGACCAGTCGACGCGGTCGTTGGCCAGCGCCCGCCCGCGGGCCTCGAGCAGCTTGGCCAGCTTGGGGTGCAACGAGAAATTCTCCGGGATCCGGCTGGTGATCTCCAGCACCTGGTTGAGCGTGGCCAGCCCCACCGATGCCGGGGCCTCCCTCTGGGGCGGGTCCGCCGGCGGCTCGAGTCTGCCCCCGTGCTCCTTCATGGCGTTGAACGCCCCCTGCAGCTTGGACCGGAAGTCCTCCAGCGCGCCCTCGGCCTCCTCCAGGGTCAGCCGGTTCCGGTAAAGCAGCGACTCGGTGTACAGCTTGCGGACCGACCGGCGGGAAGCTATCCGCTTGTACATCAGCGGCTGGGTGTAGGAGGGCTCGTCGGCCTCGTTGTGGCCCCACTTGCGGTAGCACCACATGTCGATCACCACGTCCTTGCGGAACGCCTGGCGATACTCGAATGCCAGCCGGGCCACCCGGACACATGCCTCCGGGTCGTCGCCGTTCACGTGGAAGATGGGGGCCTGGATCATCTTGGCGACGTCGCTGGCGTAGTGGCTGGAGCGGGTCTCTCCCGCTGTGGCGGTGAAGCCCACCTGGTTGTTGACGATGAGGTGGACGGTGCCGCCGGTCCGGTATCCCCGCAACTGCGAAAGGTTGAGGGTCTCGGCGACCACCCCCTGCCCGGCGAACGCGGCGTCGCCGTGAAACAGGATGGGCAGGACCCAGAACTCCTCGGGCCGGTTGAGAGCGTCCTGCTTCGCCCGCACCACCCCTTCGACCACCGGATCGACCGACTCCAGGTGGCTGGGGTTGGAGACCACCGACACCGGCATCGATACCCCCTGCGGGTTGGTGTAACGGCCGCTGGCGCCGATGTGGTACTTCACGTCGCCCGATCCGTGGACGGTCTCCGGGTCGATGTCGCCCTCGAACTCCTTGAAGATCTGGGTGTAGCTCTTGCCGATGATGTTGGCCAGCACGTTCAACCGGCCCCGGTGCGCCATGCCGATCACGGACTCCTCCATCGAAGCCCGGGTGGCAGCATCCAGGACCGCGTCGAGCATCGGGATCAGGCTGAGCGCCCCCTCCAGGCTGAACCGCTTGTGGCCGATGTACTTGGTGTGCAGGAACGCCTCGAACGCCTCCGCCTCGTTTAGCTTGGCCAGGATGCGGTCGTGGTCCGATGGCTCGAGCTGGATGTCGACGCCCTCCACCCGCTCCTGGATCCAGCGCTTCTCGGCCGGGTCGGAGATGTGCATGTACTCGATGCCCACCGTCCGGCAGTAGGCGTCCCGCAGGATCGTGAGGATGTTGCCCAGGGTTTCGGGCTTGTTGATGTCGGTGGCCCGCCGCCGGCGGTCGTTGCTGAGGTTGGCCAGCGTTCCGGTGGGGAACTTGCGGTCCAGGTCCCAGATGGTGAAGCCGTAGGTGGCGGGATCCAGCTCGGAGGGCATCTTGGGCGGGGTGGCGTCCAGCGGGTCCAGATCGGCGAGCAGGTGCCCCCGAACCCGGTAGATGTTGATCAGCTGTAGGACCCGGGCCTGCTTGGCGTCCGATTCCCGGCTGTTGCGGGCCGGATTGCGATCGATCCGCCACCGCACCGGCACGTAGGGGACGCCGACGCTGGTGAAGATCTCCTCGTAGAACTCGTCCTCTCCCATTAGCAGGCGCTGGACCTCGGCAAGGAACTCGCCGCTCAGCGCCCCCTGGATCACCCGGTGGTCGTAGGTGCTGGTGAGGGTGACCACCTTGCCGATGCCGAGGTCGGCCAGCGTGGTTTGGTCGGCCCCCTGGTATTCGGCCGGGAAGGTGATGGAGCCGACACCGATGATCGCCGCCTGCCCCTGCATCAGCCGGGGGACCGACTGCGCGGTGCCGAGCATCCCGGGGTTGGTGAGGGTGACGGTGGTCCCCTCCATGTCGGCCGGGGTGACGCGGCGGGACCGGACCTTACGGATCAGGTCCTCGTATGCGGCGAAGAACTGCACGAACGACAGGTTCCCCGCACCTTTGATGTTGGGGACCCACAGGCTGCGGGTGCCATCGTCGTTGACGATATCCACCGCCAGCCCCAGGTTGAGCTCCGGGTGGTGGATGGCCAGCGGCTTGCCGTCCCGCTCGCCGTAGGAGGTGTTCATCCCCGGGAACTTGGAGACGGCCCTGACCACCGCCCAGCCGAGCAGGTGGGTGAAGCTGACCTTCTTGCTCCGCGACCGGGCCTGATGGTTGTTCAGGATATTTCGGTTGACCTCTAGCAGCTTGGCCGGGATCACCCGAACCGAGGTGGCCGTCGGGACGCTGAGGCTGTCCTCCATCCGCTCGGCCAGCACTGCGTCGGCACGGGAGAGCGGGCTGCCGGGCTGTCCGTTGGGCGAGGCGGGTTTGGGAGCCGGCTGGGAGGGAGGGGCGGGCTCGCCAAAATCCTCAGGGATCTGGGGCGCCGGGGGGCGAGCCTGCTGGTCGCCCGGGAAGTAGTCCTCGAAGAATTCCTTCCAGGCCTCCGAAACCGAGTCCGGCTGGCGGAGATAGCGCTCGTGCATCTCCTGCATGAGCCAGAGGTTCGGACCGAATTGAGAACTGTCCAGCTTTGGCATTGCTAAGGCGTCCCCCGGGGTGCCGCCCATCTTCAGGGCTCTCCATCCAGGATAGCCCTACGGGAGATTGGAGATCTGGCTTTCCCAACCTCCCGCTGCTGCTAGACGGTCGGTCCGGAGGCCCTGACCTGCTCGACCTGAGAGAGAGCGGCCTTGAGGTTGTCCAGCCACTCCTGCTGGTTCTGCCCCACCAGCCGGACGCACCAGGCGAGAGCGTGGCTGCGGCTCTTGGCCACCCCTGCGTCCACCAGGCGGTCCAGGACCTGCCGTTCGGGCATCCGAAGCCTGGTCATCACCGGCATGCTCAGGTTGGTGAACAGGACCTCGTCATCGCCGCACCGCACTCCCCAGGAGACCTTCTTGCCGAAGCGGGTCTCCGCTTCAGAGGCGATCTTCATCCGCTCTCGACGGGTGTCCTCACGATGCTGGTTGATCCGCCCGGCCCGGGCCGCCGCTGCCACGTCGGGGCTTGCGTCATCCGCCAGCTTCGGCTCGCCGATCCGACCGATGATCAGTACTTCCTCCCGGTCGCTGGATATCTCCGCCGGACCTTCGTACAGCCCGTCGGGAATGCGGCCGGCGAACCACCCTGAAATCTCGTCACTCACGCCCATTACAACCTCCCTTGTCAGGTAGATTGTAACTCTGTAATTCTAATTACACAAGCTATTTGACCTCGAACTCAGGGGGGTTGTCGATCAGGTCGCCGTTGAGGTAGGTATGTACGACCATCCCGTTCGGGCCACCGCTGACCTTCACCGTCGAACCGGCCTTCGTCAATTGGTAAGCTGCATGCGCAGTTTTGATTACCAACAGCCCGGTGGAGGTGGCGCCGATCCCAACCGGTTCGTCGTTCATGATCTCGCCGATCGGAAGGTTCGCTCTCAGTCGCGCGACGTCCGCCCGGATCTCATCCTTGGCCTCATCGGGAAGTGCTTCGAACGCCTCTGAATCGGTCAGCGGCTCACCGTGGCCTTCCGCCATCTGGTCCCCCTTGTCTTTGCATCGCCTCGGAGATGCGCCATGAGACGGGTTCTGCGACCCGAACACCCCCTGGATCTTAGCTGCACGCTCAGATCAATTCGAAGGGGAGCCTCCGACCCGACGATGAGGGTGTCGCACGGCGAGGTATTCCGGGCCACCCGGACGCCCGAAGGGCCGGCCGCCGCTCACTTTCGGCGGGTCGGCGACGAGATCGTGGTCGAGGCCTGGGGACCGGGCGCCGAGTGGATCCTGGACCGGGCACCTGAGCTGGTGGGCATCGACGATCTGCCCGAGCGGTTTCATCCCCGGCACCCGGTCCTGCGGGATCTCCACCTGCGCCACCCCGGCCTGCGGTTCGGCGCCACCGGGGCGGTGGTTGAGGCGGCGCTGGCCTCCATCCTGGAGCAGAGGGTCACCGGCGGGGAGGCATGGAGTGCCTACCGGCAACTGGTCCGGCGCTATTCGGAACCCGCTCCCGGGCCTCACGACCTGATGCTGCCACCCAACCCGGGAGCACTGGCGGCGTTCGGCTACTACGACTTCCACCCGTTCGGCGTGGAGAAGCGCCGCGCCGACACGCTGCTCCGGGTCTCGGCGATGGCCTCCAGGTTGAACGCGCTGGCTTCCCGGCCGGTTGCCGAGGTGGGGGCATTCCTCAGGCGGATTCCCGGGATCGGCCCGTGGACGGTTGCCGAGATCGGCCGGGTTGCCCTCGGCGACATCGATGCGGTCAGCGTCGGCGACGTCCACCTGCCGCACCTGGTCAGCTGGAACCTGGCGGGCGAACCCCGGGGGAACGATGCCCGCATGCTGGAGTTGCTGGAACCCTACCGGGGGCAGAGGGCCCGGGCGCTTCGCCTGCTGGAGCTGTCCGGGAACTGGGCCCCCCGCCGGGGCCCCCGGTACAACCCGATTCCCATCGCCAGGCTCTGATGATCCCCGCGCTCATCGTGTCGGCCGTGCTGGGCGCCGGGTACGGCGCCCTGGGTGCCCGCCTCAACCGGGTAACCACCGCGGACGAGAGGGGTCTTTGGGTGGGCGCCGGGCTGGTCGGGGGCCCGCTGGCGCTGCTCGAGTACTGCGGCGTGATCTGGCTCAAAAATCTGGTTCCGGGGCTTGCGCTGCCGGTGGTGCCCTCCGCCCTGGTCGCGGTGACGACCTTCGGCGCCCTCGGCGCCGCCCTGACGCCGGCGCTGGACGAGTCCGGTTCGCCGGGCCGATGGGCCGCCAGCGCCGGAATCAAGTGGCTCCGGTCTCCGATCGCCACCACGGCCGGCCTGCTGGCGGCGCTGGCCACCAGGATCAGGGGCCGGCCGGTGGACTTTCGGCGGGGAATGCTGTTCATCGACGTCGGACCCGGCGGCGGCGCTCTGGCGCTCGGAGCGGTCGCCTGGTGCCAGAACCGGTGCTTCGGGGGTCAACGGTGCACCACCGACGCCCTGGCCCGCCACGAGGCGGTGCACAGCCGGACGGTGGCGGCGGTGGGTGAGCTGGGCTTCTACCTGACCTACCTGACGGCAGGGGTCCTGTGGGCACGCATCCAGGGCGGGCCGTGGAACAGCCTCACCCCGCAGGGCTGCGGGCAGCCGTTCGAGAAGACCGCCCACACCTATACCTCCGACCCCGCAACCACCCGCCGGTGCAGGCGGGGCCGTGTCAGCGGCGCTTCCGGGACGGCAACACCAGCCGGGCCAAACCGCCGATAGGGATCGCAAGCCCGGCCGCCACCAGAGCCAGGACTCCGTAGCGCCGTCGGTAGTGCCAGCGCCTGATGTATTCCAGGTCCCCGGGCCGCGCAGGCAGGCGGTTGGCCGCCGACCGGTCGGTGGGAAGCTCGGGCTCGGGGGCTTCCTCCCAGTCGGGCGGCCAGGTCTTCAGCCGGGAGAGGAAGGCGGCGCCGACGCGGGAGCCCGGCTGTGCGCCGGTGTCGTAGGGGTCAACGAACCACCAACCCACCCGGACCTGCTCGGGGCTCACCTGCAGGACCGAGAACCCCCGGGCGGTGATCTCCGCCCATTTCACGTGGTCCATCTGCCGGGCCGACCGGTCAAGGAGCCGCCACAGCCCGGGAAGCCGGGTCCTGCCCAGCGGAGCCGACGAAACCGAGGGCGTGGTGGCCTCCAGTGCAACCGGCGACCCGTCTGGACCCTCCGGCCCGCAAAATGCCCAGGAGGAGTGGACGTCGCCGGAGAGCAGGATCGTCCTTGCTCCCCCGGCCGCCCGGTTGCGCAGCATCTCCACCAGGTGGTCGCGCTCGGCCAGGTACCCGTCCCACTGGTCGTCCCGCAGGACCTGTTCGTTGTCCAACGTGACATATCCCTCCGGCAGCAGGGGCCGGGTCAGTTTCGCCATGGGCAGTGAAAGATGGATCGGGTTGACCACCACGCCGTTGGCGACCAGCGCCCAGGGCCGGGAGTTGTCGGCCAACCGGCCGGCAAGCCACTCCCGCTGGCGTTCACCCAGCAGTGTGCGCGTGGGGTCATCGATGGTCTTGGAGCCGGGGACCGACGCCTGGCAGTCCCGCCCGGCGATCCGGCTGTCCACCAGGACGAGATCCGCCAGGTTCCCGATGGGAATCGACCGGTAGATGATCGAGAGATCGGACGGGTCGGCCGACCGGCAGGGTAGCCACTCCTGGTGAGCCTGGATCGAAGCGTCCCGGCGCTCAAGCCACTCGCCGTGCTCCTGCGGGTCGTGCGTCTTGGCTCCGCCGACCCAGGCATTGTCGGCAAAGTCGTGGTCGTCCCACAACCACATCATCGGATGGCGCATGTGCAGGGCCTGCGCGTCGGGGTCCTCGCGTATCTGGGCCAGCCGCAGGCGATAATCCTCAAGGTTCATCAGGTCGTGGGGTGGATCGTGCTCCCGGGGGCCCTTATCGCCTTCGTCGTCGTAGATGTAGTCGCCCAGGTGCAGGACCAGGTCCACCTCCGCCAGCGCCAGCGCCCGGTACACGGTAAGGGGCGCCACCGAGTAGCGGGCGCAGCTGACTATCCCCAGCGTGAAAGAATCCACCTCGGCGCCGGGCAGAGTCCGGGTCCGTCCCACCGGCGAGTGCTCGGAGCCCGACGTGAACCGGTACCAGTAGGTGGTCGCCGGCTTCAGGCTGCCGGCATCGACCTCCACCGTGTGGTCCCTGCCGGGTCCGGTTTCGGCGGTCCCCCGACCAACGATCTGCTCAAACTCGGGATCGGCGGCGATCTCCCACGACGCCGAGGAAGCCCCGGTCAGGCGGGTCCACAGCAGGACCGAGCCGGGGGTCGGGTCAAACGAGGCAACCGCATGTCGAAAAATCGTCATCGCGGCCTTCAGCATTGCACCTTTCGAGCCACTTCCCAACAGACTTCGTTGCGGGTGCAACTACCAGGATCTACAATTGGAGGGTGTCCAGTTCCGATCACTCCGAAGCACGCGCCGCCTTCCCGGTATTCCTGAAGAGCTGCGCCCTGATGGTCGACCGGCTGGACCGTGAGCTTCAAGAGCGCGTTGGAATCCAGCTCACCTGGTACGAGGTTCTTGCCCAGCTCAGCTCGTCCCCTTCGGGACGCATGCCCATGAAGCAGCTTGCCGAATCTGTGAGTCTCAGCAAGAGCGGGATCACCCGTCTGGTCGACCGGATGGTGCGATCCGGGCTGGTGGAGAGGCACTCGTGCCACAACGACGGCCGGGTCTGCTTCGCCGGGCTGACCCGCCGGGGACTTTCCGTTCTCCAGGTCGCCCGGCCGGTAGCCGCGGAGGGGGTCGAGGAGTACTTTGCCCGGCACATCACCGCCGAAGAAGCCCAGGTGATGGCAACCGCCCTCAAGCGGGTGCTGGAAGCCGCAGGACAGCCGCAATCCGGGCCAGAGCCGATCCAGGTCCGGGCCTAAGCGAGCCCATGGAGCCGGCAGGGGACCGACCTGACGCTTAACCGCCTCGAGCGTTTCCTTTCGGAGAACACCTCCCCACCAGCCACCACCCGTTGGGGCCTGAAGCTACTCATCTTCGCTACCACCGCAGCGCTGATGACTCTTGGACACGTGAGGATGGCTTCTTGTCGAGAGTGCCCAGTCGAGTACCAGGGGCTTAACGCCGACGGATTGTTCTTTGCGCTTTTACTCCTCGATGGCGCACCCGCCCTCATCTACCTGGGTGTCCGCCGCTGGAGAACGGTGGTGGCGTGCGGATCTGCGCTGAGCTTGATGAGCGCCACGCCGTGGGCTCTGATGCTTCTCGGAGTCGAACCTGCACTCCTAGGAGTGTTTCTGGGTTTTCCCGTGCTGCTGGGCTTATGCCTGTTGGGGGTCATAGCCGACCTGGTGGCCTGGGAGAAGGCAACGATCGGCAATTACGAATCCCGCTGGAAGGCGACTTAGCCCGACGCCACATGCTTCTGCCGGCTGACACGTCTCACCATCTCCACCAGATCCTCCCCGTCGATCAGCTCGATCGCATGCTGCTCCGCCAGATCAATCGCCGGTGCGGAGAATCTTGAGGTCGTGACCAGGATCCCCCGGTCCGCCCCGGCGTGCATTATCGAGCCCAGGAACCGCTGGACCTCCCCGGAGCCGACCGCGATTCCCGGAGCGTGCCGCTTGCACTGCACTACCACCGGGCGGCCCTTGCGGTCGAAGCAGGCGATGTCCACGCCAAGGTCGGCAGCCCTGCCGACAACGCGGACCTTCCGGTACGACGAGCGGGCCAGGACGCCGGCCACCGCCTGCTCGAATTCCGGCGGCGTCAGGCTCAGCAGATCGCCCAGGGTCCCGATGCGCGTGCGGGCGGACCGGGATCTGCGCCACCGCACCCAGACGAACAGCAACAGACCGCCGGCCGCCACGCCGGCGAAGGCACGGGCGACCGGAGGATTTTCGGTCAGATACCAGATGCCGGCAGCGAGCAGGCCCACTACGAGCAGGGCCCCCTTGAGTCGAACCAAAAGAGTGGACACGGTTTCACATTAGGCGGGAGGTGAGACAATTCGGCGCATCCGACGATTTGAGGGGACTTTGAACGAGGCGCAGGCCAATAGATCGCTCCGCCTGGCGGGGCCTCCGGAGTTCACCACCACCTGCGTGCTGCCGGCGCTCGCCGATCTCGTCGCTTCGGGTCTCCGACTCAAGGTGATGCTGGGTCGCCCGGCCGAAAGGCTCCTGGCAGGACTCCAGGACGGCGATCACGACCTGGTGATCAGCACGGCCCCCCCGGATGCCGAAATCCCAACGGTCACAGAACTCTTTCGAGAGGAGTTCCTCCTGGTCGCCGCCCCGGCGGTTGCGTCAAAGGCCACTGGAAACGGCTCCTGGGCGCTGGATGGGCTCCCTTTGATTGCCTACTCGGAGGACCGGCCGTTGATCCGCCGCTACTGGCGCGAGGTGTTCGGGAAAGAACCCGGGATGGCTCCCGTAGCCGTGGTCCCCGACCTCAGAGGGGTGCTTTCGCTGATCGTCGCCGGAGGCGGGCTCACCGTACTTCCCCGTTACCTGTGCCGGAGGGAGCTTGCCAGCGGAACGCTGGTTTGCTTGATGGAACCCGCCAGACCTCCTGCGAACACCATCTTCCTGGCGACAAACGGAACCGGGGACCAAACCGTCGCGGCCGCCTGCAAGGCATTA
>JAJCYF010000188.1 GCA_029263035.1 Actinomycetes bacterium
GAGCGAGTAGTGCACGGCGTCGTGCAGCACGGTGAACATCACAAAGCTCACGGCGACGAACACCGGCAGCGTGATCCAGGTCGACCAGCCGAGTTCGAGCGCCGCGTAGAGGGCCAGACCCTCCACGACCAGGCACCCGACGAGCAACCCGAACGTGGGCAGCGCCAGCCCGGGCACCGGCTCACCCGGGTCCGGGACGCCACGCGTCGTGGGTGTGCCGGGCGAAGTGGCGACCGTCATGACCGACAGCATGCGTCCGGTCATGCCGCAGCACCACCCCGGACACGCACATCTCCACCGGTCGGGTCCCGGAAGCCGGACGGGCACGCAGCGTCACCCGAGCAGGGCGGACCGATCGGGCGCGGACAGCACCGTCGCGACCGGGTCCCAGAAATCCGCCTCGGGCTCCGCGCGGGCTTCGATCCGGCGACCGTCGGCGTCGTCGAAGGCGAGCCGCCAGGCATGCAGACTCGTCCTGCCGCGACCAGCCGTCCCGAACAACGGGTCACCGGCGATGGGGTGGCCGATCCAGGCCAGGTGAACTCGGATCTGGTGGCGGCGACCGGTGTGCGGTTCGGCGACCACCAGGGTGTGCCCGGCGCCCTCCCAGAGCCGGCGCAGCGTGGTGGTCGAGGCGAAGCTCTCCGCCCGCACGACCGCCCCGGGAACGGTCCACCACCCGTCGGCGCACCGGATCTCCTCGCGCGGCGCGGCCACCCGCACCCGGTTCTTCCGGCCCGTGCACAACGGCAGGTCCACGGTGCCCCCGGCCGGCAGCCCGGTGGACGCGGTGATCGCCAGGTAGGTCTTGGCCACCGTCCGGGCGGCGAACTGCCGGGTCAGCGGGCCGTGCGCGGCGATGCTGCGGGCCAGTAGCACCACCCCGGAGGTGACCTTGTCGATCCGGTGCACCGGGATGACCCGCTCCCCCGCCTCGGCGGCGATCCGCACCAGATCGGTGTCGTGCCGCTCGCCGGTGACCGAGATCCCGGCGGGCTTGTCCAGCACGAGGTAGTCGGCGGTCTCGACCAGGACCCGTGCCCGCAGCGACGCCCAGTCAGGTGGCTCCGGTCGTACTCCCCCGCGGGCGACCGGGGGCGTGCTCACATCCGCTCGGGGGTTTCGATGCCCAGCAACCCGAGCCCGCTGGCCAGGGTGGCCCCGGTCAGCCGGCACAGCGCCACCCGGTTGGCCCGCACCGCCTCCGACTCGGCCCTGAGCACCGGGCAGGCCTCGTAGAAGTCGGTGAACGCCTTGGCCAGGGCGAACAGGTACCCGCAGAGCCGGTGCGGTTCCAGGGTGTCGGCCACCTCGGCCAGCGTGCCGGCGAACTCGTCGGTGAGCAGCGCGAGCGCCCGCTCGGCCGGGTGCAGCGGCAGGGACGGATCCACCTGGCCGGCTCCGGCCTCGGGCAGCTTGCGCAGGATGGACCGGATCCGGGTGTGCGCGTACTGCAGGTAGACCCCGGTGTTGCCGTTGAACGAGACCATGCGGTCCGCGTCGAACGTGTAGTCCTTGGTGCGCGAGGTGGACAGGTCGGCGTACTTGACGGCGCCGATCCCGGCCTGCCGGGCGACCGTCTCCAACTCCCCGGGCAGCAGCGTGTGTGGCTTGCTCTCGATCTCCGCGCGGGCCTTGGCCACCGCCTCGTCGAGCAGCTCGACCAGCCGCACGGTGCCGCCGGATCGGGTCTTGAACATCTTGCCGCCCGGTCCGAGCACGTTGCCGAACGCCACGTGCACGACCTCGACGTCCTCGGTCAGCCAGCCCATCCGGCGCGCGGTGTCGAACACCATCCGGAAGTGCAGGGCCTGTGGGGCACCCACCACGTACAGGATCCGGTGGGCCTTCAGCTCCTGGATCCGGTAGCGGATGGTGGCCAGGTCGGTGGTGCCGTAGCCGTAGCCGCCGTCGCTCTTGCGCACGATCAGCGGCACCGGGTTGCCGTCCGGACCGGTGACGTCGTCGAAGAACACACAGAGCGCGCCTTGGCTGTCCCGGCCGACTCCGGCGCGTTCGATCTCCTCGCTGACCTCGTCCAGGTACCGGTTGTAGGTGGACTCTCCGGCGGAGTCGTCCGGTGTGAGCAGCACTCCCAGGTAGTCGTAGATGACCTGGAACGCCTTCTCCGACTCGCCCACCAGCTCCCGCCACAGCGCCAGGGTGGGCTCGTCCCCGGACTGCAGGGCGACCACCCGTCGGCGCGCCCGATCGGCGAACCCGGGGTCGGCGTCGAACTCGGCGCGCGCCAGCTTGTACAGACCGTCCAGCGCGGAGGTGGTGCCCGTGTCGCCCTCCGGCAGGTCGGCAGCCCGCCACCGGGCCTCCGGGTGGGCGCGTAGGTACTCGATCAGCATGCCGAACTGGGTGCCCCAGTCGCCCAGATGATTCTGCCGGACGACCTCCGCGCCCAGGTGGTCGAGCACCCGGGCCAGTGCGTCACCGATGATCGTGGTGCGCAGGTGGCCGACGTGCATCTCCTTGGCGATGTTCGGCGCCGAGTAGTCGATCACAGTGCGGCGGCCGAGCTGGGAGTTGCCCACTCCGAGCCGATCGTCGGCCACCCGGGCCGCGACCTGGCGCCACACCGTCTCGTCGGGGACCGTGAGGTTCAGGAAGCCGGGGCCGGACACCTCCACCGGCCCGCCCAGCTCGGCGGCCAGCTGATCGGCCAGCTCACGCGGCTTGCGGCCGGCCCGCTTGGCCAGTGACAGCGACACGTTGGACTGGAAGTCGGCGTGGTCGGAGCGGCGGACCAGCGGATCGGCGTCGGCGAACTCGGCCGGCAGTACGGCGCGCATCGCCCGGGTCACCGCATCGGCCGTGAGTTCCTGCAACCCGCGCACGCCTACCGCCGAACCGTCCACGTCATCCACGGCTGCGATCGTAGTCGGGCGCGCACCGGGATCCCGGCGGTACCGTGCCCGACGTGGACGTCCTGAGCAGCCGGGTGCTGCTGCACCCGACCGACCCGGAGCGCAGCCGCGCGTTCTACCGCGACACGCTCGGCCTGGCCGTCTACCGCGAGTTCGGCACCGGCCCGGCGCGCGGCACGGTGTTCTTCCTGGGCAACGGGCTGCTGGAGGTGTCCGGGCAGTCCGACGAGCCACCCGGCCCGGCGGTCGCGCTGTGGCTGCAGGTACGCGACCTGTCCGCCACCCACCGGGATCTGGCCGGCCGGGGCGTGCCGGTGATACGCGAGCCCAGACGTGAGCCCTGGGGGCTGGACGAGATGTGGATCACCGACCCGGACGGCGTGCGGATCGCCCTGGTGGAGATCCCCGAGAATCACCCCCTCCGCACCCGACCAACCATCTGATCCCCGCGCCCGGGCCAGGCGTGCAGGGGCAACGAGCCCGCTCATTCCCCCTGCCCGACCGCCGGCGAGGTCGAACGAGGGTGCTCATTGGACTCGCGGACTCAGGCGACCACGCCCCTGGCCCTGAGGTCGGCGACCTGCGCCGCGGACAGTCTCAGCCGGTCGCCGAGCACCTCGGCGGTGTGCTCGCCGAGCACCGGGGCCCGGCCGACCGGTCCGCGCGGGCCCACCCCGAGCGCCATCGGCAGCCCCGGTGCCAGGTGCCTGCCGACACCCGGCTGGTCGATCTCGGCCATCATCGGGTTGGCCGCCATCAGGTCGTCGGCCACCAGGTCGGTGAAGGTGTTGTAGGTCGACCA
>JAJCYF010000189.1 GCA_029263035.1 Actinomycetes bacterium
CGGCCGGTCAGGTCCTCGTCCATCGAGGCGAACTGCCCGGTCAGGCTGATGCCCGCCCGAACGGCATCCGGGTCGGTTGAGATGTTGTGCCCCAGCACCCGGGCTTCCCCGGCGTCGGCCCGGATGAGAGTGGCGAGGATGCGGATCAACGTCGTCTTGCCGGCGCCGTTGGGCCCGAGGATCCCGTAGACCGACCCCCGGCGGACCGCCAGGTCGATCCCGTTCACCGCCTTGGTTTCCCCAAACGTCTTGACCAGACCGGATGCTTCGATTGCAAGTGAGCTCATGGAGGTCGATTCTTCCCGGAATTTCCTCCGCCGTCGAATCGGGCGGAGCCAAGAATCGCACAGAGCTCTTTCGATCCCGGGCGCGATGTCGAAAGATAGGCAACGGGACCGAGGACGGTCTGATCGACTGAGTTGCAAGGGGGAAGTGAGATGGGAACCGAGGTACTGGTCGGAACGAGGAAGGGCCTTTTTGTCCTGCGGGGCAACCGGGAGGGTCCCCTGGAGGTGGCGGTCCGGCACTTCGACGAGGTCCCCGTCGACTTCGCCTGCTACGACCCCCGCACCGGCACCTACCTGGCCGGTGTCACCCACTGGCCGGACGAGTTCAAGGAGATGGCACCCGGCGGCATCACCGGGCCGCGCATGTGGTGGACCGAGGACGTCACCGGAGAGTGGAAACAGGCTGAAGGTATGGCCTTCCCCCAGGACGCCGGCGCCGGGCTGGAGAAGGTCTGGTCCATCCAGCCGGGTGAAGCCGAAGGCGAGATCTGGGCCGGAGTGGCCCCGGCGGCGCTGTTCCGCAGCGGCGACGGCGGCCGCACCTGGGAGTTGAACCGGCCGCTGTGGGATGTACCCTCCCGTCCGGCCTGGCAGGCGGGAGGAGGCGGACTATGCCTGCACTCCATCTGCCCCTACCCCGGCGAGCCCGGCCGGCTGACCGTAGCGGTCTCCGCCGCCGGGGTCTGGCACACCGAGGACGGCGGCCAGACCTGGACCAAGCGCATCACCGGGCTACCGCGCTGGCCGGAGGATGGCCCGGATGAGGATCAGATCCAGTGTGTCCACAACGTCCACCGCTCCCCGGTCCAGCCCGAAACCCTCTATCTGCAGTTCCACAACGGGGTCTTTCGTTCGGACGACGGGGCGGTGACCTGGCAGTCGATCGCCGAGGGCCTTCCCAGTGACTTCGGCCTGCCGATGGCCATCGACCCCAACGACCCGGACCGGGCCTTCGTGATCCCGCTGGCCTCCCAGATCGACCGGGTGACCGTCGACGGGGCGGTGCGGGTCTACGAAACCACCGATAGGGGCGCAAGCTGGACCCCGCTGGAGACGGGGCTTCCCTCCAAGGGCGCCTACCTCACTCTGCTCCGCCAGGCCTTCTGCACCGATGGACTGGACCCCCTGGGCATGTTCTTCGGCGCCACCTCGGGCGACCTGTACGGCACCGCCGACGGCGGCCGGTCCTGGTTCGAGGCGGCCCGCCACCTTCCGCCGGTCCACTCGGTCCGCATGGGGAGGGTGGACGCCTAAAGGCACCGCCCGCACCCCTGCCAGTCGGTGGGTCTGCGCGCAGTGGGTAACAAGTGACCAATGGTTACCCACAAGTCGTCCCTGGAACGAATCCGTATCGCCGAAACCGTCGAAAAACGGCTGGACCCGGCGATGGGCGTTCTGGGCATCATCTTTGCCCTGGTCGTAGTCGCGGAGGCGTTCGTCAGGCCTCGGGGGACTATGGGAAGTGCGGTCACCATCACCGGGTGGGTGCTGTGGGCGGTTTTTGTCGCCGAGTTCGTGGCCCGTCTGGTGATCGCGCCGTCAAAGACCAAGTTCCTGAAGAAGAACTGGTGGCAGGCGGTTTTCCTGGCCTTCCCGTTTCTCAGGCTGCTTCGGGTGATGCGTGCGGCGCGCTTCGCCCGGGCGGGGCGTTTGGTGTCCTCCTCGCTCCGGGCGGGCAGGACCGCGGCGGGTACCCTGACCGGCCGGATCGGCTGGCTGCTCGGGGTAACGGTGATAGTGGTGATGTCGGCCGGTCAGTTCCTGTTCGAGTTCGGCGGCTACGACTCCTACGGCGATGCGTTGTTCGCGTCGGCGATGGCGGCGATCACCGGCCAGGTGCTGGCTGTCGAAACCACCGTCGCGCGGATACTCTCAGTCGCTATGGCGCTGTACTCGGTGGTGGTCTTTGCTTCCCTGGCGGCGGCACTCGGTGCGTTCTTCATGCACGGCGACCGGCAGGACGATGCCGGTGGAGACGGACCCCCCGACCGGGCCGCCGCCGAACCTCCGACTACTTCCGGCTAAACCGATAGGGCCTTCAGGCAGCCGGGGCAGAGGTGAAGCAGGGCAACAACCGGTGTCTCCAGCAGATCATCTTCATCGTGAACGAGCCTGGAGAGCTCAAACAGGTCGGAACAGGCACACCCGCAGTTCTGGCATTCGGCGGTGGTGGGGCGCATGAAGTCGGCCCAGAGGCTTAGTGAAGTGTTGATCGTCGATCCTCCCTTGGCTAGGTATGGATGGGAGTAAAACGGGTCGTAGAATTGGTGTCAACTCCAATTGAGGTGAGCCTATGATTCCGGATCGCGACTCTCAAATCGGGTTTAGACGCTGCTCTGGTGTATAAGGTGGACCAGGTGATGAGCGACAACCCGACCGGAGCCCGCCGCACGGCAGACCGCCTCAAAAAGGAAAGGTCTCGAACGGCCCTGCTGGAGGCGGCAGGGACGCTTTTCGCCCGGTCCGGCTGGAGCGGCACAAGGGTTGAGGACGTGGCCCGGCTTGCCGGGGTCAGCCCGGCAACGGCGTTCAACCACTTCCCGACCAAATTTGCACTCATCGGCCATGTCTTCGCCCCCATCCTGCGAGGGGTCCTGGACAAGGAGCAGGAGCAGGGACCGGTCTCGTCGACCGTGGAGGCGCTGATCCGGCACGTCTGCAGGCTTGCGGTCGCCCTGCGGGCGGACTCCAACCGGGCGCTGACCGTGGCCTTTACCGGGGCGCTCCAGGAGTACACCGCCCGGGTAGGCGGCCAGCCCGACCCGGCCGATGAAAACGACCCCCGGATCATTTCTCCCATTCCCACCCGTTTGACCGAGTTGATCCAACAGGCTCAGGCGTCCCCCGATGCCCGCACCTTCCCCCCGGCCCGGGATTTTGCGACCCAGGTGACCAATCTGCTGCTGCTCAGGTGTCTGACCCGCCCCCAAGAATCGGCCGCGGACTCGGCGGAGGTGGTGCTGACCATCATCTTCGGAGTCCTGCGCCCGGAGATCCTGGTTGCCGCCGGACGGGAAGGAAGGCCGTTTCGAGACGACGTGGAACGACTGACGGGTTAGAGCTTTACCGGCCCACCGAGCGGGATCCAGCGCTGCAGAACCGCTTCCAGCTCCCCGTCCCGAATGGGCTTGGCCAGATAGTCGTCCATGCCGGCGGCGAGGCACCTTTGGCGGTCCTCATCCAATGCGCTGGCGGTCATGGCGATGATCGGCGTGTGGATCAGCTCACCTTCCCTCCTGCGAAGCTCCTCGGTAGCCTGGAACCCGTCCATGCCGGGCATGTGGCAGTCCATGAGAATCGCGTCGTAGGAGCCGGCGGTCAGGGCCTGAAGCGCCTCCAGCCCGTTGCCCGCGATCTCCGAGGAGTAGCCGAGCTCGGCCAGAAGCCCGATGGCCACCTGCTGGTTGATGGGGTGATCCTCCACCACGAGAATCCGTCCGTGCCGGATGCGGCGGGCGTCGGTATCCCCGGCGGGCAGCGTTGAACTGGAGACGCTCCCGGTAGCCGCCGGCAAGCTGAGCCGGAGCCAGAAGGTGCTGCCTTCTCCCGGCTGGCTGGTCAGGCCCACCTCGCCGCCCATGGCGGTCGCAAGCTGGCGGCAGATGGCCAGGCCCAAGCCGGTTCCGCCGTAGCGGCGGGTGGTGGAGGCGTCGGCCTGGGCAAACGGTTGGAACAACTTCTCCGCCACCTCCCGGGCGATGCCCGGACCGGTGTCGGTCACCTCGAAGCGGATCTGGGTCCGGCCGCCGGCCGCCCGGCCGTCCGGGAAGGCCCTGAGGACCACCCTGCCCTCACCGGTGAACTTGACAGCGTTGGTGGCAAAGTTCATCAGAATCTGCCTCAGCCGGCCCTCGTCCCCGCGGACCGTCGGGGGCAGGGCGGGGCTGCACTCGACCAGCATCTCCAGGCCCCGGGCCCGGGCCGGCTCAGCGATCAGGCTGCCCACCTGCTCCAGGGTGCGCGCCGGGTTGAACTCCACCTCCTCCAGTTCCAGCTTGCCCGCCTCGTTCTTGGAGAAGTCGAGAATGTTGTTGATGATGCCGAGCAGCGCCTCGCCGGAGACGCTCACCCCCTCGGCGTAGGTGCGTTGGGTTGGGGTGAGCGGGCTGTCGAGCAGGAGCTCGGTGAGGCCGATGACCCCGTTCATCGGGGTTCGGATCTCGTGGCTCATGGTGGCCAGGAACTGCGACTTGCTCCGTGAGGCGGCCAGCGCCTCGTCGCGTGCGGCTGCAACTGCGGTCTGAGCCTCAACCTGGGCGGTGACGTCGATCATGGTCCCCACGTAGCCCCGTATCGCAAGGATGTCGTCTCCCCTGATTGCCACCGCCCTGGAGTCCACCCACTTTTCAACCCCTTCCGGGGTGCACACCCGGTAGCGGAGTTGAAGGTCGAGCGAACTGTCGGTGGCCTCCGTCCGGGCAGAGATCACCCGGGCGCTGTCGTCGGGATGAACAATGCCGGCCCAGCCGTCGCCCATTGCCTGATCCGCCGAGAGGCCGGTGATCGAGGACCAGGTCCTGTTCACATAGGTGCACCGGCCCTGGGAGTCCCAGCGGTAGATTCCCACCGGTGCGGTCTCGGCCAGCAGGCGGAACCGCTCCTCACTCTCCCGCAGACGGTTCTCGGCCTGCTTGCGCTGGGTGATGTCCTTGAGGAAGGCGTTAAAACTCCAGCCGTTACCGTCTGGGGTTGCCCACACAGCTATCTCCACCGGGAACTCCCTGCAGTCCCGGTGGACCGCCGTCATCTCAACCCTTCTGCCGATCACCGAGCGCTCCCCGGCGGCCAGAAACCGGGCGATGCCCTTTTCGTGCGCCGCGGCGAAGCGGACCGGGATGATGGTTTCGGTCAGCTTTAGCCCCAGCACCTCTTCCTTCGACCATCCGAAGGTCAGCTCCGCCTGCCGGTTCCAGTCGGTGATGCGGCTGCTCGCGTCGATCGAAACGAAGGCGTCCGCCGATGTGGCGATGATCGAGGCAGCCCGCTTTTCGCTGGCCATCAGCTCGGCGGTGCGGACCCGGACCCGGTCCTCGAGGTCCAGGTTCAGCTCGCGAAGGGCGTGTTCGGCCGCCAGCCGGCCCTGTTCGACTTTGCGCAGTGAGTTGGCGGTCCAGGCAATCAGTCCGCTCAGGATCACTATGCGGACCACGACCATCACCGATGTCCCGGAGGCGAAGTCGGCCAGTCCGTTGCGCCGCGCCTCAACTTGAATCCACCCGAGTACGACCAGCGCAACGACCATGCCCGGAAAGAGCCGGCGCAGCAGGATCCCGCCCGAGTTGCGGGCGGCGATTGCAAGGCGCTCCGGCTTGAGGAGCATGACCCCCAGGCCGGTGGACAGCAGGATGAGGGCGGTGTGCAGCGCCATGCCCGGGTACCCGGGAAGCCGGTGGAGGGCCGGCACGTGGTAGAGGTAGCCCAGGAGGGCGGTCATGGCGGACAGGCTCACCAGCGATCCGAGGAACGCGGCCACCCGGTTCCGGCCGGAGGCCGAAAGCATCAGTGCGGTGCCCATCATCAGCAGCGATCCGGCGGTGGTGGGGGCCATCCGGCCGGGGAAGGCCTCGCCGGCTGCGTCGGTGAACAGCAGCCCGTCGATCCCAAGGTTCCACCCCAGCAGGTACTGCAGAAGGGTTGCGAGTCCTATGGCACCGGCAGACCCCGCCGCGAGCACCCCCGCCTTGACCCACCGGGCGCCCGCTTTCGGCGTGGCGGCCACCCCCAGGCTCAGTCCGATCAACACCAGGGCCAGGGCAGTGTTCGGCTTCATGGCGGCCTGGCCGGGTACGACGCTCTTGACCACCTCGATATCCAGGGCCCACCCGAGCAGTACCCCCACCCCGACCGCCGCCGCCGTTGCTGCCGCCGCCCGGGAAAACCGCTGGAGGCGGGCAACCAGAACCGGGTCCGAGGTCAGGGGCGCCGAATCGCGATCAGGGGGCCGATTGGCTTTTCGGCGCGCGAACCTACCGGTGGTGCTCATGACTTGTTAACGACCGGAACGGCTGGAGGGGGACCGGCCGGGACGACAAACCTGTTCGGGCGTCTCAGCCCTCGTCGGAGATGAGAGCCGCGCCCTCCAGCACCAGGTCGAACAGATCCTCATCGTCCCCGTTCCAGGTCATGACGATGTGACGGTGGTTGCGCCCCAGCTTGACCGAACCCTCGCCGATCAGGATGTCCATGTCGGCGCCGACCTGGTTGCAGATCAGCCGGTAGAGCTCGGGGTCCCGGGACTGAAGCGGGTGGTACTCGTTGTGGTCCCAGGTCCGAAGGGCGTGCTGGAGGGGGTCGGTGCCTTTTTGCACCTGTTTGCCGTAGAAGTCGCCGATGCCGTCGAAGCGGTCGGGGACCCCGTGGTCATCGCTCACCTCCTCACCTTATTCGAACCCAACAGTCCTTTTATTCCACGACCGCCGACGTTGGAGTAAGAACCAAAAGAACCAGGAGCTGGGCAGCCAGACCCACCGAGCCCATGACGAGCGCGGCCCAACCGGCTCCTTCGAGGGGCTTGTGCCGTATCCACCGCCCGGCTGCCACCAGACTCAAAGACGTGATGCTCAGAGTCATGCCGATGAACCAAATGAACGTCCCCAGCAGTCCCAGGAAGGCAACCACAGAGGCGGCAAGGTAGTAGGGAGAAGATCCGGATCCCCGACTAGAGGTGTCCACACTGTCTTGCTCCAGGTTTGACACGATGCCCTCCTCTCCTATTGGTGCGTTGTGCGCGAACAGTCCTCCGGTCAGCCGCCGGTGTAGGCCGCCAGGTGCTCGCCGGTGAGGGTGGAGCGGGCGGCCACCAGCTCGGCGGGGGTGCCCTCGAAGACAATTTCTCCGCCGTCGTGCCCGGCGCCGGGACCTAGGTCGATGATCCAGTCGGCGTGGGCCATGACCGCCTGGTGGTGCTCGATGACGATCACCGACTTGCCGGAGTCGACCAGCCGGTCGAGCAGGCCGAGCAGCTGCTCCACGTCGGCCAGGTGCAGGCCGGTGGTCGGCTCGTCCAGGACGTAGACGTCGCCCTTCTCGCCCATGTGCGAGGCCAGCTTGAGGCGCTGCCGCTCGCCGCCGGACAGGGTGGTCAGCGGTTGGCCCAGTGAGATGTAGCCCAGCCCGACGTCGGCGAGCCGCTCAAGGACGGCGTGGGCGGCCGGCGTGCGTGCCTCTCCGTTGCCGAAGAACTCCCGGGCCTCGGTCACCGACATCGCCAGCACCTCGCTGATGTTGCGGCCCCCCAAGCGGTACTCCAGCACCGATGCCAGGAACCGCTTGCCCTCGCACTCCTCGCAGGTCGTGGTGACCCCGGCCATCATCCCCAGGTCGGTGTAGATGACGCCGGCGCCGTTGCAGTTGGGGCAGGCGCCCTCGGAGTTGGCGCTGAACAGCGCCGGCTTCACGCCGTTTGCCTTGGCGAATGCCTTGCGGATCGGTTCCAGCAGCCCGGTGTAGGTCGCCGGGTTGCTCCGGCGGGAGCCCCGGATCGGGCTCTGGTCGATTGCCACCACCCCGTCCCGGCCGGCCACCGATCCCTGGATCAGCGAGCTCTTGCCCGATCCGGCCACCCCGGTGACGACGACCAGGACCCCGAGCGGGATGTCGACGTCGACGTTTTTCAGGTTGTGGTCCCCGGCTCCCCGGATCTCCAGTGCCCCCTTGGGGTTACGCACCGTATTCCTGAGCGCCGCCCGGTCGTCGAGGTGGCGGCCGGTGATGGTGTCGCTGCCCTTCAGCCCCTCGACGGTTCCCTCGAAGCAGACGGTGCCACCTGATGTGCCGGCGCCCGGACCCAGGTCCACGACGTGGTCGGCAACGGCAATCGTGTCCGGCTCGTGCTCCACCACCAGCACCGTGTTCCCCTTGTCCCGCAGCCGCAGCAGCAGGTTGTTCATCCGCTGGACGTCGTGGGGGTGCATGCCGGCGGTGGGCTCGTCGAAGACGTAGGTGACGTCGGTGAGCGACGAGCCGAGGTGGCGGATCATCTTGGTGCGCTGGGCCTCGCCGCCCGACAGCGTTCCCGAGGACCGGTCGAGCGACAGGTAGCCGAGCCCGATCTCGACAAACGAGTCGAGGGTCTGCCCTAGTGCGGTGAGCAGCGGGGCCACCGAAGGCTCGTCCAGATCGCGCACCCAGCCGGCCAGGTCGCTGATCTGCATCGCGCAGGCACCGGCGATGCTGATCCCGGCGATCTTGGAAGACCGGGCGGCCTCGCTGAGCCGGGTGCCCTCACATTCGGGACAGGTGGCAAAGGTGACCGCCCGTTCCACAAACGCCCGGATGTGCGGCTGCATCGCCTCGGGGTCCTTGGACAAAAACGACTTGTGGATTTTGGGAATCAACCCCTCGTAGGTGAGGTTGACGCCGTCGACCTTGACCTTGACCGGCTCGGAGTACAAAAACTTGTTGAGCTCCTTCTTGGTGTAGTTGCGGATGGGCTTGTCCGGGTCGACGAAGCCGGACTCGGCGTAAACCCGCACGGTCCAAAAGCTGTCCGACTTCCAGCCGGGGATGGTGAACGCGCCCTCGGCGAGCGACTTTGAGTCGTCGTAGAGCTGGGTGAGGTCGATGTCGGAGACCCGGCCCCGGCCTTCGCAGCGGGTACACATACCGCCCAGGCGGTTGAAGGTCGCCTTTTCGGTCTTCGTCTTGCCCTCGCCCCGGTCGACGGTGATCGCTCCGCTGGCCTTCACCGAGGCCACGTTGAAGGCGAACGCGCTGGGCGGTCCGATATGCGGTCTTCCCAGCCGGCTGAACAGGATGCGCAGCATCGCGTTGGCGTCGGTGGCGGTGCCCACCGTGGAGCGGGGGTCGGCGCCCATCCGCTGCTGGTCGACGATGATTGCGGTCGTCAGCCCGTCGAGCACGTCCACCTCGGGCCGCGCCAGCGTAGGCATGAACCCCTGCACGAAGGTGCTGTAGGTCTCGTTGATCAGCCGCTGCGACTCGGCGGCGATCGTGCCGAACACCAAAGAGCTCTTCCCCGAGCCGGAGACGCCGGTGAACACCGTCAGCCGGCGCTTGGGCAGCTCGATGCTGATGTCCTTCAGGTTGTTCACCCGGGCGCCGTGCACCCGAATCCGGTCGTGGCTGTCGGCCACGTGGGTCCGTCGTTCGGCGCTCAACTAACTTCCTTCGCCGGCTCAGTCTGCTCCTGGATACGGATCAGGTTGCCCGCCGGGTCCCGGAAGGCGCAGTCGCGCACCCCGTAGAACTGATCGGTCGGCTCCTGGACCACCTCGGCGCCGCTTGCCTCCACCCGCTCGAAGGTGCCGTCCAGGTCGGTCGTGGCCAGAACAATACCGGCGTAGGTTCCCTTAGCCATCATCTCGGCGACGGTGCGGCGTTCGTCGTCGGTGATGCCGGGGTCGGCTGCCGGCGGGTTGAGGACGATGGAGGTGCCGGGCTGGCCGGCGGGGCCGACCGTTATCCAGCGCATCCCCTGGTAGCCGACGTCCTTGCGGACTTCAAAGCCGAGCGTGTCGCGGTAGAAGGCGAGGGAGGCCTCCGGGTCTTCGTGCGGAAGAAAGCTTGCGTTGATGCTGATGTCGGTCATGTTCACTCCTGGGGTCGTGGGCCGAGGTCCATGACGGTCATGCTAGATCGGCCCCGGCGGCCGGTGCTTCTTGATTCCTGACCGGTCTGGTCACCTTTTTCGCCACGCAGGGCGGTATCCCCGCCGTCGCTCCCTCGGCCTGACGGCGGTAGACGCTGGGCGGGACCCCGACCAGCTCGGTGAAGCGGGTGCTGAAGGTACCGAGCGACGAGCAGCCCACCTCGAAGCAGGCCTCGGTCACGCTGAGATCGCCGGCGCGCAGCAGCGTCATCGCGCGCTCGATGCGCCGGGTCATCAGGTAGGAGTACGGGGATTCACCATATGCCAGCCGGAACTGACGGCTGAGGTGGCCGGCCGACATGTTCACCCCCCGGGCAAGGGCCTCGACATCCAGCGGCTGGGCGTAGTCCCGGTCTATGCGGTCGCGTACCCGGCGCAGCCACGCCAGGTCCCGCAGGTGCTGCGCTTCGGCGGGTCTGCTGGTCATATCCAGGATCGTGCCACACGGAGCAGGGGTTGCCCAGCGGCCCGGGGGTGCAACTGTTTACTGCGCCACTGCGGGGCTCAGTTCTGCTCGCTGCGCCGGTCCTGTTCCTGCTGTTCTTTACTCCGCATCGGCCGGCCGCCGAATGCATCGGCCGTGGTCACCGTGGGAGGTACCGCTTCGGGCTCGGGCATCTTCGTGCGTTCGTTCGGAAGAAGTTTCGGGGTGTCGCTTTCCATGAGTGCCTCCTTACGATTGCCTTCCTTTGGTACCTACCCGAAGCCCGGGAAGCCGAAAACAGCCGGGCGGGCCCGCAGAACCCCGCCGGCGGCGACGAACCGCGGGCCCCGGCCGGTCTACTGCTCGGGGTTGTAGGTGCCGACCCGGAACACCGCCCCCTCGGGGTCGGCCAGCAAGGCTTCGCGGACCGGTCCCTTGGTGGCGGCGGGCCGGATTACGCTTCCGCCCAGCTCCCGGCAAAGCGCCACGGCGGCGTCGGTGTCGTCAACCGCAAAGGTGATCACGAACCGGGGCTTGTCCGGGGACCCGGTGTCGATCTCAGACATCCAGCCGACCGCGTCCTCGAACCGGTCGGGAACACCCTGCGAGCCCTGGCGGGCGCGGATCTCGGGGTCGTACCGCTCCAGGAAGTCGCCGTAGCCCGGGAGCCGGAACAGCCAGGCCTTGAAGCCGGCAAACTCCAGCAGTTCGGTTTCCCACCCGAAGACCTCTCCGTAGAAGGCGGCGGCGCGGTCGATGTCGGTGGTGTGCAGGTCGCTGGAGTTCCAGGACCCCGGCGCATTGACCATCTCGGCGCCCTTCAGCGTCCCCGGCTGCCACACGGCAAACTCGGCGCCGGCCGGATCGGTGAAAAAGCCCATCCGGCCCGCATCGCCGGCGTCGGCGACCTCCATGGTCACGGCGCCTCCGGCTTGGACGATCGCCCTGGCCGCCGCGTCGGCGTCTTCCACCTGTACGTAGGTATTCCAAACCGGGTCGGAGTTGTTCATCTCGCCTTCGCCGATACCCCCCACCACTTTCCCGTCCTTGCGGGCGATCAGGTAGCGGCCGGGCATCTCGGGTGGGGCAACATTGGTGAACTCCCAGCCGAACAACTTGCCGTAGAACTCAACCGCCGGATCCGCGTTCTGCCGTCCGCTGTCGATCCAGCAGGGCACCCCATGGATAAATCCTTCTCGTTCAAGCATCGCCGTTCCCCTTTCGTCGGTTGAGGCGATCCTAGAAAGCCATGCGGACAGGTCCTGTCCTAAATAGGAGGGAACAAATAGCTGTCGGGCGCGCGGCTTTGTGTCGATAGAGGACCAGGAGCCGGAAAGCAACTGGCAAAGGTGCGCATCCGCACCAGCATGTTCCTCCTCTCAGCAGGGTGGCCCGGAATCGGGCGCCTACGCTGCACCTCCTCACCGCAGAATTCTGCGGGGACAGGAACATCATGCAAAGGACTCAGACCCGCCGCCTCGTACTGGCCGCGGCCAGCGGACTTTTGACCCTGGGATTGGTGCTGCCGGCATCGGCGGCCACCAGCGGGATCACCCCCACGTCGCTGGATGTGACCGGCGGAGCGATCTCCATCACCGTTCCTACCGGGCCGGTCGACCTGGGGACCACGGTCAACAGCGTCCAGGGCTCCACCATCGTCGGAGCGCTCGGTCAGGTACAGGTCGAGGACGCGCGAGGCGCACCCGCAGGGTCCGCGTGGGTGGCCACGGCCATCTCCACTGCGTTCACCCCCGCAGGCGCCACGATCGCGGCAAGCTTCGTCGGCTACACTGCGGGTCCGATAACCCAGGCCGGCACCGCCGTCTACACCGCCAACAACCCGACCGATCTCACCGGCGCGGTGGCCGTCGTTTCCGCTTCCGGCATCACGGGAGTGAACTCGGCTACCTGGAACCCCAACATCGACATCAGGGTCCCCGGAGGCGTTATCGTTGGTGAATACACCGGAACGATCACCCACTCTGTCACGTAACCCCGTCCGTGCAGCCCGTCTCCTTCACGGCTCCGGCCGTGGGGGAGCAGCTGCGCGATGTGGCCGATTGGCCGCCCTGGTGCTGGCTGTGGCTCTGGCCGGCGCCGTCACCGTTTCGCCGGCCGCCGCCGCTCCCGCCAAATCCGGCGGCAGCCTGGGCATCAGGTTGCTTGGGGACCCGGCAGCGGGCGACGACTCCCGGGCCCTGCTCTACATCACCGACCACATCGCTCCCGGCGCCCGGATCGACCGGAAGGTGGAGGTCTCCAACTCAACCGGCTCCACCGCCCATGTTTCGATGTACTCGTCGGCAGCCACCATCGTCGACGGCTCGTTTATCGGGTCGGAGGGCCGCACGCCAAACGACCTTTCCACCTGGACCACGGTCACCCCGGGCACCATCGACGTCCCGGCGGGCGGAAAACGCATCGCAGAAGTCTCGGTTGTCGTCCCGGCCGACGCCGCACCCGGAGAGCAGTACGGAGTCGTTTGGGCCGAGGTGAGCACCGCCGGCGCTCCGGGGGCCGGCTCGGTGACCCAGGTGAGCCGGGTGGGGATACGCCAGTACGTCTCGGTCGGTCCCGGCGGAGCCCCGGCCGCCGACTTCTCCATCAGCTCTTTGACCGCCCACCGGTCGCCCGAAGGCCTCCCGTTCGTGCGAGCCGGCGTCCTGAACACCGGGGGCCGGGCACTCGACCTGAACGGGACCCTCTCGCTGACCGCCGGCCCCAGCGGCCTGAACGCCGGACCGTTCGCTGCGAAGCTGGGCAACACGCTGGCGCCCGGCGACACCCAGGACGTTCTGATCGAGCTGGGCAAAGACCTACCAGCCGGTCCCTGGAACGCCGAGGTGACGATGAGCAGCGGGCTGCTGGAGCGCGTTTCCAGCGCTTCGCTGACCTTTCCCGGTCAGGGCGCGGCCCTGCCGGACACCTCCACCCCCTGGTGGCTCTACGCCCTGGGTTTGCTCGGGTTGTTGCTGATTGCGGGCCTGTCGGCTCTTCTCTTGAGGCGCCGCCGAACCTGATCCGATTTTTGTGACCGGGTTTTTGTAAGGTTCCGCCGCCCTAACTGCTCCCACCGGTGACCGAACGCCACCGAGAAGGGAGCTCCACGATGAAGATCCAGTCCCCGCACCGCCCCGTGACCCGGCTGACCGTCGCCGTCTGTTTGGTCGCCGGGCTCATTGCCCACCCTGCCGCCGCAGCCGACCTGTCCACGGCCACCCGGACGCGCACCCAGGACACCGCTCAGGTAAAGACCTCAACCGCGACCCTGGAGGCCCCGCGCATCAGCGGCTTCCGGGCCCAGATGCCCCGCGGCACCACCGGTGAGCCGAAGCTGTTCGACGATGCGCGCCCGTCAAACCTGTCTTTCTCTGATCAGCCGAAATTGGACACCTTTCAGCCGGCTCCCGCCGGTCCCGCTGCCGGACCGACTTCGGTCGTCGCATCGGGCGGGACCCAGGCCCCCTCGGCCGGTCTGAACCCTGCGAACGATCTGGCCTGGAGCCTGGAGTGCGACGCCGACCCCTCAACCGCCAAGCCCTACTGCCAGGAGCCCACCGGTTACTACTGGGTGCACGGCGACATCGACCACCGGCGGCTGGAGTGGGTTGTCGACCCCGGGAACAGCCCTCACCCTCAGGGGCCGCAGTACGAGTACACCGACGGCGACCGCAACATGGGTCTCGTCCCCGCCCGTGAGGTGCTGGTACGGGTGGCCGACGGCTGCGGTCTGCACGCCGACGGTTACACCGACGAGGACGGCCACTACTCGATCATGTTCCCCAGCTGGTGCGGAGAGAAGGACGCCACGGTCACCCTGTACTCCATCAGCGCCCCCGGCGCCGGCAAGCAGGTGGCCCTGGGGCTGCACACCGGCAGTCCCGTGCCCAACCTGCTAAACGACCTGGACGACGACCCCGCCGATTACACCGTGATCTCCGGTGAGGTCGGCACCTTCAACCCCGAGGCCGACGCCAAGTGCCCCGGCGCCGAGTTCTGCATCGGCGGCCACGGGTTGAACCGGACCTTCCACTCCTACGAGCAGGGTCCGTTGTTTGAGCAGGAAAAGTTCTCCCGCACCGGGGAAGTCGCCCGGGCACTGACGATCATGGAGACCACCATGATGGGCCTCGACTACTACCGTCAGCTGGTGGCCCCCAACCGGCTGCCGCAGATCAACCTGGTGCTTACCGACCAGGCGCTGGACGGGACCGACAACACCGCTATGTACTCCAAGAGCCGGTCCAACATGATCTACATCGCCCCCTGGCTGGAGTGGTCGCCGTTTGCGGTGCTGCATGAGACCGGCCACTACTTCGACGGAGGCATCCTGGTAGAAGGCGGGCTGGACAACTACGGCCGGTGGGGTGAGCCGATGGCCAACCTGCGGGCCGGGATGATCCTGGGGACCTCCGACAAGATCCCGTCGAACAACGGCTGGGCCGAGGACATGGATGTCCAGGGCAACTACAACGCCGGCGACGGCGAGATCCAGCTTCCCGACCTGCCGGCCAGCGACCACGTTGGCGGCCCGGGCCAGGGCTGGGTGTGGCGGATCCTGTGGGACCTGCACGACGGGGTCGAGCCTGAGCCCATGGACTTCGGCTTCGGGGACTTCGACCAGTGGGACGGCGGCGGCGCCTCGACCGACCCGCTCTCCCACGCAATCAACGGGGTTGTCATGGAGTACCTGCCCCAGCGGGACGGCTCGGTGCACCCGGACTACGAGGACCGGGGCCAGCCGGGCCCGGACCTGGTCGACATGCTGGACGGCCTCGCCTGCCTCTACGGCATGAACCACCTGCAGCTGGGGACCCTGCTGAACGACGTCATGGGCTACCCGTACGACTTCGCCCACTGCTCCGACGTGGACGACCTTTCGCCCTGACCGATACCGTCCCGTCCGCCGGCGCCCATCGAGATGATGGGCGCCGGCTTTCGTGCGGCTATCAGGCGGCTTGCAGGATCCGGGCGACGTTGTCCGGCGAGAAGAACTCCGCCGGGGAGGTCACGCCGGCGGCCACCCTGACGAACTGGTCCATCGCCTCCCGGTTGCCGTGGACCGCCCCGAGCAGCCGCTGAATCTCAGGAGGCGGCGGCTCCAGGGTGGCAAGCTGACAGGTGAAGTCGTACATCGGCAGGACCTGGTTGTCCCGTTCCGTCTGGTACTCACCCATCGCCGTTTTGTAGGGGGTTGCTCCCGAGAGCGACCGGTCCAGGGCGCCGGCGCACAGCTCGGCGTCACGGAAGGCGTCCTGGATCCCCTGGGCGGTGATGAAGTCCTTGTTGTACCCGGCATCGCCCACCAGCGCCCACCCGGGGCCGTAGGGCCGGCGGAAGTAGTTGGCCACCGCGGTCCCCACTATCCGCTCCTCCCGCCGGGCGGCGCGAATGCGCTCACCGAACGCCGGCGCCAGGTCGAACATCGCCATCCAGTTGCCCTCTACGTCCTTGCGGTTTTGCTCGAACTCGGCGTAGGGCCAGCCTCCGATCACCAGGGTCAGCCCGTCGTTGGTCGGCCAGGCGGCGAAGCCCCGCCCGGGCCGGGAGTGGGTGATGAACCCGTCGAGCGGCAGGTTGCTGAACAGGGTGTAGTAGCCGGCCAGGAACTCGGGCCGGTCGTGGTACTGCTCGGCGCCGGCCTTCCTGGCCACCAGTGAGTGCCTGCCGTCGGCGCCGATCACGACCGAGGCGGTCTCGGTAACCCGCCGGCCCTGCTGGTCCCGTCCGGTGATGCCGGTGACCCTCCCGTCCTGATCGAAGGTCAGGTCCTCGACCGAGAAGCCCTCCCGGATCTCGGCGCCGGCCTCCGCCGCGGCATCGACCAGGATCTTGTCGAGCACGGTGCGCCGGGGAGCGTAGGAGACCGGCGACCCGGCGACGGCCGGCGAGCCGGTGATGGAGAACGGCCCGAAGTCGAAGGTGTAGTTGTCGATCGGGGGGCAGCCGGTGGCGGCGACCCGCTCCAGCAGGCCCCACCGCTGCAGCGCAGCGACCCCGAGTGGGTGGATCAAGAAGGTCGAGATCGTGTCGCTGGGGAAGCTGGCGCGGTCGACCACCAGGACTCGGTAGCCCTTGCGGGCGAGAAGCATTGTGGTCGGTGAACCGGCGCACCGGGCACCAACGACGATGACGTCGTAGCGGCCGCCGGGGGAGGAGGTCTCGGGCATGGTCCATTCCTTTCTCGAGCGGTGCGGACGACTCAAGATAGGACCGGCTCCGCTCGGCCCGCATCGGGCGAATTACCCAACTTCGCTCCTGCAGGCGGGTTTCTCTGAACCTCCCTCAGACCAGGCCGGCCAGGAGTTGCGCCACCTCGGACGGGGCGGGCATCGCCTGAATCTCGGACTGAATCCTCTGCGCCTGCTGCTTGAAGGTGGGCTCGTCAAGCAGCCTGGTCACACCGGCGGCCACGCGGTCGGGAGTTATCTCATCGGGCATCAGCGGGATCCCGGCTCCGGCACCGGCCAGGGCGGCGGCGTTCAGGAACTGGTCGGCCCCCTGGGGAATGGCGAGCTGCGGGATGCCGTTGGACAGCCCTCCGAGCATCGTGCCGCTCCCGCAATGGTGGACGATCACATCGACGAACGGGAATAGCCGGTCCTGGGGGACGAACAGCTCGGCCCGTACGTTGGGGGGCAGCGGTCCGAGGGCCCCCACGTCGCCGTCCGGGCCGACCGCCACCAGAGCCCCGACATCCAGCCGTCCCAGTCCCTCCGCGACGGCCCTGAACACATCGACGCGCTCGTAAACCACCGTGCCGAGGGTCATGTAGACCGTGGGCCGGTCACGATTCCCTTCGACCCACCCCGGAAGCTCTCCCACGGGCTCGGCAAAGGGGACCGGGCGTAGGACGATCCGGTGGGCGAGCCCAAGTTGTGCCGCGTCGCCCAGGCTGGGGGGCGAGATATCGAGATAGATGTTGCCGTGCATCGGATCGTCGGGCGGGTCGGAGACGCCGTGGGACTGCCAGAGCCGGCGCAGGTTCGGTACCATCTTTTCGGTCATGAACTGCGGCCAGGGGGCCCCGTAGGAGTGAATGGGGGCGGGGATCCCGGCCAGAGACGCCGCTAGGTAGGCGCCGAAGTCCGCCTGCTCATAGATGACCATGTGCGGATTGATCCGGGCGATCAGTGGGAGCAGGTCATCCACCGTCTCCGGCGGGAGCATCTCGGAGAACATCGCCGCCCCGAGATGAGCCTTGTCCGGTCCGGTTAACTTCTCGAACCCGGGGTGCCGGCGGATCGCCTCCTCCTCGGCCCACAGGATCGAGCGGCCCACCGGATACGCCGCAAACCCGAGGGCCTCGAGCCGGGACACGAACTTGTCGCCGGTGGCGAAAGACACCTCGTCGCCCCGGCTTTGGAAGGCCATGGCAAGGGGGATCAGGGGATGGAGGTGACCGTAGGCGGGACGGCCGCAGAACAGGACTTTCATGAGCTGCTCCGGTCGTTTCTCTCCGCAGCCGGCAGGTCCTCCCGCCGCAGGTGCAGGAGCCGCCGCTGCTCGGTCAGAACCCCGCGGCGTTCGGGCGGGGTCACGGTGGCCAGGTCGGTAAGCAGAGCCTCGATCCGGCCGTGGATCTGCAGCGAACCGGCTCCCCAGTGCCGGATCTCATCCAGGCCCAGCCGGACGTAGTGCTCCCAGGTGGGCTGAGGGGACATCGCCAGCAGGAATCCGTCCTCGCTCAAGCAGGTGCGGGCGGTGAGCTGCCTGGTCGCCAGGTGGCGCAGGAGCGCGTGAATATGGTCCAGGCACTGGGTCGCAGTCGTGGGGTCGTTGACTCCCGGCGAGAGCGACCTCTCCGCAATGTCGACCAGCTGGCGGAACCCGAATGCTGGGTCCTGGGCCAAGTCGCGTTCCCGGCTCAAAGTCAGGGCCGACCGGACCCGGCTCTCATCGACCTCCGCCGAGCCGTAAACCTCCGCCAGCGGCATCCCCCCGGCCACAAAGTCTCCGGGTCCCGGCACCACGACGATGGTCACCTGCGCCTCCTCCGCGACCGTCGCCAGGCGGTTCAGGTCGATGGAAGTCACCACCCCCACGCTTGCGGCTTCCACCACCGAGGTGGGGGAGTGGGCTGGGGGCTCATGCGAATCGTCGCCCTCGTCCTCTTCGGGGTGGCAGCGGTTTATCGACTTGACCGTCTCGTCGAAGATGCGCCGGATGATTTCGATCACCCGGATGGAGCCGGCGATGTGGTGGATGTACTGCACGAAGAACGCCACCGAGACCAGAACCAGCACGAACGAGACGAAGATTGAAAGACCGGGCACGAACTGCTCCACGCTGCCGTCCTCGCCTCGGACCTCCCGCAGCACCAGCAGGGCGTGGACGAAGGTTCCCAGAAAGACCCCGAGCGTCGCCTGGCTGAGGTGGTCGCGTAGGAAGGTGCGAAGAACCCGGGGGGAGAACTGGCTGCTGGTCAGCTGCAGCACCACGATGGTGATCGAAAAGACCAAAGCGGTCAGGGTCAGGGTTGAGGAGGCGATGGCGGACAGCAGGGAGCGGGCGCTGTCCGGGCCGCCGGCAAACCCGATCTGGCGCTGGGAGTCGACCAGATCCCGGTCCACGGTCAGAAGTGCCAGCGCGAGGCCGGAGATCAGCAATACGGTAGCGGCCGGAATAAACCAGTAGCCCGAAAGCAGGGTCGACCATCGGCGTTGCACAACATCCTGCAGCGCCCTCAACCCGCCATCGGCGTTGTTCCGGGACCGGGACATGCGAGCAGCATCTCATGTCCGGTACAGGTGTTTCCCGCAACGGAGCCTTCGGGCTGCTGCCGGATTCGCCATAGCGCTGCCTGAGATCCGGGGTGTACCCTCAACCCATGTCGTTGGAAGTCGCTTACTGGATAGCTCTGGGGGTGGGTACTGCCTTCCTGTTGCTGTCGATAGTCCTGGGCGACGTCTTCGACTTCCTGGATTTTCTGGACTTCGGCCTGGGCGACAGCTTCGCCGCCACGCCGGTGCTGTTCACCAGCCTCGCCGCGTTCGGCGGGGGCGGTCTGCTGGCCCTGAACGCCTTCGGCCTGGGTGCCGGCGCCTCGATCTTTGCCGGCCTGGGCTCTGCCGTTCTCGCCGGCGGGGTGGCCGCCGCACTGTTTGTCGCACTTCACCGCCAGGAGGCCGGCCCCGGCTTCACCGTCGATCAGCTCGTCGGCGCCCGCGGCCGCTGCACGCTGGCGATCGCCTCCGGCAAGGAGGGGAAGGTGGCAATCCTGTACGACGGAATGACCCGCACCCTGTCCGCCAGCAGCCGCCACGACATCGCAGTCGGGGAGGACGTGGTGGTGGACGACACCGTCGGCAACTCTCTCAGGGTCTCCCCCGCAAACCAGCCTTAGTACCCAACCCAACCAAGGGGGAACCAGATGACTGAAACCGCAATCGTAGTTGCGGCGCTGATTGCCGTCGCCGTTGCACTGCTTGCCTTCGCCGCCAGCCGCTACAAGGTAGCCAAGCCCAACGAAGCCCTGATCATCGCCGGCTCCCGCAAGCACGCCGGAGGCATCCGGGTGGTGATCGGCGGCGGCGCCATCGTCTACCCGCTGATCAACGTCGCCAAGCGGATCTCGCTGGAGATCCAGTCGATCAACGTGGCGCTGGTGGGAGCGGTCACCACCCAGGGGGTCCCGGTTGCGGTCGAGGGCATCGTGAACGTGAAGATCGCCGACGACCAGGACTCCATCCGCCAGGCGGCCCAGCGGTTCCTGGACAGCCAGGCCAAGGTGCCGGAGATCGTCCGCAACGTCATGGAGGGGTCGCTTCGGACGATCATCGGCCAGCTAACGGTCAGTGAGCTGATCCGCGACCGCGAGGTCTTCGCCGCCCGGGTGCAGGAGGTGGCCAACGGGGACCTGCAGGGGACCGGCCTGGCCAGCGACGTCTTCACCATCCAGTCGATTTCCGACACCGAGCAGTACATCGAGAACCTGGGCCGCAAGGCCGCCGCCGAGGTGCGCCGTGACGCCGAGATCGCCGAAGCCGACCTGCACCGGGAGGCCAGGCAGCGCCAGGAGCTGGCCCGCCAGGCGGTCCTGGAGGCGGAGAAGGTCACCCGGCTGAAGGAGCAGGCGGTGCTGCAGGAGGTCGCTGCCGCAGAGGCCCGTGCCCAGCAGGCGATGCCGCTGGCCGACGCCCAGGCCCGCCGCGAGGTGGTGCTGCAGGAAACCGAGGTCGCCGAGCTGCTCGCCCAGCGCCGGGACAAGGAGCTCGATGCCGAGATCCGCCGGACCGCCGACGCCCAGCGCTACGCCGCTCAGCAGCAGGCCGAGGCCAACCGCTACAAGGTCAAGGCCGACGCCGAGGCATCCCGGGACCGCCGCCTGCTGGAAGCCGAAGCCGAGCGGGCCAACCTTGAGGCGCTGGCGTCCGGCCGGGCGTTCGAGGAGCGGGAGATCGGTGTGGCCCGCGCCGACGCCGAGCGGGCCAACCTGGAGGCCGTCGCATCGGGTCGGGCGTTCGAGGAGCGGGAGCTGGGGGCCGCCCGGGCCGGCGCCACCCTGGCAATAGGGGAGGCCGAAGCCGAGGCGATGAGCAAGAAGGCCGAGGCCTACAAGCAGTACGGCGAGGCCGCCACCCTTGAATTGCTGGTCTCCCGGCTGCCCGATGTCGCCCGGGCGATCGCAGAACCGCTGGGCAACGTGAACGACATCACGATCATCGACACCGAGGGCGCCAGCAAGCTGACCCGGGTAACTGCAAACACGGTCAAGCAGGTGGATGCGGTGCTGGAGTCGTTTACCGGCGCGAGCCTCAGCGACCTGGTGGGGCGGCTGCTGAACAGCAGCAACCGGGACAACGGCAAGCCCGACGGGGATTCACCGAACAAGCCGAAGCCGCCGGCAGGAGAGTAGCGTTCCCGCCGGGACTTCAATCCCGCGCCGAAGACGAGATGGGGCTTAATCGTCCCGAGCTGCTCTACGCGGGCGGGTCGGGCGGGTCGGGGGGCCGCTGACGGTAGTCGATCACCTGCTGGATGAGATCCGTGGTGGGAAAGTCCATGACGATGACCCCCACGAACGGTGGTCTCCAAACGTCTTCAGAAGAAGAGGTGCCGGGAGGCAGCCCGTTGACCATGTCCGTGATGTTGCCCGACAGATACGGGTTGTAGTACCCGGCGTAGTACTCCGGGCCGTGCACACCGTTCCAGCCCCGGGAGATCCAGTTGACAAAGGTGTGTTGATCGGTGGCCGGAGCGTTCTCAATCTGCCCGAACAGGTCGTTGATCCGGGTCTCTTTGTCGTAGAAGTCGATGCTCTCCCAGAAGTTCTGCGACTGAAAGTACGGGGCGCTGGTATTAAATCCGCTCT
>JAJCYF010000190.1 GCA_029263035.1 Actinomycetes bacterium
ACCAGGGTCCGGTTCTGCACCGTGACCCTGGTGCGGCTGAAGCGCGTGGGAGCGGCCTGGGAGGGAGTGGTTGGCTGCGGTGGTCACCCTCTCCCGCTGAAGGTCGGCCCCGCAGAGGCGGTACATTCCATCGGTGCCTTCGGGATGCTGCTCGGGGATTTCCCCGACCCGAGGCTGCACGACCGTGCGTTCACCCTGGAGGCGGGCGAGGCGTTGGTGCTGTACACCGACGGGGTGACCGAAGGGCGCGGGAGCCGGGGGTTTTTCGGCGAGGACCGGCTGGAGGCTGCGGCGGCGCGAAACGCCGGTTCCGCCGGCAGCCTGACGGAGGGGATCCTGACCGAGGTGCTGGCCTTCCAGGAGGGGCTTCCCCGGGACGATATCGTCGTGCTGGCGCTGCAGTGGGATCCGGTCGAAAGTTGAAGGCCGATTGCCCGAAAGACGGATCCGGTGTGGGTAGACTGAGAATTCACCCTTTGAGCGGGCGGGAGAGTTCAAACGGCCGATCCAGCGATTGAAATCAGCGGGCTGCACAAGTCCTACGGGCAGCTGCAGGCGGTACGGGGTGTCGACCTCCAGGTCGCCGAGGGTGAGGTCTTTGCCCTCCTGGGCCCCAACGGCGCCGGCAAGTCCACCATCGTCGAGATTCTCGAGGGATTTCGCAGCCGGGACTCCGGTGAGGTAAGCGTCCTCGGCCACGACCCGCAGAGCGCCGGCACCGCCCTCAAGGCGCGGATCGGGGTGGTTCTGCAATCGACCGGCATGGACCCGTACCTCACCGTGGCGGAGACCCTGGAGCTGTTCGGCGGGTACTACCCGAGCCCGCGATCGCCCGAGGAGATCATGGAGCTGGTGGGCCTGACCGAGAAGGCGGATGTGAGGGTCACCAAGCTTTCCGGCGGCCAGCAGCGCAGGCTGGATGTGGGGGTCGGCCTGGCGGGGGACCCCGACCTGCTGTTTCTGGATGAGCCGACGACCGGGTTCGACCCGGGCGCGCGGCGCAGCGCCTGGGACATGATCAAGAACCTGGCCGCCACGGGAAAGACGATCTTTTTGACCACCCACTTCATGGATGAGGCCCAGTACCTGGCCGACCGGGTGGCGATCATTGCCGGAGGACGGATTATCGCCGAGGGACCGCCCGAGACTCTGGCGGGCAGGGACTCGGCGACCACCATAATTCGCTTCAAGCCGGGTGACGGGGTGGCGCTGCCCGGCCCGGTAATGGCGACCGCCCGGGAAGCAGGCGAGCTTCTGGAGTTCACCACCGCCAATCCGGTTCACTTCCTGCACGAGCTGACCGGATGGGCGCTCGCCCACAAGGTGGCGCTGGAGGGACTGGAGGTCAGCCGGCCCAGCCTGGAGGACGTCTACCTGGAGCTGACCCGGGCCGGCGATCCGGATGAGACCGAAATAGAGGAGGAGGTCTCATGAGCAGCATGGGCCTGGTGCTCAGGCAGGTCCGATTTACGAACAAGGCGTTTTGGCGGAATCCGGCCGCCGCCTTCTTCACCTTCGCCTTTCCGCTTTTGTTCCTGGTGATCTTCACCACGCTGTTCGGCTCGGCGGGCATCACGATAAACGGCAACGACGTCAGCGTGGCAACCTTCTACATAACCGGCATAGCCGCGTTCTCGGTCATAACCGCCTGCTACACGAACATCGCAATGAGCCTGACGTTCGCCCGCGACCTCGGGGTGCTCAAGCGGGTCAAAGGGACTCCGTTGCCCGGGTGGGCATACCTGGCGGCCCGCATGATCCATGCCGTGGTGATTGCAATCCTTCTGGTGGTGATCTGCCTGGTCTTCGGAATGCTGTTGTACGACGCGGCGCTGCCCGCGGCGTCTATCCCGGCTTTCATCGTGACCCTGGCGGTGGGAGCGGCATGTTTTTCGGCTCTGGGGATGGCGGTGACCACCATCGTGCCCAACGCAGACGCGGCGCCGGCGATCGTCAATGCCACGATCTTGCCGCTGTTGTTCGTATCCGATGTCTTCATCCCGCTGCAGGATCCGCCGGCGTGGCTCGACGTGGTGGGGAAGATATTCCCGGTCCGGCACTTCAGCGAGGCGATGCAGCAGGTCTTCTTTCCGCCGGCCGGATCTTCAGGATTTGCGGCGACCCACCTGGCGGTGCTGGCCGCCTGGGGAGCGCTGGGCCTGCTGGTGGCCGTCCGGCGGTTCTCCTGGGAGCCCCGCCGGTAGCCCGGTTACTCGGGGCGAAGTTCCCCGCCGCACTTGGCGCATTCCTTGGAGAACTTCATTGCCCGCCAGCCGCAGTCCACGCAGATTTTTCCGGGCAGGTCGGTGTAGCCGGAGAATCCCGGGATCTTGAATCCGTTGGTGAACACCTTGTTGTCCCTGGCGACCCGGGGCTTCAGGGACTCCCGGGTAAGGTCGCTGAAATCGACGTTGACGTCGCCCTTTACCGGCTTGGCCTTGATCTTCGAGTCGTGGGAACGCATTTTGGCGGCCTCGCTCGCGGGTTCGGTATCTTCAACCTCTTCGGCATCGTCAACCTGCGTGGTGTCTTCAGACATGTGGGCCTCCCAGCCAGCTCATGAAGTTGCGCGCTGACTATCCTACCCCGGGGGGGAGGCGGGATCTCAGTTCGGGACGATTACCGGGGTCCCTATCTGGGCGAACTCCCACATGGTCGCTGCGTCCTCATAGCGCTGGCGGACGCAGCCCAGGCTTTGAAAGGTGCCGAGCTCCTCGATGCTTTGAATCTGGTTGCCGCGCCGGTTGACGGGGATCGAGTGAAAGCCGATGGGCAGTCCAGAGGTGCGGACGAAGCGCACCATGAACTCCATGGTGATGCCGGGTGCCTCCGCCCGGGCGTGGCGGGAGCGCGAGAACACCGAGTAGTTACCGGGGTTTGGCTCACCGCGGCGGCCTGATACCAGCCATGTGCCGTGCAGGGACCCGTCCTCGTTGACCAGCCACACCCTCTGGGAGCTGACCGAGTAGACCACCCGGCGCCCCGATCCCGAGTTTGCGGGAATCGACGCGGCATCCAGAGCGGGTGCCGGGGCGGCGGGGGCTGCAGCCTCCACGGGAGCGGGAGCGGGAGCGGGCGGAGGCGGGACGGATCCGGAAACCGGGGATCCGGGAGGCGGCCGTAGACCCAACAGCTGAAGAAGGTCCAGCGAGCCGATGGATGCGGCGGCGGACCCGGTCATAGATGAGCTGAACAGTCCCGCCAGCAGTATTGCGGTGGCGAATCTGATCGAAAGCCTGCTTTTTGATTTCATGAGCCCTCTTTTCCCCGGTTCGCGGAATTGTAAAAGCTCCAACATCACACCAGGGGTCCGGAGTGTCTTGAATGCAGTGGATCATCGTCCCGGATGGAGACTACCCGGATGCCGGCTCCGGTGCCGAGGGATCGCCCAGGAGGGACCTCCGCAAGGCCGTCGGCGCGGGCGAGCCGGGCGAGCTGGTTGGACCGGCGGTCCCCATTTGCACGGGCAACCAGCCGTGCACCGTCGCGGTTGAGCCGGACCGGGACGAAGCGGACCGCCTCGGCCGCCGCTTCCAGGGCACCGTCGAGAGTGGCCTGCAGATAGGCAACCTCGGCGGGCAGCCCCATCATCCTGTGAAGTGCAGGCCGCACGAAAAGTTCAAACGAAACCAGGGAGGCCATTGGGTTGCCCGGCAGCCCGAAGAACGGTTTGCCGGCCCAGCGTCCAAAGGCCTGAGGTCTGCCCGGCTGGACCCTAACCTGGATGAAGTCGACCTCGTCGCTTCCGGCGAACGCCCGTCTGACCGGGTCGTCCTTTCCCGCCGAGACGCCCCCCGAGCAGAGCAGGACGTCGCCTTCGGGCGGGGCTGAGATGGCCTGCAGGAAAGCCTCCGCATCGTCCGGAATCCTCCCGGCGTAGACCGGGTCGGCACCGGCCCGGCGCACGAGGCCCCTCAGCATGAAGGAGTTGGACTCGTGGATCTGTCCCGGCCGGGTCTGCCGTCCGCCCTCCACCAGCTCGTTGCCGGTGGAGAAGATCACCACCCGGAGCCTCGGGAACACCCGGACCGCGGAAGCGCCGCCGGCGGCCAGCGCCCCCAGATCGGCCGGGCCGAGCCGGCGTCCCTCCCGCACCAGGACCTCACCGGCCAGCAGGTCCTCGCCCGCCGGCCTCACGTTTCGCCCGGGCCGCTGGGGGGCTGTTATCTCGACCGTTCCTTCTTCCACCCGGCAGCCTTCGAAGGCCACCACCGTGTCAGCCCCCGCCGGCATCATGCCCCCCGTGGGGACGGCTACCGCACAACCCTGCTCAACCGGCGAACCGGGAGCCGCCCCCATCAGCACCTCTCCCGTCACCCGCAGGCGGATCGGCAACCTTTTCGTCGCCACGGCGATGTCGGCACTTCGCACTGCAAAGCCGTCCATTGCCGAGGATGGAAACGCCGGGAGGGCGGCGGGAGCCGCCACGGAGGCGGCAAGGACGCAGCCGTACGCATCGTCCAGCGGCAGATCCGCGGGCTTTGTCAGGGGGACGGCGGCGAGGATGCGCTCGCGGTACTCATCGACGGAAAGCAGCGGTCTCACCGGACCCTCCGGTTTGCTGCGTGCAGGTCGGCGGGGGTGTCCACGTCGGCAAGCGCACCGGGTTCTGCCGCGCCGGCCCAGGTCCCCTCCTCCACCCGGTGCACCCGGAGTTCAGCCAGCAGCGCCGTCATGGACAACCGTCCGGCGGCAACCAGGGCCTCGGCAACCGGGAGCACCCCCGGGGCGTAGCAGGCGGTCAGAGGCTGGAGGCGGCCGCCGGCCAACGGCACGGAGGCCTGGGAGCCGGAGAGCTCGCCGGCCACCAGGTTGAGCAGCTCGGGGGTCAAAAAGGGCAGGTCACAGGCGACCAGCAGAACCGGACCGGTGAACCCGTCATCCGCCAGCCATCTCATCCCGGCCGCCAGAGCGGCCAGCGGGCCCATGCGGCCGTCCTCAACGGTCGTGAGCCCGAGCCCGGGATCGGGGCCGACCGCCAGGACCGGGGATGCGGACTGCAGCAGGGCCCGGCCGGCCCGGGCACCCATCGGGATCCCCCCGACCGTCGACCGGGACTTGTCCTCCCCCATGCGCCGGGAGGTTCCCCCGGTCAGCAGCAGTCCGTGGGGCAGTGGTTCAAGGTTCATATTCGGAGGGTAACCCCCGGCGGGGCGGGCGTCGCCGGTAAACCACGGACTTTACGAGAAGGGAACTGAGAAGAAACATCGACGTAATGTCCCGCTGGGACTCTTGGTCGGATGAGCGACCATCCGACCACCCGTTCTGCGCCCCCGGCCGACTCCGCTGCGCTCGCCGGGAGGCTGCGCGCACCGGTGGCCGGCGCCGCGGTTGCGCTGGTTCTGACCGGCGCCATCCTGGCGGGCAGCCGGAACCTGGACAACTTCGATGTCGCGCTGCTCGGCTACGCCATAGGCACCGTCGTCCTGGGGTTCGGGGCCGCCTACCGTACGGTCCTGTGGGCAGAGAGCCCGGCGGCCCGCCGCTACCTGGTCCGGGGATGGAAGGCGATTCTCAAGCCCGGGCCCGGGCTTCCGAAATCCGTTGTGCGCCGGACCGCGTTATCGACGCTGCTGCTCCAGAGGTTCATCGCCGAGCGCAGCACCGCACGCTGGCTGGCCCACCAGGGGCTGTTCTGGGGCGTGATCTCCGCCAGCCTGATCACCTTTCCCCTGACCTTCGGGTGGATTCACTTCCGTGCGGTGGAGGGGACCGAGAGCCTCTACTGGATCTATATGAACGGCGTGCGGACGATCAGTGTCGATGCGCTCGGGAGCGCCGGCTGGCTGATGTTCCACGGCCTGAACTTCTCAGCCGTGCTGGTCATAGGCGGGGGCGCCTGGTTCCTGTACCAGCGCTGGAGCGAGCGGGGCAACAACCTCACCCGCTTCGGCCGTGACCTGCTCCCGCTCATTGCGCTGATCGCGATCTCGGTCTCCGGTCTGCTCCTTACTGTTTCCAGCTCGTTTATGGACGGCTTCGCCTACCAGCCGCTGGCGTTCATCCACATGTGCACGGTAGTTCTCACTCTGGTCTGGATCCCGTTCGGCAAGTTTTTTCACACCGTCCAGCGCCCGGCGATGATCGGCATCCACCTGCACAAGGAAGCTTCGCTGGCCTCCGGCGGCTCCCTGGAGTGCCGGGTGTGCGGGGCCGAGATCGAGGGTGCCGTCTTCGTCGGCGATCTGCAGAAGACGATGGCGGAACTGGGCCTGGATTACTCCGGTTGGGTCGAGACCTGCCCGGCGTGCAAACGAATCGCCCGGGGTGCCAGCTACCGCACCGACGTGAAAGCAGGCTTCTAGTGCGCAAACAACTGCAGATCCTGGCCCCCGGGGTCGCCGCCTTCCGCAAGGAAGCCAAGCGTCCCGGCAATTACGTGTCGGAGGAGCGAGGCGAAACGATGGTCGCCACCCACTGCTGCTACTGCGGTGTCCAGTGCGGGATGTACCTGAGGGTCTCCACCGACGGCAAGGTGTTCGGTGTCGAGCCCCGCAACCACGACATCAACAAGCTAAAGCTCTGCCCCAAGGGTGTCACCGCCTACCAGCAGGTCAACCACCGGGACCGGCTGACCAAACCCCTGATGCGGGACCGCCGGGGCGACCCGCTGCGCGAGGTTAGCTGGGACGAGGCCCTGGACCGGGTGGTGAGCGAGATCCGCCGCATCCAAAAGACCTACGGCAACGACGCATTCGCCGTCTACTCCGGGTCCAGCCTGGCGACCGAGAAGTGCTACCTGATGGGCAAGTTCGCCCGGGTGGCGCTGGCCACCAAACACGTCGACTACAACGGCCGGCTTTGCATGGTCTCGGCCGCTGCGGCCAACAAGAAGGCGTTCGGGGTCGACCGGGCGGCCAACCCGTGGTCGGACATGCTCGAGGCCGACGTGATCATGCTACTCGGCGCCAACGTGGGGGAGTGTTTCCCGGTGGCGACCCAGTACTTCTGGGGGGCACGGGACAAAGGCGCCAAGCTGATCACGGTCGACCCACGGGAGACCCCGATTGCCCGCACCGCCGACATCCACGTCCCGGTCCGGCCGGGCACCGATGCCGCATTCCTGAACGGCGTGCTGCACGTGATCGAACGGGAGGGACTGATCGACACCGAGTTCATCCGCTCCCGCACGACCGGCTGGGACGCGGTCAAAGCCGGTCTGCCCTTCTACACCCCGGAGAAGACCGGCGAGATCTGCGGCCTTGACCCGGCGCTCATCACCAGGGTCGGTCTCACCTGGGGACGGGCAAACAAGGCGATGGCCTTCCACGCCCGGGGGATCGAACACCACATCCAGGGTGTCGACAACTGCCTGACCGTCATCAACCTGTGCCTGGCCACCGGCCAGTTCGGGGCTCCGGGCAAGGGCTACGGCACGATCACCGGCCAGGGCAACGGCCAGGGCGGTCGGGAGCACGGCCAGAAGTCGGACCAGCTTCCCGGCCAGCGCTTGATCGAGGACCCCGCCGCCCGGGAGCACATCTGCAGGGTGTGGGGGATCACCGACGACGAGCTTCCCCGGGCCGGCACCTCGGCGGTGGAGATGGTCCACCAGGCCGAAGCCGGCGAGATCAAGGGGTGGCTCGGCATCTGCAACAACCCGATGGTCTCGATGCCCTCCGCCGGCCGCATCGCCGGAGGCTTCGACTGCCTGGAGTTCCACTGCCAGATCGACTTCTTCCTGTCGGAGACCTGCGACCGGGCCGATGTCGTGCTGCCCGGCACCTCGTGGGCCGAGGACGAGGGGATCTCGACCAACGCCGAGGGCCGGGTGGTCAAGTACAACAAAGCCTCAGACCCTCCCGGTGACGCCAAGCCGGACTGGTGGATCGTCTGCGAGATCGCCCGCCGCCTGGGCCGCCACGCCGATAAGTTCCAGTTCGAAAGCTCCCGGGAGATCTTCGAGGAGCTCCGGGTCGCCTCCAAGGGCGGCCAGGCCGACTACTCGGGGATGACCTATGAGCGGATCGAGGAGACCGGCGGCATCTTCTGGCCCTGCACCTCCGAGGACCACCCGGGCACCCCCCGCCTGTTCGAGGAGCGCTTCCACCATCCGGACGGCCTGGCGCGCTTCCACGCCGTCGAGTGGCGGCCGCCGGCGGAGGAGGTCGACTCCAAGTACCCGCTGAAGCTGACCACCGGCCGTACCGTCGCCCACTACCTGTCGGGCAACCAGACCCGCCGGATCGACGCCCTGGTCCAGCAGACCCCCCGGCCCTGGGTCGAGGTCCACCCGAGCCTGGGTTACGCCAACGGCGACCCGGTGAGGGTAAGCACCCGCCGGGGATCTGCGACCTACCCGGCCCTGGTCGTGTCGACCATCCGCCCGGATACCGTTTTCATCCCGTACCACTGGGCGGGCCGGGTGGCGGCCAACCTGATGACGGTCGACGCCCTGGACCCGACATCGAAGATCCCCGAGTTCAAGGTGTGTTCGTGCCGGATCGAGATGGGGACCGAGATCGACATCCCCCCGCCGCCCCCGGTCCCTCCGGGCGGACAGGTCTACGAGGAGGTCGGAGCATTCGACAAGCGGCAGCCGTCGGCGCCGCAGGGAAGGGGAACCGGCCGGGGATGAGAAAACAAGGATGAGAAAAAAAGCGCTGTTCATCGACCCGGGCCGCTGTATCGGGTGCCAGGCGTGCGTGGCCGCCTGCCGGGAGTGCGACTCCCACAAGGGCCGCTCCATGATCCACCTGGACTACGTCGACATGGGCAACTCGGCCGCCGCGATGCCGACGGTCTGCATGCACTGCTCGGACCCGGTTGCCCCGTGCGCCCAGGTCTGCCCGGTCGATGCGATCCCGGTCGGCACCGATGGAGTGGTGGGGACCGCATCGCCCGAACTGTGCATCGGCTGCGGCAACTGCGTTCACGCCTGCCCGTTCGGGGTCCCCAAGCTCGACATCCCCGAGATGCTCCAGTACAAGTGTGACCTCTGCTACGACCGCAGCTCACAGGGGCTGCTGCCGATGTGCGCCTCGGTCTGCCCGACCGACGCCCTGTTCTACGGCACCTACGACGAGCTGGTCGCCAAGCGCCCGAACGCCCGGGCGGTGGACGTCTTCGACTTCGGCAACCAGAGCGTGGTAACCGGCAACGCGCTGGTGGCGCCGGCCGGGGGCGAAGACGTAATCCCGGGCGGTTACAGCGTGTGGAACGAGTTCCTGTCCGAGGAGAAGGTTTGACCGCCACCCGGCCCCCGGAGAGCCGCCAGAAGCGCCTGAAGGAGGGAGGGCTGATCTCCCGGAGGGACTACCTGAGGATGCTGGTGATCGCCTCCGGGGGCCTGCTGGCGGCAACCGCAGGGCTGGCCTCAGGTGTCTTTCGCCGTCACGGAGCCGAGAGCGGAACCGTCAAGAGGGTGGCGGCCTCTATCGACCGGAACCAGATGTTGACCTTCTCCTACCCGGGTGACGACGACCCCGCGATCGCCATGCGGCTGGACGACGGAGAGCTGGTGGCGTTCTCCTCGGTTTGCACCCACCTTTCGTGTGCCGTTCTGTGGCGGCGGGAGGAACAGGTTCTGGAGTGCCCCTGCCACAAAGGCTTCTTCAGCGAACGCTCCGGTGCAGTGCTGGCCGGCCCGCCGCCGCGCCCGCTGCCGAGGATCCGGCTCGAGGAACGACCCGACGGGATCTACGCCGCCGGGCCTGAGGTCAAGCGAAGTCGTGCAATCAACGGCAAATTGGCCGAAAGGCCCCGGGAACAACACCGTTACCGGAACGAAACCTGAGTTAAACCTGGGCGCAACCTGGTGCCGGGATAGTGGCAGAATGGTCGAGTCAACAGAGGACCCCACGGAGTTTGAGGCTGGCTACCGCGCGGAAGCGGCACAGCTGGATCGCCGTATCGTGATGGTGGCAACCATCGTCATGGCCGAACTCTGGGCCCTCACCTCGGCCGTTGAGGCGTGGGCAGAAGGAGCGTCGTTGACCGGGATCATGGCATTCCAGTTGATCGGATTTGTTCTGGCGCTTGGATTCTGGAAGGCTCCGGTCACCCGTGCGGTTCCGGCTCCGGCTCCGGCCCAAACCGAGCTAGCGGCCCGCGGAACCCTGACGAGCGAGAGCGCAGCCGGCTAAGCCGGTTTGGCGGCGTCCACCGAGACGTAAACGACGCCGTCGATCACTTCGACCCGGTAGGCCCTGACCGGCTTGCGGGCCGGTCCGGCGACCACCTCGCCGGTTGCGGCATCAAAGACCGAGTTATGCCACGGGCATTCCAGGGTGCACGCCGGGCTCAGGTGGTTGGGTGCCAAAGGACCTCCGGCGTGGGTGCAGGAGTTGTCCAGGGCGTGGAACTGCCCGTCGACGTTCGACAGCGCTATGTCGCGGCCCCCGGCAGAGACCCGAAGGACCCATCCGGGCGGGACATCCCCAACCGGTGCCACGGCGATGAAGCCTGCCGGCGCAGCGTTGGTCAGGCCGGTTACGTGGCTCATGTTCCCACCGCCAGCGGCAGGTAACTACGCTGAACCCGGGGCCGGTCGAATGTTTCCGCCGGTTCGGGACCGGACTCCCAGCGACCCTTGAAGATCGCCGAGATCTGAGCCTGAAACGCATCGAGGCCGTAGCGGATGACGGTGTCGGTCAGCGTCTCACCCCGCTCCCGAAGGGCTTCCCAGACCCCGACGATCGCGCCGGTTATGGCGTAGACATCCTCTTCGGCGACCCGTCCCGCCACCTGGGCGATCGACGCCAGCCGCAGGTCCCCGCCCAGCCACACCTGGTAGCCGAGAACCGAGGCCCCTCCGACGGTCACCTTGCCGCCGGAGAAGCCGATATCGGCGATCTGGTGCTGAGAGCAGGCGTTGGGACAGCCGGAGATGTGGACGCGCAGGCCGGAGTTCCGAAGCAGCGCCGGGTGCTCCAGCAGCTGGGCGCCCACCCGCTGAGAGGGAGTGATGGCCAGCAGGCAGACCGGGCCGCCGGTGCAGACCCGCACGTCCCGGGACTGATCGGAGCCCTCCAGCCCGAGCCCCACCGACCCCAGGACGTCCCGGATCAGCGGCACCGCGTCCAGCGGTACGTGGCGGAGCATCACATTCTGGTTGGGGGTGAGGTACAGGTTCTCGTCGGCCAGATCGGACGCCAGGGTGGTCAGGATCCGCCAGTCCTCGGTGTCCAGGTCGCCCAGCGGGGCGTTGACCGTCACCATCGCCCAGCCGGGGACCCGCTGCGGGCGCACGCCGCTGCCCCAGCCGCCCTCGGGCGCCTGCGAAAGGATTGAGGAGATCGACGAGGACAGCGGTGCCGACAGGTGCCTGGGCTCGGGCCACTCCTTCAGGCGGGCCTTCGCCAGTTCCGCCTGGAAGACCTCGAGGAACCGGTCGCTTCCCATCTTGCGGATTAGGAACTTGAGGCGGGCCTTGGCCGGCTGGTCGAAGTCGCCGTGTGCGATGAATAGGTCGAACAGGGCGTTGACCGCCGCCAGAACGTCTCTGCGGGGCAGGAACTCGACAGCTTTGATCGCCAGGGTCGGGCTGGACTTTCCCAGGCTGCCGCCGAGCCACAGCTGGTAGCCCAGCTCGCCGTCCTGGTTGATCTTTGAGACAAAACCCATGTCGTTGATCCGGGCGGCCTCCCGGCAGGCGGTGCAGCCGCCGAACCCGATGTTGATCCGCTGCGGCATCTGGGTGTCGAGCAGGGGGGTCCGGCTGAGAATCGAGTCCTGGGCGGCGATCGCGTCGTAACTGCAGTCGAACGGCTCCTCCAGGCCCACCCCGGCCTGCGGGCACCACATGACGCCCCGCATCGTGTGGCCGCAAGAGGATCTGGTGGAAAGTCCGATATCGGTGAGGCGGGCCAGGACCGTGGTGACGTCCTGGGCGCGGACGTGGTGAAGCTGGACCTGCTGGCGGGTCGTCAGGTGGATCCAGCCTTTGGCGAACTCGTCGGCGATGTCGGCCAGCCCCAGGGCGGCGTCGGTGTCGATCACGCCGCCGGCCCGGATGCGGATCATGAAAACGCCCGGCTGCGCCTGGGCGCAGACGCCGTGGCGCTTGAGCGAGTACCGCTCCTCGGGGCTCAGCCAGTCGTCGCCTTCGGCGGTCAGCCGGTCGAGGTCCACCGGAAGGCCGGCGCGTTTGGCGGCAGGAACATTGGGAGCCATACCAGTGAAACTAAGCGCCGGTTGTTACGCCGCCATGAGTAGGCCGTTACGGGGGAGTAAACGTTATGTTCTCGAGCCGGCCCCCGGACTACCGGCGAAGACCGCATGACCCCTTAACCGCAGGAGACGCCGTACGGCGATGATCGCCGCCGCCATTGCGATTCCCTGCCAGGATTGCGACCCCGCCAACCGCAAGAGCCCGGCCGCCAGCCACAGCTCCAGCCCGGCGCCGGCGGCTGCGGGCCAGCTGCGGGTGGTCATCATGATGGTCGCCGCACACAGGACTCCACCGGCAACCAGGGCCATCGACATCATCTCCAGCATCTCAGCTCGATTCGGCGGCCGGTCCGGTTCGCGAGCTCTGCTCGATTTCGTCCCGCTCCATCCGGATCTCTTTGTCCAGGAAATAGTTGAGCGCGGTCCGGATGGCGGCGACGGCCGCCAGCTGTCCGATGGCCTCGAAGCTCGGGGCCACCGAGGTCCTGAGAAGATCGGCGGCCAGCTGGAACTCCAGTCCCATGGCCAGCATCCGGGCCAGTCCCAGCCTCACGGGGACCAGTGCCTCTATCCGGCGGTCGCGAACGGCAACCACACAAAAGCGGAAGAACCCGAGAACCGCCCCGGAGAAGATGATTAATGCAGCGGCTCCTTCGACCAGCGTCACCAGGACGCCTACCACCTCGTGGAGGGTGCGCTCGTTCACCACGCCGGGCTTGGCAGGGACTGAGGCCGGCTAGACCTCGACGAGCACGTGGTAGGGCTCCGCATCGTCGACTGCCTTCTGGCAGGCTCCGGCCGAGCAGGGCAGGACCCACCCGGGGTCCACCTGGACGGTTGCACCGACCCCGAAGGCATCGGTCTCAAGGTGTTCGATTCCGGCGGTCACGCGCAGCGCGCAGGTGCCGCAGGCGCCCATCCAGCACAGGTTCGGAAACTGGAACGGGGCCTCACGCTCGAGCTGGTCCAGAAGGGGCTCGTCCCCGCTGGCCTCGAACTGGGCCCGGGCGCCGGTACCCGCCTCCACCACGGTCACCTTCAGCATGCATCCTCCGGAGTTCTGACATTGGCTCCCCAAGATGTGGTGGTCCCGACAGGAGGTCAACACCGCATCTTGGGGATAGGGCTCTAATTACACACCTGTAGTTACATGCGTGTCAAGGGGCTCGGCGGGGCAGATTCGGTTGATTACCCGGCAAAATAGAGAGGGGGCGCCGTTAGGCGGGCCATATACCGGCGTGGGAAGGATTTGTTCTGGGAGGAAAGGCAATAAGGGGTGGTGGTGGTGGGG
>JAJCYF010000191.1 GCA_029263035.1 Actinomycetes bacterium
CAGCTTGAGCATCTCCTCCAGCAGGTCGTGCTTGGCCTTGTCCCTCAGGGCGCTTTCGAGCTTGGAGTTGGAGTTGAAGTGGTGGGTCACCGCCTCTTTGCCCTCGGAGGTCACGATGCATATGTCGGTGATCCCGGCCCGGACCAGCTCCTCGACGGCGTACTGGATAACCGGGCGGTCGACCACGGTCACCAGCTCTTTGGGGACGGCCTTGGAGGCGGGCAGAAAGCGGGTGCCCATTCCGGCCGCGGGAATGATGGCTGTCTGGACGGGCATAACCTGATCGTACCCGCTATTGCCCGGGATCATGGGCGACGACCCGGTTTTTGCCCCGGGCCTTGGCCTCCAGCAGCGCCAGGTCGGCGGCCTTGAAGATCGATGCGAAGTCGGTGCCGCCGGAGGGGTAGGAGGCGACGCCGGCCGATACCGTCACCGTTAGGGGATCCGGTGTCATCTCGGTGACGAACGGAGTTGCGGAGATCACCTGCCGCAGCTTCTCGGCGGCGTTCAGGCCTCCGGCCTCGTCGGTCTCGGAGAGCAGCAGCTCAAACTCCTCGCCCCCGTAGCGGGCGAACATGTCGACGTCGCGGATGGTCGACCTGACCCGCTGGGCGAGCTCGATCAGGACGAAGTCCCCGACCTGGTGCCCGTAGGTGTTGTTGAACTTCCGGAAGTCGTCGATGTCCAGGATGATCAGCGAGAAGGGCCGGCCGAAGCGCTGGGCCCGGTCGATTTCCCGGGCGAACTGGATCTGGAACCACCGGTGGTTCCAGATGCCGGTTTTACCGTCCATGATCGCCATCCGCTCCGCCTCCTGGTGGAGCAGGACGTTCTCGATGGCCACCCCGGCCTGGTCGGTCAGCGACAGGATCGTCCGCAGGTCGGCCTCGGTGAACAGGCCGTCGGCCTTGTCGTAGAAGTTCAGGACCGCCAGCACCCGGTCGTGGGAGATCAGGGGGACCGAGAGCTGGGTGTGGACTTCCGGCTCGCTTTCGTGGCGCTGGGGCGGGTCGGCCGAGCCCGGCAGCAGGATCGCCTGCCCGGTCGAGGCGACGTGGCCGGAGATCCCCTGTCCCACCTCCAGCTTGAACCCGGCGGCGTCCAGGTTGCGGCTGATCCCGGTCATCAGGGTGCCCGAGCCCCTGCGCAGCATCAGCAGGCCGCTGCGGGCGGCGATTGTCTCCATGCCGGTCTCCAGGGCGATCTCCAGCATGCGGTCCAGGTTGTGGGTGGCTCTCAGCGCCTCACCGAACCGGGTGTGGGCGCGGGCAAGCGCCTCGTTGTACTCGTGCAGCTGGAGGACCTGAGCTTTCATGGTGGCGGAGATCTGGTCCAAAGCGCTCGCCAGCCGTCTCAGATCGCCGGACGACGGCGCGTCGATCTCCCGATCGTATAGCCCGGCGGCGATTGCCTCGGCATCATCGGCGAGCTTCTTCAGCTCGATCGAGGGGTCATCATTGGACATGGGCAAGCCCCTCTAGCGGTGGGAAACCGTTAACTTTGGTCATTGCTTGAAGACCAGCTCCTAAAGCGCAAAATGGCAGCTCGCAGCCTGGTCCAGCTTATGTCGCTGGCCCGCTGAAGGCTCTGCCATACTATTGAACAGCAGTTACCTCAAACAGAAACAGGAATATCCCTTGCCCACGTACGAATACCTTTGTACCGAGTGTGGCGACCGCAAAGAGGTTGTCCAGTCGTTCACCGACGACTCCCTCACCACCTGCGAGATCTGCGGGGGCAAGCTGCGCAAGGTGATCTTCCCGGTGGGCATCCAGTTCAAGGGCTCCGGGTTCTATTCCACGGACCGCCGGGCCAGCCAGCCGATGTCGCGAGCCGGCAAGCAGGACGCCAAGGATGCGAAGGCCGAGTCGAAAGAATCCAAGGACTCCAAGGGCGAATCGACATCCGCCGAGAAGTCGGAGACCAAGACCGAGGCCAAGAACGGCTCCAAGAAGCCGGACTCCGGCTCCAAGGACGGCGCCCCGGCCAAAAAGACGGCAGAAAAGTCGGCCTAGGACCCTTTTCAGCGGTTCCACGCTCCACTAGGATTAGCCACAACTTCCCCGCACTTCCCCTGACCTTTGATCAACGTCGATCTCGAAGGGGGCCGGGATGACCACTCTTGTTCTTAACCGCCGCAGGACGTCTCGTTGGAGTCTGCTTGCAATGCTGGCTGCGGTAGTCACCGCGCTGGCCGTCTACTCCTACCTTTCCTACCTGCGGGACCAGATCCCGCTTTCCGGCCGGATGGTGCCGATGGTGGTGGCCGCTGCCGACATCGACTCCGGGGTGGTGGTCACAGCTGCGATGCTGCAGATCGAGAGCCATCCGGAAAGGTACCTCCCGGATCAGGCGCTGTCGGACACGGACACGGCAGTCGGCCGGGTGGCGACGGTCCCGATTCTCAAAGGGGAGCCGGTTACCTCCCGGCGGCTCGGCAGCGACGGCGGCAGCTCCTCGGTGGTCCCCGACGGCATGCGCGCCTACTCGCTCAGCCCCCAGACGCTCGAAGGCCTGGCCCTCGCACCCAAGGCCGGCGACCGGGTGGACGTCCTGGCGACCTTCGTCCCGTCGGGCGGGAGCCCCGAAACGGCAACCGTCATCAAGGCGGCAAAGGTGGCCTCGGTGGGAGGCTCCGGAGGTGACACCGGCGTGGCTTCACAGTTCGGGGTCGGCGCCTCCAAGGGCGGTGGCATCACCCTGCTGCTGACGCCCGGGCAGGCGGAGGCGCTGGCACAGGCCGAAGCGCTGGGTAAGATCGCCCTGGTGCTGGCGCCCAACGCCGGATAATTCAGTTAGGCGTCGGGGTCCCGATCGAAGACGCCGGGCTCCTGCTGGGTGGGTACCACCGCCGGGTCGGAAACCGCCGGCTCCGGCGTAGGTTCGGGGAGCGGCTTGAGTTCCCGGACGCCGGTGGAGACCCGCTCCAGCGTCTCGCGGTTCTCCTCGAACCGGGAAGCCAGGCTCCAGGTCACCACCTTCAGAAAGCGGTCCGGCGTCTCGACGAAGGTGTAGAGGTAGGCTGCCTCCACTCCATCCAACAGACCCTTCAGCTGGTACTGCAGCGCGTCCTTGCCGTCGACCTGGACCGTCTCGGGACCGCCGACGCTGGCCAGCCCCAGGTCGGAGACCAGCTCCTGCATCTGGGTGGCGGCGAACCTCTCCAGGCTGTAGTCCTTGAGCGCCCCCCGGGGGTCGGTGACCACCATTCCGTAGGCCTCGGCGCCGGTATCGCCCGCCTGTACCGACGCCACCGGGTTGAGCTCGGCGACCTCCCAGGAGTTCGGCACCTGCATTTCCAGGGCCCCGTCCTCACTGGTCAGTGCCTTGAAACCGGCCCGCTCCTCGGGCTCGTTGGAATCCCCGCCGCAGGCGCCGAGAGCCGCTACGACCAGCAGTAGGGCGGCGGCCCGGCGTGCGATTGCGCGGGCGAAAGATGTGGTCATCAAAGGAGATCTCGTGGTGTGTACCCCGCTCGATCGGGTGGTTTTTCCCATCTTAACAAGGGCCTGTCCCGGGGCTTACTATAAACAATCGTTATTGCTCTCATAAGTTATTAGTGCTAAACTGCCACTCCGAGATCCGGTACGAAAGGGGTTCTTAAATGCTTAGGTACAGTTGCGCATCGGTCGGAGCCGACACGTGTGGTTTCAAGACCACCGCCATCGACAAGACCGACCTGGCCCGGCAGCTCGCCGACCACCTGGTGAACGTGCACGCGGTCAAGACCCCCACCCAGACCATCGTCCGCTACCTCATCAAGACCGCCGAGCAGAACAGCACACTTCAGCAGGCCTGAGTTCAGCTTTTCTCGAGGCCCCCGCCCGGCGGGGGCTTCGGCGCGTCCCGACCATGGCCGGCGGTACGATAGGCCGCAGATTCGGGTGCACTGAAGACGGACGGAGACAGCACTTGGCCCCACTAACCATCCCCGCGCTCAAGGGTTTTGTGAAGCTGGTGGACGAAGGCAGCTTCTCTGCGGCCGCCAAGCGCCTCGGGGTCACCCAGCCGGCCATCAGCGCCCAGATCCGCACCCTGGAGGACCACTTCGGCACCAAGCTGATCGTGCGGTCGGGCCGGTCATGGATACCGACGGCTGCCGGCGAGCAGCTCTACCAGCATGCCGGGGAGCTGGCCACGGTGGCCGAGCGGCTGGAGGAGTCCATGTCCACGTTCGGGACGCTGCCGGCCGGGCGCCTGAACATCGGGGCCAGCACGGTGCCCGGGGAGTTCCTGCTGCCGAAGATCCTGAGCCCGTACTGCGAGAAGTATCCGGCGGTCCGGGTCTGCGTCCAGGTGGGCGACACCGCCCACATCGCCGACCAGCTCCTGCTTCGCCGGGTCGACATGGCGGTGATCGGGGCGGCGGTTGCGGTCGACCGCCTGGAGCTGATCCCGTTCGCCACCGACGAGCTGGTCCTGATCGCCTCCTCGGAGAACGAGCTCCACAAGAAGAGGTCGATCCACCGGGACGACCTGATCTTTCACCCCTGGGTTCTGCGGGAGCGGGGATCGGGGACCCGGACCATGGTGAGCGAGGCGATGGCCGCGGTGGGCCTGGACCCCGAGCGGCTGGGGGTGGTGCTGGAGCTGGGGACCACCGAGTCGGTAAAACGGGCGGTTAAGGCCAACGTCGGCTTGTCGTTTATCTCCACCTACGCCCTGGAGCCGGGGGAGACCACCGGAGACGGCGAACTGCGGGTGCTTAACGTCCCCGGCCTAAAAGCCCAGCGAACCCTCTACCTGGCGGTGGAGCGGGGGCGGACCCGGCGCAACTCGGTTGATGCCCTGCTCGGCTTCCTGAGCTCCAAAGAGGTGGCGGCGGAGCTCAAGAAGCTCAAGTTCAAGCCCACCAGGTCCTGATGATCCCGGTCCCCCCGGGATAGATTGGCGCTTATCAATCGGCTCGAAGACCGGGGGAATCAAATGAAGAACGTCGGGATCAACAAGATCATGTTCGGCATTGCGGCGGTCTGTTTTTTGCTTTCGCTTCTCACCATCTCTCTGGGCACTCTGAACCTGGTCACGCTGGGGCTGCTGTTCATCGCCCTGGGACTGTTCCTGTAGCGATATGGCAAGGATCCACCACGTCACCGTGACGGTGCCGTCCGAAGGGCAGATTGCCGCCGGGCAGGCGTTCTACGAGCTGCTCGGCGGCATCCCTTTGGTCCGGCCGGCGATGCTGGCGGCGGACACCCCCGGCTGCTGGCTGGGGTTCGACGGGACGCAGGTCCACATAATCGTGGGTGACTCCGAGCCCGGCCCGGCGCACATGGCGATCGATCTGGCCGAGCAGTACGACGCAGTTCTGGCCCGCCTCGAGGAGGCCGGGGTGGAGCGGCGCGACGCCCGCCGGTCGTGGGGCGCCCGCCGGTGTTTTGTCCGGGATCCGGCCGCCAACCTGGTTGAGCTGTTCGAGCGGCCCCCCGACTCGGTGGTAGAGAGACCCGGCGCAAGCTAGTCCGGGATGAGCCCCTCTTCGGTCAACATCTCGCGGATCTCCTCCCAGGTGGAGTCGGGACCGGGAAGCAGAAGGTCGGACGGGCCAAGGTAGTCGTCCGGCAGGGGCGTGCCCAGGCGCCTGACCGCCTCCAGCACCTTCTCCAGGCCGGCGTGCAGGGCCTCGTCGTCGTGCCGCTCGACCGGGCCGGTCAGTGCGTCGTCCAGCTCGTTCAGCTCCGCCATGGAATCGTCGGGAACATCGAACTGCCCGACTCCGAAAACCCGAATTATCAATTCGTTCCCTCCGCGCCCTTGGATTCGATGGCCGGAGTCTGCTCGTAGCCCATCTCCTTCTTCAGGCGATCGAGCTCCAGCTCCACTCCGGTGGTTTTGTTGTAGCTGTCCAGCTGGGCCTGGATGGGATCGGCCGAGGCAGTCAGGTCCTCCAGAGCGCCCGAGCTGATCATCTCATCCAGCGCTCCGGCGCGGGCCCGCATCTGTTCGGTCTTGTCGTGCGCCCGCTGCATGGCCATGCCCACGTCGCCCATCTCCTCGGAGATGCCGGTAACCGCCTCGTTGATACGGGTGGACGCCTCGGCTGCGGTGTAGGTCGCCTTGATGGTTTCTTTGCGGATGCGGAAGGCGTCGACCTTGGCCTGAAGCCGCCGGCTGGCGTCGGCGAGCTTGGTCTCCTCGGCCTTCAGCTGGTCGTGCTGGGCTTTGAGCTCGGTCAGCTGGGTCAGGATGCCGGCCCGGCGGGCGACCGCCTCCTTGGCCAGGTCCTCCCGGTCCTGCGACAGGGCCTGGCGGGCCTGGGACTCCAGCTTCTCGCCGGACTCGCGCAGGGCCTGTGCCTGCAGCTCCACCCGCTTGCGGGAGGTCGCCACGTCGGAAAGTCCCCGCTTTACCTTCTGCAGGAGCTCCAGCTGGCGCTCATAGGAGTAGTCCAGGGTCTCCCGGGGGTCCTCGGCCCGGTCCAGGGCCTTACTGGCTTTGGCTTTGAATATGGTTGATATGCGACGCGAAATTGACATCCGTACAGCCTCCGATCGTCCCCATGGAAATACGTCCTAGTTGCCGCCGAAGTCGCCCCCGCCGAAGTCTCCGAAACCACCCCCGCCGAAGTCGCCCCCGCCGAACCCCCCGAAGCCCCCTCCTCCGAAGTCGCCGAAGCCACCGTCGCCCCCTGCGCCGTCCCAGCCGGAGTGGTAACCCCCGCCGAACCCGCCGAGCATCTGGCCGATCAGCAGGCCCTGGAGCAGACCCCCGCCGCCAAAGCCACCGAAGTAGCCGCCGGCCCAGGGCCCGTAGTATCCGGGTGCGTCCCAGTAGGGAACCCGCTGCCCGGCGACCGTGATCTCACGGGAGTGAGGAGACGCTCCCTGCTTGACCAGTTGTGCGTCCTCGGCACAGGCCGGCACCTCCCGGGGGGTGCCGTGAGCCGGGGTCCACATCACGTCCTCCACCGATGGGCCGTGGCGGGGGTCGAAGAAGCACATCGCCCGGCGTTCGGCCGGCTCCCGCCCGTTGAGCCGGGCCTCGGCGGCGTCGATCGCGTACCGGCCCTCGGTCAACGCCTCGGTTACCTGCTGCAGGTCCTGCGGCCGCTGCGCCCGGTCGAGGTTGCGGGTGGCAATCTCGTAGTGGCCGAGCGCCTGAACGTACTGTTGCTTGGCGCGGGGGTCGGCGCTCGGCATCTCAACCTGCAGATCCAGCGCCCTCAGGTCGTCGCCCAGGGCCACCAGATCCTCCATGGCCACCGCCTTGACCTCCTCCAGCTGCCGCTTCTCCTCGACCGCTCGCTGCTTCTTCTTCTTGTTCATCGAGTAGGCGACAGCACCTCCGCCGACCGCCAGCAGTGCCAGCGGGATGAACCCAAATCCTCCGGATGACCCTTCGCCGCTCGACGAAGCGCCTCCGCCCTGCGCCGCGTCGCCCACCCGGGAGACGAAGTCGTTGAGCACCGCCGCGGCTCCGCCGCCGCGGTTGTCCTGCACCACGTCGTTGGCGATGCCGGGGATGACTCCGCTCTCGAACTCGGTGCTGCCGGCGCGAAGCTCGGTGCCTGCGACCACCACGTAGGTGCCCCGTTCGCTCATGCCCTCGGCTATCTCGGTGAGCAGAGCCTCGGTGCTGCCCCCGGCCTCATTGCGGGCGCTCTGGGGAAGCACGGCGACGTATATGGGGCCGGCGTCCGCCGCCTCGATGTTCTGCCTGAGCTCGTCGGCCGCCCGCTCCGACAGCGTCGGCGATGCCTCGGGGTCCACGTACACCGGGTCGGAACGAAGGCCCTCGATGGCCTGCTCGACGGCGGAGGTGGTGGTCGTTTGCGCCCAGGCGCTCGCCACCTGAAGAGAAAGCAGGCTGCCCACGGCAGCCGCAAGAAGAAGGAACCGTCCGACTCTGCGAAGCACGATGCACATCCTTCCGGGTAGGAAACTCCAGTTTACGGCCCAGCGGGTCAATACGATTGGTGTGCCTGTAGATGGTTCCCCTCCCGAGCAGAGTTAGTCCGCCGGGTGGGAAACTGAGGCAGTGAACGAGACCGAGGGACCCGGCCTGCGCCGAGCCGGGTGGACGGCCCTCCCGGCCGCGGCGGCATTCGCCTGGGCGGCCACCAGCCTGAGGCCGTTCACCGGCCCGGCCCTGGCGGTGACTCTTTTGACCGGGGTCTGCATTCTGGCGATCGGGGCTCGGCTGCCACCGGCCGATGCGGGCGGGAGGGTTCTAGGGCTTGGAGCCGCTCGGGGATGGCTCGCGGTAGTTCTTGCCCTGGCGGCGTGGGAGTGGGCCGCCTTCGTTCAGCTTCCCCGGGCCGAAAACCCCACCCTCAGCTCGCTGGCCAATGAGATTTTCGACAGCCACCTCATCCGGACCGCCGGCTTCGTGCTGTGGATGGCGGCCGGGCTCGGGATAGCACGCCGGTGAGCCGCGAGATCTTCATCGCCGGCTACCTGTTGATCGCTGCCACGGCCGCCGGGATTCAGGCCGCCGCCCGGCTGACCGGACGGATCCCGACCCTGGGGGAGACCGTGTCGGCCGTTAACCGCACCTGGATGGGCCGCTGGACACTTTGCGCCCTCTGGCTCTGGGCGGGCTGGCACTTCTTTGTCCGGGCCCAGTGGGGTTGAGTCCCGAACTGGAATTAGGATGGGCGACATGACCCGCAACCAGGCGATCGTTTTGAGGGCCGCAGCCCTGTGGACCTTCTACGTATGGATCACCCGGATATGGAACATCGTCGAGGACGGCAGCACATCGGTCGCGTTCAAGGCGGTGCACAGCATCCTCGCGGTGGTTTCGATCCTGTTCGCGATCGCCATCCTGGTGGTTGCCTCGAAGAACCGCAGAGGAACCAAAGCCTCCGGCTAGCCGGAAACGTTGGCCGCCTTCGGCTCCAGCCCGATCATCCGGTCCACCGAATTCGCCCCCGGGCCCATCAACACCAGCGCCACACCGGCTGCCAGCAGCATAAGGTCGATCTCCGCTCCCGCACCCTGTTCCCCGATAATCCCGACATCCAGCTTCACCAGCAGGGTCGTGAACACCATGAGAATGGCCAGCGCCAGTGCGACCAGGCGGGTCCCCAGGCCCAGGATCAGCAGGATCCCACCGCCGAGCTCAAGGATGGGTACCACCCACTTCATGACTTCGGGCAGCGGGACGTTGAGCGAGGACAAAAAGCCGGCGAACCCGTCCACCCCGTTGTTGAATTTCTGCATGCCGTGGGAGATGAAGACGATGCCGGCGACCAGTCTGAGAACGGTGCCGGCGTAGGGTGCCAGCCGGGTGAAAAACGCGGGATAGCGCATGAGGTTCTCCCTTCCGAAGAGCGTGTATTGACCCTATTCCCGGGAGGGGAGGTTGCCGAGAGCGCCCGCCCGGATCTTAGGGCTTTCTCAGCCTTCTCTTGGCCGTGGCAAAGGTTGGGTTGGCGGACGGCTACTTGCGGTCGACGAGGCCCGTGGCCACCAGGTCCTCCGGACCGGCTGCGGCGGCGATCGGATCCGCCTTGTAGCGCCGGCGCTGCCTCAGCTCCAGGCGCCTGGCAATCCGGCTGAGGGTGAAGTTGACCACCAGGAAGATGACGGTCACGGCAATCAGCGACTGAAGCCCGTTCTGGTAGAACTCGCCGGCGATCTGACCGGTGCGCAGCAGCTCTTCGTACCCCACGACGAAGGCCAGGGAGGTGTCCTTGAGAAGGGTCACGAACTGGCTGACAATCGTCGGCGTCATCCTGCGGATCGACTGGGGGAGGATCACCAGGCGCATCGACTGGCCCCGCCGCAGACCGATCGCCGAGGCGGCTTCGGTCTGGCCCCGGTCCAGCGACAGGATGCCTGCACGAAAGATCTCCCCGAGCACCGCCGCGTTGTACAGGATCAATGCCACGCAGACCGACCAGAAGCGGGTGAGCTCGATGCCCAGGCGGGGGAGAGTGAAGAAGGAGAAGACGATGAGAAGGATCAGCGGGAACCCCCGGAAGAACTCAACGTAGGCCCGGGCCGCGGTGCGTATCACCAGCAGCCGGGACAGCCTCCCCA
>JAJCYF010000192.1 GCA_029263035.1 Actinomycetes bacterium
TAGCGAGGGCGACAACTCCTCGAGCCAGCCAAAGCGCTCAATGTCCTTTCGGTGGGTTCTGGCTATCTCGGAAAGTGTTCCCAAGTAAGGCCCGAGTTCATAAGGAACCACTTCCGTTTCGCGGCGTTCGACAATGCGGGATTTGGTTTCGGCTGCCTGGCGACGAAATGTGTCTAACGCCGACTCTAGTTTCACTATCCGCTCGCGCTCACGTAGGGCGTCGAAGTCCTCGGCTCGGGAGGCCAGCTCGTTCACCGCCACCTTTAGATCAGTGAGATCTGACTGGTCTCGCCCAACGGCTGACACGCACAATGCTTCAAGGGAGTCGGGCAGCTTTGCTCGAAGTTCGCGCAGCGCCCTATCGGTCTGGGCGGTTACCAGCACCTTCTTGCCCTGGGCTAGAAGATGAGAAACGAGGTTGGCGATTGTGTGGGTTTTGCCGGTGCCCGGAGGGCCCTGAACAACCACATAAGGCTTGCTGTTCACGCGCTCGATAATGCGCAGCTGTTCCTTGTTGGCATGAAGGGGCAAATAGGTTTCTTGGGTTTCGTCCGGGGGAACACCGGCGTCCGTTCCGTCGCCGATGATAGATGGCAACACCGCCACGAGTTCGGCGATACCTTGCGGAGGGCAAGATGCACTTTCAAGCTGCGTCCTTATCTCATTGAAGACGCGAATCAACGATTCGTTGGAGCGCTTCCGCAGGATCAGGGTTGGAGCGAATGAAACCGTCGGCTCATTTCGAGCGCCGGCTGGGAGACTGGAGTCGGAATACTGAGCTTCAGATCCGAGATTGTGCGCGGCACGGCGCAGTATTGAACCCATCGACTCTGCTGAAAGGAAGTTATCTTCTAGAGCCAATAGTTCTTCGGTCAGCTGACTCCGCTTCGACGGCTCTGGCCACAGGCCGGGTTCCAGCATGTCGAACTCCAGATTCGGGCCACGTGACGCGTCCGACTCACGAACGGCCAGACGGCCGCTGCTGTCGTCAAAGTCAATGGAAATCGGCAATACGACAAGTGGGCGGCAGACCTCTTCATGCCCGTCTGGACGCCAAGCCAGAGTTCCGACACCAAGTAGCAGTTCGAGCTCCTCGGGTGCGTCGGCGACCCGTTCCGACATCTGAAAGACTGATGTGTAAATCGATCTAATCTTGCGTGCTTCTATCTCCTCCAGTGCCCACTGTTTCCATTGCTCCACCCAACTTTCGAACATGTCCGCGATATGGGGGTTGGTCTCCAGGTACATGGTCGTAGGGGAGTAGTCGTCTTGATCAGTCCAGACGGAAATCTCTTCGGAGAGCGCAGGAGTCTCGCTAGCGTCGTCCTCCCAACCGGACGCGAGCCATGGTGCAAGGTCTTCTCGCGGGGCCGGCGGTGATGTGCGAGGCAGCCTGTCGAGAATCAGGTAAGGACGATCCGGCTCGGGGTCCGGTTCTAGGAACGACCCTTTTATTGCTGGGGACTCAGGTAGTGATCCGAGCAGGATGACTCTTCCGCCCTGCGCCTCGTAGCCATCAAGAGTCCGGTGCGGCTTTGACCGAACCCGTTGCACCCTGATGAGGAATTCAAAAAGCCGGATCGCTCGATCCTTAAGGATCGCTTCGTCAACCGGCTCAATGACCACCGGATTAGGCGCCTTGCTCGAATACGCAAGGTTTTGGCGGTGGCCAGGCAGAGAACGACGGAACTAGATTAGCCCGGCGGTAAACCATCAGTAGGAGCCCCCGTTTACTTAGATGAACTTCAGGACAGTATCGACCTAAAACAAGATCCTTTAAGCACTTTTCTAAGAAACCAGGAAAGTCCCGGCAATCACTGCCATCGGGATTCCAGACAAGCGGTCCGGGACGGGCATGCGGTTGCTTGCTTAGTGAACCGCAGGGCAGAATTGAACCCGCTCGTTCGAGAGGTCCACCCAGTCGACCTTCAAACCGGCGTCCAGCCATGCTCTTGCCTGGACGTGGTGGCCGTCGACCTCGTTTTCCCACCAAGCCCGATGGGTTCGAGCGGATGCAGGTAGACCGCCGACTATACGGTCTATCTCAGCGAACGAAATCTCGATCGGCTCGGATGAAGACCGTTTCAGATGCTCTCGCAGCGGGTCGTATTTCGCCATAAAAGGAATTGGATCTCCTCACTGCCGCAACTCCGGCGGTTTCCGAGCCTACCGCATGGGAAAGCGCCGTTTGTCCTGAGGCTGCATCTAGGGCGTACTTGCGGCTACTCGATCCGTGCCCGCTTCTGGCTATTGTGTTTTGCGCAAAGAATCTGAACATTTGCAGCCGTGAGGGATGACCCACCCTTGGACCAAGGAATTACATGGTCGAATTGAAGCGTCACCCTACTCCTGCAGATCACGCATCGCCCTCTGTCCCGCTTCCATACTTCCAGCTTCACGGCTGGAGGGATCGCCCGAGGGCTCCATTCTTCGGTCTTTCTTCGGGTAGCCCGTTTCTTGGGTTGGGGAGGAACTATCTTTTTTCCTGGCGCCGCTTGCGACCTTTGGTCCTCAATTACCTTCCACTCCAAGTCGGTAATTGGGAACGGACTTCCGGTCCAAGGGTGCCTGACGATCGACGCATGATGAAACCTCGGATCGGCTAGGAGATTTATCCGAAGTATGGGTGATTCGTAGAGGATTTCGTTCAATGCGAGGGAACAGAACCACCGGAGAACGCCGCGATCGTCGGGGTCAATCCAACCATCGCTGGAAGTGTTCTCTTCCGGAACGCCTGCAACTGTCCCAAGGGCATAAATTCCGGCTCTTGGCCCGCTAACCCAAAGAGCTGCTCTGTCATTCGGCTGAAGTTTGGTCAACGAATGGGTAACTGACCAGTTCTCAATGGGTTCGCCGGTCCGAAGGTGTTCGAGAACCGGAAACACCCTCGGATTGCCTTGAAAGATCCAATTCACGCGAAACCGTCCTTTTTTAAGTTGGCCTCGTGACTTCTCGTGAATCGAATCACATTGAGCGATGAGCGTCGACCGGTAGCTGCGACGCCGCTTCCTCTGGGCGCACTGCCAACGCGAATCGATCGGGCCTACGCCGGGATGTCTACAGTCGAAGGGGCCGCGGCCAGACCCTGCATGAAGGCTATGCCGTTGGCTACGTCCTCCTGGTCTAGCGCTTGCAGCGGCGGTTCCAAAAGCGACCTCGAAAGGAAGACCACCGTCTTCATCCGGGCCCTAGTGATGGCCACGTTCAGCCGGTTCAGCGAGTAGATGAATTCCTTCTGCTGCAGTGCCGTCTCCACGTCGGCCACGCCGTAGGAGACCAGTACCACATCGCACTCCTGGCCCTGCATCTTGTCGACCGTGTCCACGAACGGCGTGGCGTCCCAATCCCGCCGCCGGTGCAGCTCCTTGTTGATCGCTCGGATCTGAGCGTGGTGCGGGCTCACAATGAACAGTCGCTCGGCCCAAAACTCCTCGTCCGAGCCCTCGGGCAGCAGTTCCCGCAGCTTCACCGCGACCGCTGCCACCAGGCGGGCCTCCTTCATGCTCTCGCCGGCACCGGACGCCTCCTCCATCACGCACATCACCATCGGGTGCGCCGGGTCCAGAACCTTGCCGAGGAAGCCTTCCGGCAGGGGAGCGTCGAACGACAGACGCCGGCCGGCGACCTCGGAGTTCGCCGGAGCGTAGGAGGCAGGGTAGATTGACGACGCCGGGTAGATGCACAACACATCGCACATCCGGAAGTTCTCCAGCAGCGGTACAACCGTGACGTCCTCCGGATCCCGGTCCCGCAACGCTTCCAGTATCGAGCGGTGAAGCAGCGGCTCGCCTTCGGTTACCGGGTAGTCGCCCTGGACGATGGGTGGAAGCTGCCGGTCGTCGCCGGCGATCAGCAGCCGGCCGCCGGGGCGCAGCCGCCTCACCGGGATTGCGGTCTCAGCGACTTTGAGCTGCGAGCCCTCGTCGATGATCACCAGGTCGTAGATCAGGTCCTGCGGATCGGTCTTGCGGACCTGCCACACCGTCGACCCGAGCACGCAGATCGGGTTATCGTCGGCGAACTGGGCGGCTTCCTTCGGTTTGACCGCCACCGCAACGTTGGAGCTGCCGGTAGCGATCTTGCGGACCGGCAGGGTGCCCTTGTAGATCCCGTTGCCTGTAAGGTCGATCAGCTTGCGCAGCGCGTTGTCGATGGCTGCGTTGGTGAAACCCGTCAGTAGGATCCTCAGTGGCAGTGCGTGCCGGCGGTGGGCCTCCGCCAGGCAGAGGATGGCCGACGCCAGGAAGTGGGTCTTGCCGGTGCCGGGAGGGCCCCAGACCAGCTGGATGTCGTGGTCGACCATGGCGGTGAAGGCCTCCATCTGGCTGGCGGTGAACCCGGCCCGGGTGGCAAGCTCCTTCGCCGTTGCCAGAACTCCGGCCGGTTCGGTGATCCGCCGGCGAGTGCCCCCCGGGTCGGAGACCATCCGGGTGAACCACGGATCCACCTGTCGGTCGAGGGCGGCCAGTTCCGAGATCAGGCCGTCGATGGTCTGGTCCGTGACCCGTCCGTCCAGGGTAAGCACGTCGCCCGGCGCCGGGAGGTCGAACTTCTCCTTCGAAGGGTTGAGTCGCAGCCGCAGTACGCCGTTGCGGGGCTCCTGAATCACCGCCGCCAGGGCGACCGGTGCCTTCGGAGGGTACTGCTTCGCCCGGTACCAGGCGTCGTCGTACGCCAGCCGGGCCTTTCGGCCCTCGGGGGTGTCGTGGGTGAGGATCCAGTTGAAATAGGTGCCCGCCTCGACCTCGATATCGGCCTGGCCGGCGTCGACCCGGTAACGATCGCCCTCGATGAAGGTGAGCTTCAGGCTGTCGCCGGCGGCCAGGCGCTCCGGCTCCGGGTTGGTGCGCCGGCCCCGCTGCCCTAGGTACCTCATCACGAACTCGTAGCGGGAGATAAAGGCCAGCCGGCTGAGCAGCGGGTTGCCGAACCCCGCACCCGGCGGCAGGGAGAACTTCGGCGACCAGGCGAACAGCGCACCGGTGGGCCCCAGGCGCTCCCGGATGCCGGCGATGGTTGCACCGGTCGCCCACACCCGGCGCTTGAGGTGCCCTTCGATGTTCTGGGCGATGTCGTCGCGGTCTTTGAACCAGACGTAGAAGATGCCGTCGCTCCGCAGCCGGTTCGACAGCTCAAAGTCGAAGTAGTCGTTGTGCTGGTAGTCGAAGGCGTAGGTGCTGGGCTTGAGCGCGGCCACCACGTCGGCAAACCGGTAGGAGACCTTGATCGGCAGGGCGAACAGGCTGCGGATGACCGAGGTCAGGACGATCACCGGGAAGTAGACCTCCTCGGCCGGGTGATCTTCGACGGCGGCCAGGTCCGGGTGCTGGAAGTGGAAGAACAGGCTCATGGCATCCTGCGCCACCGCAAGGTCGGTGTCCTGCACCGACTCCAGCAGCGCCTGGACCAGCAGTTCCCGCTCGTAGGTGTCGAAGACGTAGACCTGCACGCTCTTGCGAAGCCTCCACTCCTCGTCCGACGGGTGGGCCGCGTTGAAGTCATCGACTGGGCGGAGGATCCCCATCAGGTCCCGGATGAGGTTGCGACGCAGTTCGGACTTGGTCGGCTCGTCCTCGCTGCGGGCGACCCGGCAGAGGGTCTGCTTCCACTCCGGGAACACGTGGGGCGCCTTGCCGGTCTTTGGGGGCCCGCCGCCGAACCGGTCGATGGCGTAGCCGTAGATCGATCCCGACAGCGGCTCGCTCTGCAGGGTGAGGATGATGCGGACGTCGTCCCGGACCGGCATGGCGACCGAGGCGGCGCCGGTCTGGTGGGTGGTGCCGGTGGCGATGGAGTCGACCGACAGCGCCAGCCGGCGCGCCTTGCCCCGAAGCGATGCCGAGCCCTGCATGACCTCGGGGGCGTCGTCGCGGGTGAGGAAATTGGCGAGGTCGTCGACCGTGTGGACCTCTGCCGCCTTGGCGAGGTGCCGCTTGGCGAAGGTGGTCAGGTAGGGGACCAGGCTGACGTCGTCGGTGGCCTCCGCCTCGGTCCGGCAGTGCTGGTGGAACTCGCACCACTCGCAGCGAAAGTACAGGTGCCAGAACGCCTCCGAGGCGGGCGCCGCCAGGATCGGCTGCAGCTGCTGGGTGAGAAACAGCTCCAGCGGGGGCCGGACCGAGGAGAGGTCGAACAGCTCCGGCTCGGGGTGCTGGTAGAGCCAGACGCCGCCCTCGCGGGTGGTGGCGAGGTCGCTGATGCCGTGGTCGGCCAGGGCGTGTTCGAGGATCAGGGTGTACAGGGTCGACTGGATCTTGTGCGATAGCTTCGACTCGTCGGTGGCCTTGAGGTCCAGGACGGTGACTTGCTTGGTGCCGTTCTCCCCGGCGGTGA
>JAJCYF010000193.1 GCA_029263035.1 Actinomycetes bacterium
CCCGGGAAGGTTTCGGTTGGTACTCCAACCGTCAGCTTCCGGTCTTCCGCCACTTTTTGACCTCCTTATTGGATTACCCCGAAATGGGGACGTCGCCGGGCCCCTTGAGGCGCGGCGAATTAATGCGAAAAAGTGCTTGCGTAGGCTACTGGATATGGCAGGGCAAAATCATCTTTGTCCTTTTATGAAAAGCGGATGGGAAGCGGCGGCAGAAGTGGCCGGCCGGCGCCCCCGGCCGATAGCCCCCGGACGGTATTGCCTAATACTTTTTGAGCGGAGTTTTAAAAGCGCTCTCAGCGCCAACAGTTTCATTTCAAAAAAGTGGGCTTCCGGCCCATTTTTGGTTTTCCGGAGCAGTGAGTTTTCGGCCGGACGGCGGTTGCGCCCGGCTCCGGATCGGTTGGCCGGCGCCCCCGGCGGGGAACTTTCACGCTGGGTGACAACTTAGGAGGTGGCTTTGGCCAGGCTTGAAGTAAGCCCAGCGGTTCGTGCCATCTGCCAAACGGTGGCCGATCGCCAGAACGTGGAGTTGGTCGACGTTCGTTACGGCCGGTCGGGCAGGAATGTCGCCCTGGAGGTGATCGTCGACCGCGACGGGGACGTCGATTTCGACCTGATCACCGAGGTTTCCAAAGATCTTTCAGACACCCTCGATGAGGACGAGGACCTCATCGAAGGCAGCTACATGCTCGAGGTTTCATCCGCAGGGCTGGAAAGGCCTCTGATGAAGCCGTCCGACTACGACCGATTCGCCGGTCAGGAGATCAAGGTCGTGTGCCGCGAGCCGGTGGACGGCAGGAATCAGTTCCGGGGCCCCATCGCCTCTGCCGGGACCGAAACCTTCACCCTGGACCTGCGAGACCGGGGGATGGTGGAGATCCCCTACGAGATCGTAAAGAAAGCGCACCTGTGGGTCGATTGGGAAGAAGAGCTCAAAAGGGCGGAAGAGATCCAAGTTGACGAGGGCGACGAGGTACCGCAGCGCCGCCGTAAGAAGAAGTCGTTGGAAGGAAGAGGTCGTTAGATGAATCCAATTGATATGGATGCTCTTCGTCTGGTTGAACGCGAGAAGGGCATCGCGTTCGAAAGCGTTGTTGTAGCTCTCGAACAGGCACTTGCCGCCGCGTACAAAAGGTCCCCGGAAGCTGCCGCCCCCGAAGCCCGGGTAGAGATTGATCGGAAATCGGGCGAGGTGATCGTCTACGCCCAAGACGTAGAGGAGATCGAGGAGACCGGCGAGTTCAAGGTGACCAAGGAGTGGGAGGCCACCCCGCCGGACTTCGGGCGGATCGCCGCCCAGACCGCCAAGCAGGTCATCCTTCAGAGGATTCGTGAGGCAGAGCGGGAGATCACCTACGGCGAGTACTCCGGACGTGAGGGTGACATCGTGACCGCCATCGTTCAGCAGGCCGACCCGCGCTACGTCCTTTTGGACCTGGGCAAAGGTGTCGAGGCTCTGCTGCCGCAGCAGGAGCAGGTTCCCGGGGAGCGGTACGACCACGGTTCGCGGGTGAAGGCCTACATCGTGGAGGTCCGGCGTTCGCCCAAGGGCCCGCAGATCGTCTGCTCGCGCACGCATCCCAACCTGATCCGCAAGCTGTTCGAGCTGGAGGTGCCTGAAATCCTGGACGGCGTCGTCGAGATCAAGCAGGTGGCACGGGAGCCCGGGCACCGCTCCAAGATCGCAGTTGCCTCCAACGACAAGAACGTAGACCCCACCGGCGCCTGTGTCGGTCCCCGGGGATCCCGGGTCCGAATGGTGGTCAACGAGCTTCGCGGGGAGAAGGTCGATATCATTACCTGGTCGGACGACATCGGGCAGTTTGTAGCCAATGCCTTGTCACCGGCGAAGGTCAAAGAGGTCCTGATCGACCCCGAGACCCAGACGGCCGAGGTTACGGTTCCCGACTTCCAGCTTTCACTGGCTATCGGCAAGGAGGGGCAGAACGCCCGTCTGGCCGCTCGCCTAACCGGCTGGAGGATCGATATCAAGAGCGAGACTCAGGCGGCAAGTGAGAGCGCCGCGGCTTCGTCAGCAAGCGCCGCGGCTTCGTCAGGTAGCGCCGCGGCTTCGGACGACACGGCGGATAAAGCAAAGGCGGCAAAAGCAGATGCCGCGGCAGGGGGTTGAAAGAAGCTGCTGCGCTTGCCGGACGCGCCGGGAGAAGCACCAACTGGTTCGTTTTGCTGAGGTGCCGCCGGGCCGGGTCGAATTAGACCCGGAGGGCACCGCCGGAGGCAGGGGCGGGTACGTTTGCCGCTCGATCTCCTGTATGGAGCTGGCCTTGAAGCGCGGCGGTCTGGCAAGAACATTGAAAACCGCGATACCTGCAGAGCAGGCAGCGGCCCTAAGGACGAGCTTCGTGGGATATCTTGGAGTTATAGATGACAAGCATCAGAGTTCATGAAGTAGCAAAGCGATTAGGTCTCTCCTCTAAGGAGACGGTCGAAAAGTTTCTCGCGCTCGGAGTCCCGGTAAAGGGCCACTCCTCCTCAGTTTCTGAGGCCGATATCACCAAACTCGTCAAGTCCCTGAACGGCGACGGGGCCAAGCCGGCTCCCGCCAAACCGGCGGGGGCAGCAAAGACCCCGGCCCCGGCCAAAGCGGCGGCACCGGCGAAGTCTGCGTCCCCTGCGAAGTCTGCGGCATCAGCCAAAGCGACGGCTCCCGCCAAACAGGGCACTCCGGCGAAAGCCGCACCGGCAGGTAAGGCCCCGGCTCCTTCACCGGCGGCCCGGACTGCCACGCCTGCTCCGGATCCCGCACCCGCCAAACCGGCGGCACCGGCGCAGCCGGCAGCACCCGCCAAACCGGCCGCAACCCGCCAGCCGCCCCCCGCACCGCAGCGGCCGGCCGCTGCGCAATCAACCTCTAAGCCCTCGGCGCCGGCGACACCCGCTCCCGCCCAGGGATCCGCCCGCCCCGGACAGGCTCGTCCGGACAACCGCCCCGGGCAGGGATCCAACCGTCCCGGAGGCAGGCCCCAGGGCCAGGGCGGCAACCGCCAGGGGGGACCCGGTCAGGGCCGCCAGGGCGGCAGCCCGCAACCGGGCCGTAAAGAACGAAACCCGGCCCCCGCGGCTCCGGTTGAGGTTCCGGCTCCGGCAGCCACCGAATCCGCTCCGCCCTCGGGCGTCGTCCACGTCCCCCACGGCGTGACCGTCGAGGACCTTGCCGAAAAGCTCGGTCATTCTCCCGGGGAGATCATCAAGACTCTTTTGATGCTGGGTGAGATGAAGACCATCACCCAGTCCCTTTCCGACTCACTGGTGGAGATCGTCGCCGAGGAGTTCGGCGTCAAGGTCGAGATTCTGTCGGTGGAGGAAGAGGCCAAGGAGCAGGAGGACCAGGCCGAGATCCCCGATGACCCGGCAAGCCTGGTCGGCCGGGCCCCCATCGTCACCGTCATGGGCCACGTCGACCACGGAAAGAGCTCCATCCTTCAGCAGTTCCGCAAGAAGGAGATGCTCTCGCTGGAGGCAGGCGGGATCACCCAGGCCATCGGTGCCTATCAGGTGCACACCCCCGACGGCCGAACCGTTACCTTTATCGACACGCCGGGTCACGAAGCCTTCACTCAGATGCGAGCCCGCGGCGCCCAGGTCACCGACATTGCCATCCTGGTGGTCGCAGCCGACGACGGAGTCCAGCCCCAGACGGTTGAGGCCATGGACCACGCCAAGGCTGCCGGTGTTCCGATCATCGTCGCGGTCAACAAGATCGACAAGCCCGAGTCGGACCCCATCCGGGCACGCCAGCAGCTTGCCGAGCACGGACTGTCCCCCGAAGAGTGGGGCGGCGACACCGTGTTCGTCGATGTCTCCGCCAAGGCCGGGACCAACCTGGACGACCTGCTTGAGATGGTCCACCTGGTAACCGACATGCAGGAGTTGAAGGCCAACCCGAACACCACCGCCCGGGGGGTTTCCGTGGAGGCTCACCTGGACAAGGGCCGGGGTCCGCTGGCCACGCTCATCGTCCAGAAGGGCACATTGAACGTGGGCGACCCTGTGGTGTGCGGCGCAGCCTGGGCCAAGGTCCGGGCTCTGACCGACGAAGCCGGCAAGACCGTCAAGAAGGCAGGTCCCTCCCAGCCGGTCCTGGTGACCGGTTGGTCCAAGGTTCCGCTGGCCGGCGACGAGTTCCGGGTGGTTGCCGACGAACGTGAGGCCAAGCGGATCTCGCAGGAGCGCGAGATCAAGCTGCGCCAGGCGGAGCTTGCCGAGGGCGGCAAGGGTATGAGCCTGGAGGAGCTGCTGTCCAAGGCCCGCACCGGAGACAGCCCGGAGTTGAAGCTGATTGTCCGGGCCAACTCGCAGGGTGCCATCGAGGCCCTCTCCGAGTCCATCGACAAGCTCGACCAGTCGCTGGTGCGTACGGTGATCCAGCGCAAGGCGGTCGGTGCCATCAACGAGAACGACATCTGGATGGCCAAGGCCTCCGGCGCCATCGTGGTGGGCTTTGCGGTCCGCCCCGACACCGGCGCCCGCCAGCTTGCCGAGAAGGAGGGCGTGGATGTCCGTCTGTACGAGGTCATCTACCAGCTGCTCGACGACATCACCAAGGCCACCCACGGCCTGCTGGCTCCTCTGGAGGAGGAGGTCGTCATGGGTACCGCCGAGGTCCGGGACACGTTCCGCACCCCGAAGGCGGTTGTCGCCGGAAGCTACGTCACCGACGGCAAGGTGGTCCGCAACTCCAAGGCGCGGCTGCTGCGCGACGGCAAGGTCATCCACACCGGGGAGATATCGAGCCTTCGGCGCTTCAAGGACGATGTGCGTGAGGTCACGTTCGGCTACGAGTGCGGCATCACCATCGCCGGGTACAACGACATCAAGATAGGCGACATCATCGAGACCTACGAGATTCGCGAGGTAGCGCGCACCTAAACATGTTCGTAGGGGTTGCCACCTTCGACTTCTTGGTGCCTGGGTCCACGTCGTTGAAGGAAAAGCGAAGGGTTGTTCAAAGCATGATCGGGACCCTCAGCTCCAGGTTCAACGTGGCCGTGGCCGAGGTGGAGCACCAGGATCTGCGGCAGCGGGGGACCTTAGGGGTATCTTGCGTGTCGAACTCGTCATTCCACGCCCAGAAAATGCTGCACGAGGTGGAGCGGTATCTTCGAGGCCGCTACGAGGTCGAGATAGTGAACGTAGACATCGAGGTGATGGTCCCGGATGCCTAGGAATTATCCCCGCTCCAACCGCGTTGAAGAGCTTGCCCGTGAGGTGTTGAGCGAGGCCGTCCGGGAGATGAAGGACCCCAGGGTCGGGTTCGTCACCATCACCGCGGTCAAGATCGAAAAGGACATGCGGGTGGCCCACGTCTACGTGAGCACCATGGGGACGGAGTCGGAGCGCAACAACACCTTGTCGGCCCTCAAGCACGCCAGATCGCACCTGAGGTCGACGATGGGCCGGGAGATCCGGCTGCGCCGGGTCCCCGAGATCGACATTGTCGAGGACCACACCGCCGAGACGTCACAGCGCCTGGAGGAGTTGCTGAGGGGCCTGGGCGTCTCGCAGGCACCGGAGACCGATAGCCTGGCCGACAAGTACAACCTGCCAGAGGATGAGGAGACGCCGTGATCGATGAACAGGAGTGGCGCCGGGCGTCAGATGCCCTTCGCAATGCGACCGAGGTGGCGATCTCCTGCCACGTATCACCCGACGGTGATGCCTTCGGGTCCATGCTCGGTCTCGGCCTGTACCTCGACAGCCTGGGCAAGAAGGTCTGGATGAGCTGGGGGAGCGCAGAGGTGCTGATCCCGGAGAACTATTCCTTCCTGCCGGGGGTCAAAAGGATTGTCCCCCAGGACCGGTTTCCGGACCAGGTGGAGGTCTTCGTGGCCATCGACTGCGGCGACCAGCGCCGGCTGGAGCTTCTGACGCCCAAATTCCTGGCCGCCGGAACCAGGGTGAATATCGACCACCACGTCTCCAACACCAACTACGGCGACATCAACCTGGTGGACCACAACCGGGCGTCGTCGGCCGAGCTGGCGCTGGAGTTGATCCGGCGTATGGGTGGCGAGGTCACCCCGGAGATCGCCACCAACCTGTACACCGGGGTTGTCACCGACACCGGACGTTTTCAGTACTCCAACACCTCACCTGCCACGCTTCAGGCGGCGGTTGCACTGCGGGAGGCCGGGGCCGACCACCTGACGGTGGCCGAGAACATCTTTGAGTCCGCGCCGTTCGACCAGCTTCGCATTCTGGGCAAGGTTCTGGCCCGCGCCAGGCTGGAGGACGGGGTGGTCTATTCCTGGCTGCTGACCGAGGATTTGGGAGGTCTCGGCCTGGAGATCGCCGAAGACTTCATCGACTTCTTGAAGGTGGTCAAGGAGGCGGACGTCGCCATGATCCTGAAGGAGCGTCCGGAGGGCGGGTGGCGGGCATCGCTCAGATCCCGCACCGATCTGGATGTGTCGGCCGTCGCCCAGTCGTTCGGCGGCGGGGGCCACACCAAGGCGGCCGGCTTCAGCATCGGCGGCGAGTTGGAAGACGTGTTGTCTCGGATCAAGCAGCGCCTGGCCGAAGCAAAGGCCGCGGGCTTAACTGACGAGGCCGCGGGCTTAACTGACGAGGCCGCGGCGCTACCATG
>JAJCYF010000194.1 GCA_029263035.1 Actinomycetes bacterium
AGAACCAGGTACTCGCCCTCCTCGGTCGCGAGGTTCAGGTTGTCGACCGCCGGGCTCTGGCCGTCGAAAACCTTGGTCAGGTTGCGTGCCTCTACAACCGCCATCAGCCGGAGGTCAGAGCCATCAGCCGGAGGGTAGAGCCATCAGCCGGAGATCAGAGCCAGGTGACGGACGCTATCGATCGCCGCCGACCAGCCCGTTTTGCCGCCACTTGGTGAAGATCGCCTTCACCTGCACCTCGGCCTCCGCCACCGCCTGCTCGGCGCTCAGCTGGCCCCGGGCGGCCTTTGCCATCATCTGCGGCAGCACGAAGGTGCTGAACACCTCGCCGATGGCGGCGTTGGTGGGTCCCGGGTGCCCGACGTTGGTGCTCCAGCTCTCGGCATCCTTAAGCAGCGCAAGCTTGTCGGCTGGCCGGGAGTCGAACGGGTCATCGTCCAGCCACTCGCCGGTCTCCTCGACCGTGTCCGGGAACGCCGGCAGCGTGTAGAGCTCGGAGTTGTTGGTGGCGTCGGAGTAGTTGGCCAGCAGGTGCAGGATGAACTCCTTGGCCGCGTCGGGGTTGGCGGCGTGGTTGGGAATGACGTAGATCGGGATTGCGTGGGCCGATGCCAGTCCGGCACCGCCCGGGCCTTTGATGGCCGGGCTGAAGGCAATGTCGTTCGCCACGTCCGGGTTGTTCTTCTGGGCCGACCGGTAGGCGGAGATCGAGTTGAGGATGTAGGAGAGCTGCCCTGCGATCAACGCCTGGTTATTGGAGGCCGCGTTCCAGCCGAAGACCTCGTCGGTCATCGCACCCCTGAAGAGGCGGCTCATCATCTCTACTGCGGCGATGGTTTCCGGTGAGTTCAGGGTGACGTTCTGGTCGGCGTCCTGTACCGACCCCCCGAACGACCAGATCAGCGCCCGGGCCGCCATGTTGGAGTCCAGCTCGTTGCTCATCCCCAGTCCCAGCGCAATCTGCTGGTCGGTCCGGATCCTGGTTCCGCCTTCCAGCAGCTCCTCGTAGGTGGCGGGGCCGTTCTCCAGGCCGGCCTCCTGCCACATGGTCTGGCGGTAGTTGCCCGGGTCGGGGGCCCAGCCGTGACAGAAGCCCCAGAACTTTTCGGTGCGGGGGTTGAAGGTACTCCGGGTGCACAGCTCCAGCTGCTGACCGTGCCGGGAGACCGCTTCCTCCTGAAGGTCGCTCAGATCCATCAGGCTGGGCTCGAGTGACGACGGGGGGAAGATGAACTCGATCAGGTCGTGACCCTGCCCGGCGGCGATCTCCGAGCCCGCGCGGGCGGGGATCTCGGCCTGGTCGATGTGGTCGACGCTGACGTTGACGCCCACCTGGCGTCCCCAGTCCTGGGCAAACGGGTCGAACCAGGTGTCGTGGCGCGGCACGAAGTGGCTCCACTGCAGGATCCTGAGATCCCCTGAAAGTGGGACCGACGGACTGGCTGCGGTCGTGGAGGTGCCCGTCCCGCCCCCGTTCCCGCCGTTGCCACACCCGGTTGCAGTAGCCGCCGCCGCCAGCGCCGTAAGCCGCAGGAACTCCCGACGTGAAATCGTGCGCACCATCCCCAGCCTCCCTCCGCCAAAAGGAACCCAATGCGGGTCGAAAGGATACAGTTTCGGCCGCGCCATAGGCGAGAAAAATTCCTTCATTCTCCCGGGCTCCGCGGCCACCGGCGGGCGGGTACCCCGGATTTGTCACCCAGGGTGCGCTACCATTCGCGTGTGAACTCAACCGTAGAAATCAAGGGGCCCACGCAGGTCCAGCTGAACATAGAAGTTCCCCTCGAGGAGCTCAAGACTTTGAAGTCGGACACCCTCAAGCGCCTGGCGCAGGAGGTCAAGGTGCCCGGCTTTCGCAAGGGCAAGGTTCCGGCCCAGGTGATGGAGTCGCGTATAGGTAAGGAGAACGTCCGCCAGGAGATCCTGGCCGACGCCCTGCCGCACTTCTACTCCAAGGCCATCATCGAGCACGACATCAAGCCCATCAACCAGCCCGAGATCAACGTCACCAGCTACACCGAGTCCGAGCCGCTGACCCTGACCGCCACGGTCGACGTCCGCCCGGACCTGGAGTTGCCCGAATACAAGGGCATCAAGGTCTACGCTCCGCTGCCCTACGCCACCGAGGACGACGTCAACAACCAGCTCGAACGGATCCGGGAGCGCAACGGCATCCTGGAGCCCGTCGGCCGGCCGGCGACCAAGGGCGACTTCGTCACCATCGACCTGTTCGGGTTCCGCCACGGGGAGGCCCTGGAGGGCGCCCAGGTGGAGGACTTCGTCTATGAGGTCGGCTCCGCCCGGTTCCTGCCCAAGCTGGATGAGGAGCTGGTGGGTAAAAAGGCCGGGGACATCGTTCAGTTCAACAGCGAGATGCCGCGCGGCTTTGGCCCGGACCAGGAGGAGGGCACGCTCAAGGTCGTGGTCAAGGAGGTGCAGACCAAACGTCTGCCTGCCCTGGACGACGAGTTTGCCAAGTCCGCCTCCGAGTTCGACAACCTGCAGGAGCTGCGCGACGACATCGCCGCCCGCATCGGCAAGCACAAAAAGAAGGATTCGGACGTAGCCGTTCGCAACCTGATCCTCGAGGACCTGCTGGACCGCACCGAGGTTCCCCTGCCCGAGTCGATGGTGGCCAAGGAGACCGAGGTCCGCCTGGCCCGCCTGCTCCAGGAGCTACAGCGCAGCGAGATAGACATCGACGAGTACCTTGAGTCACAGGGAAAGAACCGGGAAGAGTTCATCGAGACCTACCGTGCCGCAGCCGAGACCGCGGTGTCCGCCGACCTCATCCTGGAGTCGGTGGCCAAGGCCGAAGGAATGGAAGTAAGCGCCGAGGACCTGACCGAGGAGATCCAGATCATGGCCGGCCAGATGCAGACGGACCCGGAGACGCTGGCGAACAATATTGCCAACAGCGGCTCGGTTACCGTGCTGGCCGGTGATATTCTCAGAAGGAAGGCCCTCGATTTCCTGGTTGAGAATGCGGAAGTTCTCGACGAAAAAACCTCCAAAGACAATTGATCTCCAACAAGTAGTTAAGGGGTGCCAATGCAGAATTACCTCGTCCCCATGGTTGTGGAGCAGACCAACCGCGGCGAACGTTCCTACGACATCTACTCGCGGCTGCTCAAGGACAGGATCATCTTCCTGGGCACTCCCATCGACGACGCAGTGGCCAACCTGATCACTGCTCAGCTTCTGTTCCTGGAGTCCGAGGACTCGGACCGGGACATCTCGATCTACATCAACTCCCCGGGCGGGCAGGTCTACGCCGGCATGGCCATCTACGACACCATGCAGTACATCAAGCCGGAGGTTTCCACCCTGTGCCTGGGCATGGCCATGTCCATGGGCGCCATCCTGCTCGGCGGCGGCGCCAAGGGCAAGCGGTTCGCCCTGCCCAACGCAAAGATCATGATCCACCAGGGTTCAGCCGGGTTCCAGGGCACTCCCACCGACATCGACATCCAGGCCCGTGAGGTCCTTTCATTGCGCAAGCGGATGGCGGAGATCCTCAGCAAGCACACCGGTCAGCCGCTCGAAAGAGTGGAATCCGACATAGATCGGGACAAGTTCATGACCGCTGAGGAGGGCAAGGAGTACGGTATCATCGACGACATTCTGGCCCACCGGGATCAGTCGCCGGTCACGATGCAGCAGCTTGAAGAGGCAACCGAAAACAACTAGCTCACAACCTCTAGGAGTAGATATTGCCTAAATTCGGCGAGGGAGGCGATCTCCTCAAGTGCAGCTTCTGCGGTAAGTCCCAGAAGCAGGTTAAAAAGCTCATCGCAGGTCCGGGTGTTTATATCTGCGATGAATGCATCGACCTCTGCAATGAGATCATCGAAGAGGAGCTCACCGAGACCACCGAGCTCAAACTCGAGGAGCTTCCCAAGCCGCAGGAGATCTACAAGTTCCTGATCGACTACGTCGTCGGGCAGGAACAGGCGAAGAAGGTCCTGTCGGTAGCGGTCTACAACCACTACAAGCGGATCCAGGCCGGCGCCACCAAGGACAACGACGAGGTTGAGCTCCAGAAGTCCAACATCATGCTGCTGGGCCCAACCGGATGCGGAAAGACGCTGCTGGCGCAGACGCTGGCCCGGATGCTGAACGTCCCGTTTGCCATTGCAGACGCCACCGCCCTGACCGAGGCCGGCTACGTCGGCGAGGACGTTGAGAACATCCTGCTGAAGCTCATCCAGGCCGCCGACTACGACGTCAAGAAGGCCGAGACGGGCATCATCTACATCGACGAGGTGGACAAGATCGCCCGCAAGTCGGAGAACCCTTCGATCACCCGGGACGTCTCCGGCGAGGGCGTGCAGCAGGCGCTGCTCAAGATCCTGGAGGGCACCACCGCGTCGGTACCTCCCCAGGGCGGCCGCAAGCACCCGCACCAGGAGTTCATCCAGATCGACACCTCCAACGTGCTGTTCATCTGCGGCGGGGCCTTTGCCGGCCTGGAGAAGATCATCGGCGCCCGCGTCGGCAGCCGCAGCATCGGCTTCGGGGCGGACGTCCGCAAGATGGAGTCCAAGGACCTGGGAGAGATCCTGGAGAACATCCTTCCCGAGGACCTGCTCAAGTTCGGCCTGATCCCCGAGTTCGTCGGCCGCCTCCCGGTCATCTCCCACGTTCACAACCTGAGCCGGGAAGCCCTGATCGAGATACTGACCAAGCCCAAGAACGCCCTGGTCCGCCAGTTCAAGAAGACGTTCGAGCTGGACGGAGTGGAGCTGGTGTTCTCCGACGGCGCACTCGCCGCCATCGCCGACCAGGCGATGCTGAGGGGCACCGGAGCCCGGGGTCTGAGGGCGATCATCGAGGAGGTCCTGCTGGACGTCATGTACGAATTGCCGAGCCGCAAGGACATCGGCCAGTGCGTGATCGACACCGAGACGGTCCTGGAGAAGGTCAACCCGACACTGATTCCCCGGGTCAACCCCCGGACCTCACCCAAACGTCCCGAGCGGGGAGAACGCTCGGCCTGATTCGAGGCCGCTTAACGTAGGGCTTTGAATCGGCGCGCCGGTTCGCCTGCGCCCGGCCTGGGTAACACCGGCCCATGGCACAGACTCCTGAGTACGACGCCGTGGTCGTCGGCGGGGGACCGGCCGGGCTGGCAGCCGCCGGCTGGCTGGCACGTTTTCGGAAGAAGACCCTGGTGCTGGACAGCTGCGAGTACCGCAACCGCTGGGTGAACAAAGCGCACGGTTACCTGGGCCACGACCCGGTCGACCCCGAAACGCTGCGGGAAGCCGCCCACGACCAGCTGTCCGCCTACCCGAACCTGGCGATCGTCTGCACGACCGTGGAGTCGGTCACCAGCGGCCCGGAGGGCTTTCGGATTGCGGCAGCCGGCGGCTCCTACACCGCCCGCCGGGTGGTCCTGGCGACCGGTACCTCCGACGTCTTTCCCGACCTCCCGGGCTTCTTCGAACACTACGGGTCGGAGGTCTTTCACTGTCCGGTCTGCGACGGGTACGAGGCCAAGGAGCGCAAGGCGGCGGTTCTGGGGTGGAACCGGCAGGTGACCGGCTTTGCGGTGGAGCTGACCAACTGGGCGAGGACCGTAACCGTGATCGCCCAGGGAACCCGCATCGACAAGGACGACCGGGTGAGGGCAAAGCTGGCCGACCACGGCGTGGCCCTGTGTGAGCAGGATGCGGTCGAGCTGCTGGGAAAGCGGGGCTCTCTGGAGGGGGTCCGACTGCAGACCGGTGAGGTCCTGGACTGTGACTACCTGTTCTTCTCCCTCCCCGAAAATCCGGTCAACGGGCTGGCTCGGCGCCTGGGGTGCGAGCTGGACGGGGACGGGCACGTGGTGGTGGACCGGCAGGGACGCACCAGCGTGGAGGGCGTCTACGCCGCCGGGGACCTGACGCCGGGGGAACAGCTCATCCAGGTGGCCGCAGGGGAGGGGACCCTGGCCGGGGTCGCCTGCGCTGAATCGCTTCTGAGTTAGCCGGCCAGGCCCAACTGCCGGAGCTTCTCCACGAGCTCGGTGTTGTTCGGCTCGGTCAGCGTCGAGTCATCGGGGAACACGATGGTCGGAACGCTTCTCTTGCCCCGGTTGACCTCCATCACGAACTTCACCGCTGCCGGGTCGTTCTCGATGTTGATCTCCTCAAAAGCCACGCCGTGCTTCTCCAGTGTCCGTTTGGACCGCCGGCAGTCTCCGCACCAGGTGGTGCTGTACATCTTGACCGTCATGCCGACGGCACGGCACAGGCAACGCCGGTGCCCTTCAGGCCGCAGTAGCCGTTGGGCACCTTGTACAGGTACTGCTGGTGGTAGTCCTCGGCGTAGTAGAACGGTCCGGCGGGGGCGATCTCGGTGGTCACGGAGCCGCGATGGTCCCCTTCAAGCGCCTGGTTGTAGGCCTTAGCGGTGGCTTCCGCCATCTTTTTCTGCTCCTCGGTTGTGTAGTAGATGGCTGAGCGGTACTGGCTGCCCATGTCGTTGCCCTGCCGCATACCCTGGGTGGGATCGTGCTCCTCGAAGAAGGTCCTGAGCAGCTCGGCATAGGAGATCTTTTCCGGATCGTAGACCACCAAAACCGCTTCTGCGTGGCCGGTCTTGCCGGAGCAGGTTTCCCGGTAGGTGGGGTGCGGCGTGAAACCGCCCGAGTACCCGACCGCCGTGGTCCAGACCCCCTCTTTGCGCCAGAACAGACGCTCTGCGCCCCAGAAGCACCCGAGGGCAAAAACCGCAGTCTCCAGGTGTTCGGGGAACGGCGGCTGGATGGGGTTGCCGAGAACTTCGTGGAGCTCGGGGATGGGGTACCGATAGTCGTCGCGCCCCGGCAGAGCATCCTCTGCAGTGATCATCGTCGCCTTGACCTGTCCTGAGAACAACATCCAAATCTCCTTCGTCGGCTCCTAGAATGGCAACCCAAGAATGCCGGCTCCTATTCCAGCTTCGCAGATTTGGCACTGTTAGTTGGCTCCGCCCGCTTGCTACGATCCTGCTGTGAATTGGAGAGACCGCCGGGCTCGATGCTCGATGAAGGTGGGGTCGGCGTTGCTGCTCATCGCCCTGATGGCGGCTTGTTCCGGAGAGGACGGCAATCCGGCACCGTCGCCGTCGACCACGGCAACCGCTTCGCCCTCCGTATCACCGTCGACGCCGGTGTCGCCGACAGGGTCGGCGGGTGCGGCGGCGACGCCTGCCCCTGGCCCGGCCGCGACGCCTCCACCGGATGCCGTCCGTTCCCTCGGGTATCCCTTTCGTATTTCGGTCGGGGAGACGGTGACGTTCGACGGCGAGATCCTGACGGTCACCTACGAACGGCTGGTGGAGGACTCGCGCTGCCCCGAGGATGTCCAGTGTGTCTGGGCGGGCAACGGCCGGATATTGCTTGGACTGGCCAAAGCCGGAAGTGACCCGGCGGGCCTGGAGTTGAATACGATGCTCGAACCCCGGTCCGGCCGGTACCTTGAATATTCCGTGAGCCTGGTCACTCTTGAGCGGGGGGATTCTCCGGATGCCACGTTGCAGGTCAGCCGGGCCTGACCCGAGCACCGGAACCCGTTGGTGGCAGTTGTTACAATCGCCGGGTAGGGCAAAGCGCTCCCCGGTAGTCGGTCCCCGGCCACGCGAGCGACCACCAACCCACCTGCCCCATGATTGTACTTTCAGCCTTCAAGACCCTGGAGTCTCGCCTGATGCCGGATCCAACTGCAGAGCTTTCCGAGATCCCCAAGGTCTACGCGCCCGCCGAGGTGGAGAACCGTCTCTACCGGGAGTGGGAGTCCAAGGGCTACTTCCACGCCGAGCGCGACCCGGACCACGAGCCGTTCACCATTGTCATCCCGCCTCCCAACGTCACCGGAGCCCTGCACATCGGCCACGCCCTGGACCACACGCTGCAGGACGTGCTCATCCGGTTCAAGCGGATGCAGGGTTACTCCACCCTGTGGCTGCCGGGCATGGACCACGCCGGGATCGCCACCCAGAACGTCGTCGAGCGGGAGCTTCGCACCAAGGGCCTGACGAGGCACGACCTGGGCCGGGAGAAGTTCGTGGAGACGGTCTGGGAGTGGAAGGAGCTGTACGGCGGCAAGATCACCGAGCAGGACCGGCGCCTGGGGTCCTCCCTCGATTGGGAGCGTGAGCGGTTCACCATGGACGAGGGCCTGTCCCGGGCGGTCCGCCGGGTGTTTGTCGACCTGTACAACGACGGGTTGATCTACCGGGGAAACCGCATCATCAACTGGTGCCCGCGCTGCGGGACCGCCCTCAGCGACATCGAGGTCGAGCACTCCGACCACGAGGGTGTCCTGGAGCAGTTCCGGTACGACTTCGAGGACTCTTCCGGCAGCGTCAGCGTTGCCACCACCCGGCTGGAGACGATGCTTGGAGACACCGCAGTCGCGGTGAACCCCAAGGACCCCCGGTACGCCGGTGCGATCGGCAAGTTCGCCATCCACCCGTTCAGCGGCCGGCGGATCCAGATCATCGCCGACGATGCGGTCGACATGGAGTTCGGCACCGGCGCGGTGAAAATGACCCCCGCCCATGACCCCACCGACTTCGAGGTCGCCGAGCGTCACGGGCTGGAGAAGATCTCGATCATGGACGGCCGGGCCGTCATCAACGCCGAGGGAGCGCCCTTCGAGGGGATGGACCGGTACGACGCCCGCAAGGCGGTTCGGGAGGCCCTGCAGGAGAAGGGGCTGTACGAGGGCTCGACTCCCCACAACTACGCAATCGGCAAGTGCAGCCGCTGCGGCACTATTGTGGAGCCGTGGCTCTCCGAGCAGTGGTTTGTCAGCATGAAGCCCCTGGCCGAGCCGGCAATCGAGGCGGTCAAGGACGGCCGCACCAGGTTCTACCCCTCCCGCTGGACGAACTACTACCTGAACTGGATGGAGGGCATCCGGGACTGGTGCATCTCCCGCCAGCTGTGGTGGGGTCACCGGATCCCGGTCTGGTACTGCGACAACGGTCACCAGTGGGCGGCCATGGAGGATCCGGCGGCGTGCCCGGAGTGCGGCAGCGACCACATCCACCAGGACCCCGACGTGCTGGACACCTGGTTCTCCAGCCAGCTCTGGCCGTTCTCCACCCTGGGCTGGCCCGAAGAGACCCCGGACCTCGAATACTTCTATCCGACCTCCGTCCTGGTCACCGGGTACGAGATCATCCACATCTGGGTGGCCCGGATGATGATGTCGGGCCTGCGCTTCATGAAGAACGTCCCGTTCGAGTGGGTCTACATCCACGGCATCGTCCGGGACGCCCAGGGGCGAAAGATGTCGAAGTCGCTGGGTAACGTCATCGACCCGCTGGAGCTGATCGACCGGTACGGCACCGACGCCCTGCGCTTCTCCCTGACCGAGCACGCGACCGGGCAGGACATCTTCCTTAGCACCGAGTGGGTCTCCGGATCCCGCAACTTTGTCAACAAACTCTGGAACGCCGCCCGGTTTGTGATGGTCAACGCCGGCGGGGCGCAGGTGGGGCCCCTGCCGGACGACGACCGGCTGGAGCTGGCCGACCGATGGATCCTGGCCCGGCTGTCGGCCGCCACCGATGAGGTGACCCGCCAGCTTGAGTCGTTCGAGATGGCGGCGGCGGCCCGTGCGGTCTACGAGTTCATTTGGAGCGAGTTCTGCGACTGGTACATCGAGGCGGCCAAGCAGCGGCTGTCCTCCGAGGACCCGGAGGTCTCCGGGCCGGTCCGGGCGGTGCTGGTCAACGTCCTGGAGCAGGCTCTACGCCTGGCGCACCCGTTCATCCCGTTTGTCACCGAGGAGATCTGGCAGATGCTTCCCCTCGAGCGGGACAGGCCGTCGATCATGATCTCCGAGTGGCCGGTTGCGGCCCCGGCGGACGCAGAGGCGGTGGCCGACTTCGGCCGGGTGCAGGAGGTGGTCTCGGCCATTCGCAGCTTCCGCTCCGAGCGGGGGCTCTCCCCCAAGGTCCGCCTGACGCCGTCGGCGAGCTCCGAAGATGCTGCGGACCGGGACGCGCTGCGGCGTGACAACGCGATCATCTCCCGTCTGGCCGGGCTGGACGAGCTGGTGGTGGCTCAGTCCCTGGACGGGGTCTCCGGTGCCCGCCTGATCGCCGGCAGCATTGAGATCGCAGTGCCGATGGAGGGTCTGATCGACGCCAAGGCGGAGGCGGATCGCCTGGGCAAGCTGATCGACAAGGTTCAAAAGGAGATCGCCAAGGTGGAGGTCAAGCTGGCCAACAAGGGCTTCACCGACCGGGCGCCCGCCGACGTCGTGGCGGAGCAGCACCGCCGGCTGGAGGAAGAAAAGGCGACCATGGCCAAGTTGAAGGCCCAGCTCGCCCTGTTGGGCTCCGGCTAGTTGGGTCTCACTCCCAAGCAGGCTCACGCGTTCCTGGACTCCCGGGGTTTTGGGATCACCCCCGGGCTGGCCCGCATTGAGGCCCTGACCCGGCTGCTCAGCGACCCCCAGCTCAACTTCTTGACCATTCACCTGGCCGGGACCAACGGCAAGACCTCGACCGCCCGCATCATCACGTCGATCCTGGCCGGGCACGGGTTGAGCACCGGGCTGTACACCTCCCCCCACCTGCACGACGTCCGGGAGAGGTTCGTGCTGGCCGGGTGGGACGAAGGGCCGGTGTGGGACATCATCGACGAGCAGGAGTTCGCCGACACCCTGACCTACCTGCTGCCGTTCATCCAGATGGTGGAGGACGACCTGGGGGAGCCCCTGACCTACTTCGAGCTGACCACTGCGATGGCTTTCGAGTGGATGTCCGAGCGATCGGTGGCCGCCGGGGTGATCGAAACCGGCCTGGGCGGCCGGTGGGACGCCACCAACCTGGTGCGCAGCTCGGTTTCCGTGCTGACCCCGGTGGACGTCGACCACGCGGCGTACCTCGGAAGCACGCCGGCCGCCAACGGCTCCGAGAAGGTCGACATCATCAAGGTTGGGTCGACGGTTATCTCCGCCGCCCAGGTTCCCGAGGTGATGGATCTGCTGGCGGCCCGCACCACCAAGGTGGGCGCCAAATCCCTGGTTCTGGGCACCGACTTCCACATCGCCTCCAACGAGACCGCGGTCGGGGGCCGGGCGGTAACGCTAAAGACCCCGGGAGCCAGCTACGAGGACCTGTTCCTGCCGCTGCACGGCGCCCATCAGGGGGTCAACCTGGCCCTGGCGGTAGCTGCGGCGGAGGCTTTCCTGGGGCGGGATCTGGACCCCGAGCTGCTGGCTGCATCGCTGCTTTCGGTCACCTCGCCCGGTCGCCTGGAGGTGGTCGGTCGCAAGCCCCTAATCGTTTTGGACGGGGCCCACAACCCCCACGCCGCCCTGGCGCTGCGCAACACACTGTCGGCCGACTTCCTGTTCAAAAAGCTGACGATCGTGCTGTCGATCTTCGAGGACAAGGACATCAAAGGCGTTCTGGACCAGCTGGTCCCCGCAGCCGACCGGGTGATCCTCACCCGGGGCGACAACTCCCGCTTTGCCTCCCCCGAGACCCTCCGGGATCTGGCACCGGTGGTGGCCGGGCACGACGCCCCCGAACTGGCACCGACAATGGAGGACGCCCTGGACCGGGCGAGGTCCATCTCGGACGAGGAGGACATGATCCTGATCACGGGCTCCCTGCACGGCGTAGGAGACGCCCGCCGGCACCTCCTGGACATCGACTAACCCAGTTCACTAGGCGGTCCAGTGCACGCGGTGTAGAGGTTGGGGGGGCCACTTCACTCCATCAAAGTGTTCCAAGCGGCACCAGATCAGGATGTCATTCCAGTGCTAGGTAGATTCAGACGGAGCTCGCGGTTTAGCCAAAATCCCCTAGGCTACGCTCGGTCGCAGTGAATGCTCACCCCTGAACGACGGTGTAAAAAATGTAGTCATTTTGCCTTCCTGGCTGATCGACGGCCCAAACGCTGGCCGCATTGCCACCGACTTTGCTTGAGACTCCAAGGTAGGTGTTCGATGCCCCCTTCCACCGAACTTCGCGATGAAATTCGATCGCCTCTCCCGTTTGACGTATGTACGTACCAGCTAGTGCGTCAATATCTGAATCCCTCGATACGCTGAGCAGCACACTGAAACCAGCAATAACATCCCAGGCGGCGACTAACTGACTTCCTGGTTCTAGGACGTAGCGGCTGTCTTTGAAGGTGGCAGCTACTAGCTCGCCAGTGCCCGGCGCCGGTGCAGGTTTCGCTGGAGGAGGAGCGGTCTCTCCCGTGTAGCGCTCGGGAAAGCCGGCATCTCCTGGGCCCGGATTTACCTCCGTAGGGTGGTCGACACTTAGCGTGATGAAATACGCTCCGTTTACGTCGTTCCCGGTCGTGGTCATATCTGCTATGAGCCTTATGGGCTTGGAATCGGTGTCCAATGCCTCTCCCCCGGCTCTACATGAGAAATTGTGCGTGGGAGTTTGCCGGCACCGTGGGACGTCGAAGTATGACTGGCCGGATGGTAGCGCGCGGGCAAACTCGGCAAGGTAGCGTTTCCAGACCGTTATCGGCTCTCCGGTTACGGACAAAACGGCGAACCAGCTCATAGGTTGTTCAAACCCGTCGCCGTTTCCGACCGCTCGGACGACCACCGGTCCGACGAGCATGGATCCTGGTAAGACTTTGAGATTGTCGTGCAGGGGTGTGCCGGGAGGAGATGAGTGAGCCTGCTTATCAACCGGATCGGCGTGGTCCCGAACTGTCCGATTCAATACGACCACGACTGCAACCAGGACTACTAGAAGGCAAGCAGCAGCAACAGCAACTCTGTTGCGACGCGCTCCTGGGATAACTCGTTTTATGTCAGGAACCCCTCGTACCATGCATGGTCGGAGTACGCGCCGAAGAAGCTATACGCGGGAGCCGTAATCGCTCCAGGCTTGCGAACAAAGATGTAATCGATCGACTTCTCCTGTCCGGTGGCGAACGATCGAAACGTAGCCCTTCGATCGTTGATCGTGGCCCCAGGTCGTTCCGCTTCGTTGAACAAGACGTACCACCAATCATTAAAGTAAAAGTGGCTTGTGGCATCGCGTGTAGTTTCAATGTTGAAATCGCCCAATATAAACATTGGGACTCCAGAAAGGACCCATGGAGTGATGTCCTCCATAAGGTCCAGAAGCTGTTCTTTGGTCTTTAAGGTCTCGTCGCCGCCCTCGGGGTTTGAGCTTGAACCGATAGTTAAATGTGTACTACAAGCGACAAAGTTATGGAGAGCCTGGTAAACGCATGCGACACCTCTCGTCTCTGCAAACGAATTCTGATGCTCCAGTTGCCAGTGAATTGCTTGTGCCGGTGGCGATTTTCCCAGTACTACAACAACGTTGCCGAACGAGCCGCCGTTGCAGTCGTGATGGGCCGGGACCGACCAATGGGCTGCCATAGAATAGTCGTACCCGCCAAGTTTCAGGTTGACGTTGATGTAATTGGCTATGAACGCCCACTGCTGACTGCAAATCTCGTTGAATGACAAGACCCAGGGCTTAGGGCTTCGAGAACGAAGCGAGTTGACCACTGCCGCTGCCACCTGATCGTTGTAGCCAGCCCCTCCCTTTGCCCCAAACATGTTGTACTGAACGGCGGTCCAACGATTGTTTTGTACATACTGTCCCGCTGTCTGCGCCTTCACTGACACTGACGAGCCCACTGCCAGAATGATCGCAAGCGTCAACACTATCGACATGACTTTGTAGCCCACGCGTCTCACCAGGGCTGTTCCTGCAGCATTCCCCTTACACCCAGCGAGATGGCGGAATGACCACGGTCTGTAGGCCAGGGAACCGCGTCGCAAACTGAGGTCGTCGGCGAGGTGGCAGTTCCGGGTCTTCCGCGGTTCGTCCTCTGAATTCGGCCCCCGGGCATCACTACGGCACAGGACTCAAAATCTTGCAGGAATACGACCGGACGAAGTGCCGGGTTGCCGCGCAGATGCTCGAGTCCCTCCGCCTCGGCGATTGGTGTACGGGGCCTTCGGGTGAAGAAAAGAGATGAATCAACGCGGACAAAAGCCTCCGTCTCTGAACACGCCAACTCAGCAAAAGACGATTCCTCCAATCCTAGGACTGGGACGCTTTCCCAGCCTGGATCCGATTCCTTGAGGGGAAGCCGGTAAAGGAAAAATCTTGGGCTCGGATTCGGTACGGCATTATCAGAGCCGGTCAAACTTGCAGGACCGAAATCACCGTTAAGTACCCAGAGTTCCTGCCGAGAAGCGCATCGCTCCACGATAGGCCGGCTATCGAGTAGATTAGGAGGAAGGGACTCCCATTGGCCGCTCTTATAAACCGCCAGGCCCATAGGGTCGAAACTCTCCCACACGAATAGTTGATTAGACCCCAACAGGGTCCCCTGCCCCAAGCCTTGGGGTAAAGGCTGCCGACGAATTAGCGTTGCACCAGGAGTGATCTCAAACGATTCCAAATGAATCGGCCCTATGCATTGACGAAACTCATCTGCAGGGTTTTGGGCACCGAAGCCAGCGGGACATGACGCCACCACAACAAGCTCATTGCCCCGACCATTTGAAGGCGCAAGCTCTAGGTCTACGACCTCCCCCGGAGCTTGGTAAACATCTGCTTCAGCCAGAGCCCGATCAACCAAGCGAACGGTCATTAAAGTCACCTTCGCCCCCTTTGCCTGTGCCAGGAGAATGGAGCCATCCGGCCTGCGCATAGGCTCTCCGAGTTGGGACGCTCCGCCAGGCAACTGCAGTTCGGCCGGCGCCGAGGATTGCGCCCAAGATATAGCCCCGATACCGACGACTAGACTTAGGAGCGCCACTGCCAAAAGGAGGCGACGTTCCTGGTTCCGGAACATCCGCTTCTTGAGCGCCATAGTTCAATCTCCATGACTTCCTGGTCGAGCTAATATACCGCAGTTTGCCAGGGACACATTGCCAACGGAGCAATCACCCCCCTTCCGGGCCCCGTCGATCAGCCCCTTTGTGCATACGCATGCGGTAGCTGTCCCCTTTGATGTTCAGAACTACTTGCGTCACCGAGCAGCCGGTCCAAGATCCCGGCGGCGCACAACCTCGTCTCCGAAGGTCCTTCCCCACGACGAGAAGCTGCGGTTGCTGGTCAGGCAGATTGAGTTGCCGAGCTGGTTGCTCGGTTGACGACCTGGCATAGGGCATGACCTGCGCTTTTGTCCGTCGGCAGATATCCCACTTCGTCGAAGGATGGACCGTACAGGTACTTGAGGGCGCTGAGCACTCCGCGTAGCGGCCCCGCCGAGGCGGACCCCAGGCAGAAGCGGTCCACCCCCTGCGGTACCCAACCTGCTTGATTCGATATGTCGCCCGGCGGACAACCAGCAGGAAGGGGAGTTCGTCTTGGAGTGCCCCTCTCAGGCATCACAGTGATGCCGGCCGAGGTTCGCCGGTTCGCCAGCTCGGTCCAGCCAGCGGCGGAATCGGTGGTTGAGCTCGGGCAAGCTGCCGGCGTCCACCGAGTGGAGGAAGCTCTCTGCACGTAGTCGAAGAGGCGTTCGATGATCCCGTTGCTGCGGCTGCGGCCGGGCATATAGTAGGAGACGAAATCGCCGAACAGATCCGTGGGTTGGTCGCTTGACTGCTTAAACACCTCGGCACTGCGGTCGTAGCGGATCAAAACCGGTACTCCGCCCATGTGATCGAAAGCGTCTATGTGAGCGGCGGCAAAGTCCCTGGCTTAGATAGAATCCTCCGGTGGCAACTTGGCGTTGCACAGCTCGAACCTGGCCAGGTGCACCTTGACCGTGTCGCGGGTACCTGTGGGCGTCCACGAAACGGCGACCAGTCGGCCTGGGCCCTGGACCGGTCCCAGGTGATGACCCATGATCACCGACTCGAAAGTTTCGCTCCCGGTGCACGGGCAGTCGGGCCGAACCTTTTGCAGGTATCGGGCCAGGGCCTGGTAGGAGCCGGCGTAGCCCAGATCCCTGACCTCTCGTAGAAGAACAGTGCCGGCAGATGCCCGTTGTCTTCTAGACGTGCATCGATGTAGTCGACGTACTCATCGACCAGTGCAGGCCCGGATCGCCGGGTGCCCGGAGTCAGGTCTGAATTGTCCCGGTATCGGCGGATGGTCTCGGGATCTTGCCCCTGTCTTTGTGATCGGTGCGATCGATTATCCCCGCTCCACCAGACTGCTAACTCGACTTGATCGCTCCATGACAGCATAAGTGCTGGCCCTTCCTCGTCTGGCGGCTTTGTAACCAAGCACCCTCGAGGGAGGTCCCCCTTTTCGATCGGATTCAGGTCTAAAGGGGCAGAGATTTCGATGAGAAGTTTCAGGGAGCTTAGCGAATCGCCATTAGAGCCAGCCGTGCCCTGGAGGAGGGGTGCGGAACTGCTTAGAGTCCTTGGCCGCTGCAGTCCGACAACCGCGGAGGGATTCGGGTCGAGGGACCGCCGACCCCAACGAACTGTCTGTCGACCCGAGCAGCTTTCTACTGGATGGTGAAGGACCAGCTGAAGGTATCCAGGACCTGCGGCTGCTCACCCAGGTCTTCAAGTTCCACCAGCTCCAGCGTCGCGGTGTGCTCTCCCGGCTCCATGGGGACGATTGCGCGGCCCGCCTCAAAGTCGTAGAACAAACTTCCCGGTCCGCCGACGTTCTGCTCACGACCGAAGTCCGCATAGGACGTGACGTCGGTTCCATCGACCGACAACCGGACATTTTCTCCGCCGGTCTGGAGGACGTAGTTGACCTCGATACGCCTAAGGACCGAGCTTTGTTCGCCCGGTTCGGGCTCCACGCTCACTATCCAGGATGGAAGCGCCGGATCATCGACCGACGCCGGCGGAGCGTCCTGTTCGCCGCAACCGGCAAGAAGGCCGATGGCCACCAGCGCCGTCAGGAAGACCGCCGCCGGTTGCCGCGGCCCGGCAAACGTTCGCGGGTGCCGGTTGCGGCGAAGGATTAAGCGCATTCATGACCTCCCGTTCGGTTCTGTAGTTCCTAAATCACATAGCTCGCCGGCCGGGACAGTGCTTCCTCCTCATCGGCCTCCAACGGCGAGCTGCCGTCCCACTCCGGCATGTCCTTTACCCGGTCCTTGGGCAGGTGCAGGCCAACCTGCTGGTCCGCCCATTTCACCCATGCGATGTGCTGAGGCGATATGAGAACCTTCTTGCCGAACCACAGCGCTGCGGTGTCGACGACCATGAACCGAACCTCCCAGGTCGTGTCATCGACAATGAAGTCCTCAACGTGGCCCACCTCCTCATCAGTGGCCCGTATGCGGTAGCCGGTCACCTCGTCAACGCTCCGCAGGTGGGGATCTTCGTTCCCGTCGCCTGCGGTTTCGCTGGACGGGGGGTAGGGCGGCCGCTTCTCCATGCTGCCGACCCCGCCGTAGCCGTAGTAGGCCCATCCGTAATGGGTGTGGAGGTCGACCTCCTTTTGTTTGGAAACCGGCTTGGCGAGATCGATCTCCGGGCTGTTGCGGATCTGCTCGGTGGTCAGGTCCAGGTGGATGACGTCGTTGTCCTGTGGGACACCGGTGAGGGCGACGGGCGACAGAAGCACCCTCTTCTCCGACAGCCATCCGCCGGTCTTGACCACGAAGTAGCGGACCCTCCATTCGGCATCGTCGAAATAGAGGTCGTCGACTTTCCCAAGGTTGTCGTCGATGCCTTGCAGGCTGAAGCTGCTCAGTTGCTTGGCGCTGCGAAGCATGATCGCTCCTTTCTGGTTGACTGGTTGGAGGTTGCCCAGCCCGCCCGTCGAAGAGGACCCGGCTGTTGTGGGGGCGACAGTCTGAACCTGCAACCGAGGCCTCGACCGGTATCTGTCTCACCTCGGAGTGTCAAGGTCACGGGTCGGCACGATCCGCCCACGCCAAGTCGACCTGAAGGCTCAGGTGGGCGGAACCTAGCGAGGGACCGGTGTCCCGGTCGGTGGTAGTCAGTTGAGGACTATGGAGTAGATGGTCGATAGGAACCCGGAACGGCCCGTAACCCGCCATCCAGGTGGGTTGCAGACCAAAGCCTTTCTGGCTGTCGATCAGGTCCGCCGAGCGCTCGACGCTTTTGAATGCGGAGGAACCCGAAGTGGCGTTGAGGTCCCCGACAATTACAACAGGCAGCTTTTGGCGCCTGGCCCATCTCCCGGCGGCGGCCAGTTCCCTATCTCTCAGGGCCGCGCTCGCCTTGCTCCTGGGGGCCAGGGTATGGAGGCCGAGCACCGAGACCGGCCTGCCGCCCAGATCGACATCCACTGAGATGCCTCCAGTGGACTGAGAGGTCAAAGGAACCGCCCGTGCCGAACTAACCGGAACCCTGCTCAACGCCATAATCCGGCGGTGCTCGGATGGCGTTGTCGGGTGAACGACCTTGAAGGGAAGGTCGGTTGAGGCGAACAGCTCGATCCAGCGGGGGCTCATCTCGTAGAGGAATACGAGATCGGCGTCTGAATGACGCAGGTCTTCGACAACCTGGGCAAAACGTTCGTCCCCGCCCCCATGAACGTTATGTGAATGCACCTGAAGCCGGCCGGCCCCGGCAGGCGGAGCCGGCGTCACCAGCCAGAGCGGCGCAAGGATGGCAGCGTTGAGGGCCGCTCCGGCTACAAACGCCGAGGCGACGACCCGTCGGCCTGCCCACCAGGCCGCCGGACCAAGTATTGCGAGCAGGACCGCGTAGTGGGGCCGAAAGGCGGAGGGTAAATCCAAAAGCCAATGCCAACGCCCCAGGAATCCGCCGAACCCCAGTAGGAGCACCGGAATACCGGCGATAAGAATAAGCAGCGCCGGCGCTCGCCGCCTAACGAGGATCTAGTTTTCCTCGCAGTCCACCATGTCGGCGCCGGTTTCTGCCCGGACCTCACACAGGCGATCCCTGCCCATCTCATCCCGGTTCTCCACCTGCACCTGCCGGCGGTTCCACGAATACAGCCCTACCAGGAGAAGAACGGTGATGAGAAATATGGCGGCGTAACGCCGGTTTCCGTGCTGCCAGGCCAGGGGGGACTTGTACCCCTTGCGGTCGCGGTCGCGGCCGGGGGGAGGCATGCTCGCTACCATTTAAGGCCTCTCCTGAAGGACCCAGCCGTTGCCGTCGGGATCGTCGAAGAAGGCAAACGAGTTCCAGGGCCCGCCGTGGCCGTCCTTCCACTCCCCGGCCTCAAAGTAACGAACCGGGGTGATCTCAACTCCGCCCTCGACCAGCTGCGCCCGGGCTGCGTCGATGTCGGAGACCACCAGCTGGATCCCCTGGATCGAGCCGGGAGGCTTGTCGGTTCCGGTGCCGAGCATGATGGAGCACCCGGAGCCGGCAGGGGTGAGCTGGACGATGCGAAGGGACTCGGAGATCCGGTGGTCGAGGTCGACGACGAACCCACACTCATCGGCATAGAACCGTTTGGCCCGATCGACATCAGAGACGGGAATGGGGATCAACTCGAGCTTGAAATCCATAAGGCCAGTTTATGGTTTGCTTCCCCGTCGATAAAGGACCGTTCGCGGCCGGAGCGGGCAGACGCCTCCTCCGCTAAAACCATTGACGACGCCGGAGAAGGGCCTGCCCGCTCCTTGATTCGCCTGTGGGAGTGGCGTCCGTCTGAGAGGGGCCTCCCTTCCCGGCCGGAGCGGGCAGACGCCTCCTCCGGCTAAAACCATTGACGACGCCGGAGAAGGGCCTGCCCGCTCCTGGATTCCCCCTGTGAGGGATCGGGCGGCCTTCCCGGCCGGAGCGGGCAGACGCCTCCTCCGGCTAAAACCATTAACGACGCCGGAGAAGGGCCTGCCCGCTCCTGGATTCC
>JAJCYF010000195.1 GCA_029263035.1 Actinomycetes bacterium
TCGGCGGCTCTCAGCAGGTGGATGATGCCCTTTTGCCGGGTGATGCGCCCTACGAACACCACGATGGGGTAGGAAGGGTCGATCCCGCGCGCGCCCAGGACGCCGGTCCCGCCGGCCGGGCGGTAGACGTTGGTATCGATGCCGTTGTGCACGACCACCACGCGGTCCGGGTCGATCGAGGGGTAGCAGCGCAGCACGTCCCGCCGCATCTGTTCGGAAACCCCGATCACTGCATCGGCCCCTTCCAGCGCCGTCTTCTCGCAGAAGCTCGACACGGCATAGCCGCCGCCGAGTTGCTCCGCCTTCCAGGCCCGGAGGGGCTCCAGGCTGTGGGCGGTGGCAACATGGGGCACCCCGTAAAGGAGTTTGGCCAGGTGCCCCGCCAGGTTCGTGTACCAGGTATTGCTGTGGACTACGCCGGTACCCTCCAGCGCCGCCGCCATCAGAAGGTCCGAAGACATGAACTGCAGCGGCCCCAGGTGCGGGGCGCTGCCGTTCAGCCTCTCCCAACCCGGATAGGTGAAGACGTCGGGCCTGCCCGGCCGGGGCTCTCCGGAGCAGTGAATCGAAAGGTCGACCCGCCGGGCCAGCTCCGCGGTCAGGTGTTCGGCGTAGACACCGGCCCCCCCGTAGACCTCGGGCGGATACTCGCGCGTCAGAAAGGAAACCTTCAACCCGGGGGCCCTAGTCGAGTTTCTGGTCCTTGCCGATGACCACCACACCGTTGGCGGACACGGTGAAGCGTTCGGCGTCTGCAGCCGGATCGCAGCCGATGCGGTAGCCCGGCGGAATCACGACGTTCTTGTCGATGATTGCGTTGCGAACGACCGCGTCCCGGCCTACGTCCACCCGGTCCATGAGCACCGAGCCTTCGACGTCTGCCCCGCTGTGGACAAAGACCCGGGCGGACAGAATCGACTTTCTCACGCATCCCCCGGAGACGATTGCCCCCTCGCTGACCAGTGAGTCCAGGGCCATGCCCCGACGGCCCTCCTCGTTGAAGACGAACTTGGCCGGCGGAAGCGGCTGGTGCCAGGAGTAGATGGGCCAGTGCTCGTTGTACAGGTTGAATACCGGGTGGACCGAGACCAGGTCCATATGCCCGTCGTAGTAGGAATCCAGCGTCCCTACGTCTCTCCAGTAGCCGCGCTCCCGGTCGGTCGTGCCGGGGACGTTGTTGGTGTCGAAGTCGTAGACCGCGGCGCCGCCCTCCCGGGCCATCATCGGAATGATGTCGCCGCCGACGTCGTGTTTGCTCTCGGGGTTATCGGCATCCCGCACCAGCGCATCGACCAGTGCTGCGGTGGTGAAGATGTAGTTGCCCATGGACGCCAGCACCTTGCCCGGCGAGTACTCCAGCCCGGTGGTGTCGGTCGGCTTTTCCACGAACCGGCGGATCTTGTGATCCTCTCCGGCGTCGATGATTCCCAGACCGGGCGACTCGGAGGCGGGGACCGGGATTCCGGCGACCGTCACCGCAGCTCCCGAGGCGATGTGCTCCTCGAGCATTTGGCTCGGGTCCATGCGGTAGATGTGGTCGGCGCCGAAAACGTAGATGTAGTCGGGATTTTCGTCACGGATCAAGTTGAAGTTCTGGAAGATGGCGTCCGCCGACCCGGAGAACCAGTGGGGCCCCCGCCTCATCTGGGCCGGAACGCAGGTTACGTAGCCGCCCAATAGCGACGACAACCGCCAGGTCTGGGCGATGTGCCGGTCCAGACTGTGGCTTTTGTACTGGGTGAGGACCGCAATGCGGCGACTCCCGCCGTTAACCAGGTTGGACAGCGCAAAATCGATCAGCCGGTAGTTGCCGGCGAACGGGACGGCGGGCTTGGCCCGGTCGGCCGTGAGAGGTGCCAGGCGCTTGCCCTCCCCTCCGGCCAGCACAATGGCAAAGACGCGGTCCCGTGCCTTTGTCTCCCTAACTTCCAGAGGGGTTGCCTTCCATGGTCATATCGTACGATCCGCCTCGTCCTGTCGGGATGAACTTGTTGTGAACTCTAAGCCCTGGGGGCTCGGTCCGGGGTAACGGCGGCACAAACCCCGGCGTCAAGCCGGGCAAGCGGCCACCGGCTGTGGCAACATCCGGGCGGGCGCGATAATTCAACAGTGTCCCCGGCCTTTCGGCGCCGGAGGCTGAGCGCACGACTCAGAAGGGAGATCCATGGCTGTCTCAGGCCGCACGCTCACCGAGGTCTTTGAGAATCGCGTAGCCCGCAGCGCCGACCGAGTTGCGATGAGGGCAAAATCGGGCGACGGCTGGCAAAAGATCACCTTCCGCGAGTACGACACCCAGGCCCGGGAGGTTGCCGGCGGGCTGATCAGCCTCGGGGTCGACAAGGGTGACACCGTGGCCCTTCTGTCCACGAACCGCCCGGAATGGCACATCGCCGACATCGGAATCCTGCTTACCGGCGCCATCACCATCCCGGTCTACGTCACCAACTCTTCCAGCCAGGTGGCCCACGTCGTCGGCCACTCCGGCGCCCAGGTCATCATCGTTGAGAACCAGCTTCAGCTGGACAAGGTGCAGGCGGCGGTAAAGGAGCTTCCCAACCTTCGAAAGATCGTGGTCATGGACGCCGATACCGGGTCCACCGAGCTGTTGATGAGCTTCAGCCAGCTGCGCCAGCGGGGCCGGGACTACGCCAAGACCGAGCCGGCTGCCGTCAAGGAGCGCTCCTCGGCCATCACCCCCGAAGACACCGCCACCATCATCTATACCTCGGGGACCACCGGACTCCCAAAGGGATCGATCCTCACGCACGGGGGGTTCGCCTGGACCCTGGGGACCCTGGGGAGCGTACTTCCCTTCACCGACATGGAGGAGCGTGTGATCTCCTACCTGCCCCTCTCGCATGTCTTCGAGCGCCTGGCCTCGGAGTGGGGCGGCATCTACTACGGATTCGAGGTCTGGTTCGCCGAGTCGACCGACAAGCTTCGGGAGAACCTCAAGGACTGCAAGCCCACGTTTTTCATCGGAGTGCCTCGGGTCTACGAGAAGTTCGCCTCCGCGATCCAGGCCCGGTACAAAGAGCACGAGAAGGCCGACACCATTGCCAAGGCACTGGCGGCGGCGATGGAGCGGGTTGAGCTGGAGCAGGGCGGCAAGGCCATCCCCCTGCCGCTGAAGGTGAAGAACGCCCTGTTCGACAAGCTGATCTTCGCCAAGACCCGCGAGGAGCTCGGCATGGAGCACTGCAAGTTTGCGGTTACCGGCTCCGCTCCGGTTGCTCCGGAGGTCATCAAGTTCATCCACGCCATCGGAATCGACCTCATCGAGGCGTACGGGCAGACCGAAACCAACGCTCCGACCACGGTGACCCCGCCGAAAAAGGCTCGCATCGGCACGGTGGGCCCCCCGATCCCCGGGCTGGAGATGAAGTTCGACGAGGACGGCGAGATCCTGGTCAAGGGACCCAATCTGTTCAAGGGCTATCTCAACGACCCGGCAGCGACCGCCGAAGCCATGACCCCGGACGGCTGGCTGCGAACCGGCGACGTCGGCGCGCTGGACGACGCCGGATACCTCAACATCACCGACCGCAAGAAGGACATCATCATCACCGC
>JAJCYF010000196.1 GCA_029263035.1 Actinomycetes bacterium
CTCAGGGTTTCAGCGGGGGTGGGCACGGCCGTTCTGACCGCCGCTACGGGAGCCGGGGTCGCGGCCCTCATCCTGGCCGGCGGAGTAGACAGCCGACTCGTCAGGACCGGTCTTTTCCTGGGGGCCCTGGGAGCGCTCGAGGTAGGCACCCACAGCCTGGCCCAATGGGCGGTCGGACGGGCGATGGGGATGCGTTTCATCTACTACTTCATCGGCGGCCCTCCGCCGCCCCGGCCCGGCGCCAAGCTGGATTACGCCACCTACCTCAGAGTTCCGCCCACCCAGAGAGCCCTGATGCACGCCAGCGGAGCCCTGGTGACCAAGATCGTGCCGTTCGCGCTGATCCCGGTCGCCCGGTCCCTGGACCTGCCGGGCTGGGTGGTTTACCTGCTGCTGGTCCTGGGGGCCGGTCAGATAGTCACCGACGTGCTCGTCAGCACGAAGTCGTCCGACTGGAAGAAGGTCAAGCGGGAGCTGAAGGCGGCCAGGGTCTGGACCAGGGCCTAATACTCGGCGACCCCGTCGGTCGGACTGGAAGCTTCGGCGTACAGCCGCCGGGGGATGCGCCCGGACTCGTGGGCCAGCCGGCCCGCCTCCACCGCCATCCGCATCGCCCTGGCCATACGCAGCGGGTCCTTGGCCCGGGAGACCGAGCTGGCAACCAGCACTGCGTCGCATCCGAGCTCCATGGCGATGGCCGCGTCGGAGGCGGTGCCGATGCCGGCGTCGAGAATCACGGGGACCTCGGCGTTCTCCAGGATGATCGCCAGGTTGTAGGGGTTGCGGATGCCGGCGCCGCTGCCGATGGGTGAACCCAGCGGCATGACCGCGGCGCACCCCACCTGCTCCAGGCGCTTGGCCAGGATCGGGTCGTCATTGGTGTAGGGCAGCACGATGAAGCCCTCGTCCACCAGGGTCTCGGCGGCGTTCAGCAGCTCGGGACCGTCGGGAAGCAGCGTGCGGTCGTCGCCGATCACCTCCAGCTTCACCCACTCGGTCCCCAGGGCCTCCCGGGCCATCCGGGCGGTCAGGACCGCATCGGCAGCGGTGAAGCACCCGGCGGTATTGGGCAGAATGTCGCACCCGGCGGCCTCGATGACGTCCAGAATGGATCCGCCTGCCATCGGGTCGACCCGCCGCATCGCAACGGTCACCATCTCCGAGCCGGTCTCCTTCAGGGCATCGCCCATAACCTGCAGGCTGGTGAAGCCTCCGGTACCAAAGATCAGGCGCGACTGAAAGACCCGCCCTGCGATCTGCAGCTTCTCGCGCACCTAACCTCCTTGAACGGGTTTCAATACCTCGACCTTCATGCCGTCGGTCAGCCGGTACCCCACCCACGTGCTGCGGGGAACGACCTCTCCGTCGACGGCGACCGCAACCCCGCGAAGTTCCTCAAATCCAAGTATGGCAAGGACGTCGGGGATAGACGACCCGGGCGCCATCTCCCGATCCTCACCGTTCAGCCGAAGATTCACTCCTGGAACCTGCGGGGGTCGAATCCGGCCAGCTCGGCGGGCAGGTCGCCCTTCGCCAGCAGCTCGGCGATGCCGTCGGCGGTGACCGGCGCCAGCAGGACCCCGTTGCGGAAGTGGCCGGTGGCCATGACCAGGCCCGGCTCAACCGTGCCCAACAGGGGAGCGTTATCGGGCGTGCCCGGGCGAAGGCCGGCCTTCACCTCCACCAGCTCCATCTCCCGGATGCCGGGCACCAGCTCCCCGGCGGCCCGGAGCAGCTCGAAGACCCCGCCCGCGGTTGCAGCGGTGTCAAAGCCTTTTTCCTCCACCGTGGCTCCGGCGACGATCTCCCCGCCCGGCCGGGGGACCAGGTAAACCTCTTCGGTCCGTAGGATCTGTGTAATGGGTGGGGGCATCGGCGCGGCGGGCCGGAGCCGCAGAATCTGTCCTTTGACCGGCCGCACCGCCCGGCTCACCCGCGAAGGAATGCCGGGGATCTGCCCGGACCACGGGCCGGCGGCGATCACCACCGTGCCGGCTTCGATGGTCTCGCCGGTGTCCAGGCGGACCGACGGGCTGGGACCGCTCTTTACCTTGGTCACCACGGCACCGTGCCGGAGCGTGGCACCGGCGGACCGCAGGACCGTCCGCAGGGCATCCAGGACACTGCGGGGGTCGACCGCCCAGTCGCCCTGCGCCAGGATCCCGGCCCGGGTAGAGGGGTGCAGGGCCGGCTCCAGGCGTCTGCAGGCCATCGAGGAAAGCCACTGCACCTGTAGTCCCAGCTCCTGCTGGTACTCGAAAAGGCGGGAGAGGGACTCCGACTGATCACGGTCCAGCGCGATGTGCAGGATGCCCCGGCGGTGGTCGGCCAGGTTTATGCCTCCGGCAAACGACAGCTCCTCGGCAAACCCCTTCCACCGGCGGGCGCTCTCCAGATTGAGCTGCAGCAGGGCGTCTTCGCCGAAGGTGGTCTCCGTGACCGGGGCCAGCATCCCGGCGGCGGCCGCCGACGCGGCGTCCGGGGGGTCGCCCTTCTCCAGGATCAGGACCGAGAGCCCGAGCTGGGACGCGCGCCAGCCGATGCTGAGCCCGATGATCCCGCCGCCGACGATTATGGAGTCGTACCTCACCCCATCCAAAATACCCGTTAGGCCGGAACGGTTCGCCCGTACTCCCGAAGGTAGGCGACGGTGTAGCCGATGATGTCGTAGAAATCGGCGATGTGGACGTGCTCGTTGGGAGCGTGCAGGTTGGAGTCCGGACGGCCCACTCCCGGCGGAGAACAGATGGGAATCCCCAGGCCCTGGGCGATGGGGAACATCGGCCCGGTGGCCCACATATAGGGGTAGATGGTGACCGCATCCTCGAACCAACCGGCGGCGGCTTTCTCGGCCGCCCGGCCGAGGGTTGAGTCGAGGGGCGAGCGGGACGGGTTTTCATGGCTCATCACGCTGACCTCTATATCGCCGAAACCGTGGTCCTTGAGGTGCCTGCGCACCAGCCCGGCGACCTCCGTGCCGTCCTGGTCGGGTACCAGCCGGAAGTCGATCTTGGCCATGGCCTCCGCCGGCAGGACCGTCTTCTGCCCGCCGGGTACGGTGTAGCCGGTTTCGAAGCCGTCGATGTTGGCGGTGGGGGCGTAGAGCAGGGCGTGGGTGAGGGCGGAACCGGTAAGCCCCTGGTTGAACTCGGTGATCCCCAGGCGCTTCAGCATCGCCTCCTCGTTGAACTTGATGCTATGGATCAGCTCCTCCTCCCGGGGGCCGGGCGGAACGATCCGGTCGTGAAAGCCTTCGATGACGATGTTGCCCTCGTCGTCGGTGAGCGAGTTGATCGCCCTCAACAGGTGCCAGGGGGCTGAGGGAGCGTAGACCGCGATGGAGGAGTGCTGGTCGCCGGTGATCGCCCGGTAGCGCAGCTCGATGTAGAGAAGGCCCTTGCAGCCGTAGTACATTTCCGGGCGGCCGTCGAGGTCCATCCAGCCGCCTTCCCAGACGCAGTCATCGGCCTTCAGCTCCTCGGAGTAGGCCTCGCAGATGTCCTCGAAGTGGACGCTGCCGTTCTCTTCCTCACCCTCGATGAAAAACTTGATGTTGCAGGGAAGCTCTCCGTAAAGATCCAGATAGACCTCCAGCGCCGACAGCCGGGCGATCAGATCCCCCTTGTTGTCGGCGGCGCCGCGGGCGTAGAGCCTGCCGTCCCGGATCGCCGGCTCGAACGGCGGAGAGATCCAGAGGTTGAGCGGGTCGACCGGCTGCACGTCGTAGTGGTCGTAGATCATGAGCGTCCGCTCGCTGTCGGCGCCTGAGAACTCCCCGAGAAGGGCCTCGGGCGATCCGGGGACCGACAGGCGGGAAACCCGGGCACCAAGCTCCATCAGGCGGTTCTCCAGCCACGCGGTCATCTCGGTCCCCATCCCCTCGGTGGCGACGGAGGGAATTGCGCACGCCTGCTTGAGATGGTCGAGAAACCGGTCGGAGGATTTGGCGACGGCGTCACGGATCAGTTGAGCGTCAGTCATGCCAAAGATCCTAACAACCGGTGTCACACATCAGAGCGGGCGACGAGAATCGAACTCGCACCACCAGCTTGGAAGGCTGGAGCTCTACCATTGAGCTACGCCCGCGAGGTTCGCTGCCTAGTCTACCGGTGCCGGCCCGGCTCCAGCCCGGGGCCCGGCGTTCGGGCCAAAGTTAGCGCCCCGGCAGCTTTCGTCGGGATGGCCGGATTCGAACCGACGACCTCGGCGTCCCAAACGCCGCGCGCTGCCAAGCTACGCTACATCCCGTACCGATCAGTGTAACGACGCCGGGCCGGTCGGTGTGCCTGGGCTGAGGGGGTCAGAGTCGAAGCCCTACACTGGAGTAGTTAGCGCTCGTAG
>JAJCYF010000197.1 GCA_029263035.1 Actinomycetes bacterium
CCGCCACCGAGCTGGCCGAGTTGGCCCTCGGCCCCCTGGACTCCGAGCGCGACCTGACCCAGGTAACCGCCGGCCTGGGCTTTGCCCGGTCGGCAGCGGACCGGCTGAGCGCGGTTGCCACGGAGCAGGCGGCCCGGGACCGGGCGACCAACCGGCTGCATGACGCCTACAGCGACCTGCGGAGCCGATTGGCGTCGGACTTCGATCCCCACCTCGACACCCGGGAGGGCCTGTTCCTGTGTTTCGCCAAGCTGAACGGCAACCCGGTGGGGGCGATCCGGCTGGCCGGGGCCCTGGAGGAACAGGTCTCCCGGCGGCGCGAGATGTTATCCGTGGAAGAACGGGACATCATCGAACAACACCTGATGTCGGAGGTCGGGAGCCACCTCGGCGAGCGCATTCACGCCGCGTGGACGCACGTACACCGGATGAACGAGCAGCTGGCCCAGCACCCCACCCGCTCGGGAGTCCTGTTGAAGCTGGCCTGGGAGGTCCACCCCGACGCCGGGGCCGGCGCCGGCGAGGCTCTTAAGCTCCTGCGCCGAGAGGTCGGCCTGCTTACCGCCCCCGAGCGCGAGCTGCTGGGCAACTTCCTGGCGGGGCGGGTCCGGGCCGCGCGCGAGGAGGGCGACGCAGTCGACACGGTGCAGAATATGGCCGACGCACTCGACTACCGCCGCTGGCATCACTTCACGGTGATGAAGCGGACCGACGGGAAGTGGGAGCGATTCACCTCCCGGACCCAGGGTCACGGGTCCGGCGGGGAGCAGGCTAAGCTGGCCCACCTCCCGCTGTTCGCCGCCACGGCCGGTTACTACGCCACCGCCTCCGCCATCGCCCCGCGCCTGCTGATGCTGGACGAAGCCTTCGCCGGCATCGACGACGACCAGCGCGCCGACTGCCTGGGGATGCTGGTGGAGCTCGACCTGGACGTCGTTCTTACCAACTTCAACGAGTGGGGCTGCTACCCGCAGGTGCCGGCGATCGCCATCTATCACCTGGAACGGGTGGAGGGCCAGAAGGGGGTCGCCGCGCTGCGCTACGTCTGGGACGGCAGAGTCCGTCGGGAGCACGACCCGTTCTTCGAGTCGCTGGAACCCGAGCCGGAGGGCCTGCTCGATCCCGAGATCACCGGCAGCTGATGTCCTCGCCGGACCAGGCTCTCGCCGGTAACCCGGACCTGAAGAGGCTCCTGGTCTCGGCGCACCGCCGGCTTGAGCGCAGCGGAGGAAAGCTGGAGGGCTTCGCCGCCACCGTCCGCGATCCGACCGCCGCAGAGCGCCTGGCCGTCGACCGTCTGCTCGGCACCCGGTCGCGATCCAAAAGCATCCGGGTGCCGCTGGCGCGGCTCGACGCCGAGCTGCGCCGGCGAGCAGGGCTTTCCCTCCCCGGGCTCGTCGAGGAAGCGGTCGGTCCCCTGCGGGACCTGCCAGCCCGACGGCGCCAGGATGTCGAGCTGGAGGAGGAGATTTGGTCTAGGGTCATGGGCCACCCGGCAGTCGACAGCCACCCCGGTCTGGTGCCCTGGCTCCAGCAACTCCGTAGTTCCGGTCGATGGCGGTCCGACCCGGACTTCCCACGCCACATCGAGCAGGCCTGCGAGGTGCTGGTTCGGCTGCCGTCACCGGTTCCGGTTGGCCGCAGCCGCCTGGCCGCCAGCGTCCTGGGGTCGAGCCACGCCCTGAACCCCGGCGAACCCGTCGGCCGCCTGGTCTCCGCGGCACTGTCTCATCTGGCCGGCCGCGACCGGTCCATGAGCTCGGCCGAGCGCCGGCGACTCTGGGCATCGGTGGGGGTGGACGGCGACGAGACCTCGTCCACCGTGCTGGTCCTGGGCCTGCGCCCGGTGGTTTGTGGTCCCCTGACCGAGGCGGCGGGCCACTGGGCTGCCGCTGGCCTCCCGCTTCCCCTCTCTCTGGGAGCGCTGCGGAGGGAGAGGTGGCAGTTAGAGCCGCAAGGCACGATCAGTGCCTGTGAGAACCCCTCGGTACTGCACGCGGCGAGTGAGCGATTGGGCGCACAATGTCCGCCGATGATCTGCACCGAAGGAAACCCATCCGTCGCCGCGGCAGTCCTTATCGCCGACCTAATGGAACAGGGCCACGACCTCAGATACCACGGCGACTTCGGTTCCGGCGGCCTGCAGATCGGCAACCGCATGATCGGCGCCCTGGGGGGCCGGCCCTGGCGGTTCTCGACCCCCGACTACCGCGAGGCGCTAGAGCATGCCGCTTGCGGAGGTACCCGGCTGCTGCCGGTCAAGGGCCGGGTACCGGCGGCCTGCTGGGACGCCGAGCTGGCACCGGCGGTCCGGTTGGCGGGGGTAGAGGTCGAGGAGGAGCTTGTGCTGGATGCCCTGATTGGGGACCTCGGCGCCTCCTGAGCTTGGCGTGACAGTAACCGTCGGTAGCGGTGCAGAAGTCGCAATCACTCCTGCGTCAGGGGATCCCTCCAGCGGACACCGTTGAATCGGGCAAAGTCCCGGTCACAGCTGTACAGGTCCGCACCGTGCTCGATGGCTATCGCAGCCAGGTGAGCGTCGCTGGTGATGTTGCCGGCCGACCCGAGGGGCTCCAGCAGCTCTCGCAGCACCTTGTGGTGGCGTGGCGACGGCTCCAATACCGTGGTGCACGGTTGAGCCAGCCACCCGTCGACCAGGTCCAGGGCCTCCCCAACCGCTAGTGGGTGCTCAAAAACACTCGCCCGGGTGCTTACCCTGATGAAGGCAAGCAGCACTATCCACGCCAGCCCGACCGTCTCCCCGCCGGAGAGAGCTTCCTCCAGCCAGATTCGCGCCCGGGCGTGCCGGGGGGAACGCTCATCGACGGCGTAGAGGAGGAGGTTGGCGTCGAGCACCTTCACTTGCGGAGGTGAAGCTTGCGAATGATCTCGGAGTCTTCGTCGTCGGCAGCAAGCCGAAGAGCATGGTCCAGGTCTACCCCGGGCCGCAGACCCATCGGCCGCGCCGGCACCTGGTACCGGGCCTGCTGGTTGGTGGTGGCGTCCAGGCCCGCCCGGACTGCGTCGTTAAGCGCTGCCTTGAACGAGAGCCCCCTCTCGCGGGCAATTGCCTTTAGGCGAGCGGCCACATCGGCGTCGAGTGTCACCGTGGTGCGCATTATCACACTATAGCATCAGAGTATCTGCTGTCATGATGCTAAGGGCGCAACGGGCCGTGCTTCAACTCGGATTAGAGTCGCGGCTCCGCGCTACCGGTCTCCGCCTTCTTTCGCCTGGTATCCCACGGATTCGCCTTGAAGCTTCGCTTCGGAATGCCCGCTCGGCGGAGCAGGGTTCGGAGGGCGCCTACGCCTCTCAAGCCGAGCTCTTGAGCAATGCGAGCCATGGGCCAACCTTTGATTTCATACAGCTCACGCAGAATCTCCTCGGTCACCCCGGCAGGTAGCTGCGGCTTTTCGATACCCCCTTGGGCGCAGTCGGCCAGCACCCTAACCGCCTCCCGGCCGGTCAGCAGCTCCACATCGAGCGAAGAAAGCCCCAACTCTCCCACCAGCACGCGCAGCAACTCGGGCGGAAGGGGCCGTCTCCGAAGTGGGGGGTCGGCTCCAGGGGGCTCGATTTCGGCAGCGGTCAGCGCCCCCGCCACGCGGGAATCTGCCAGCAAGTCGTCGTACCGAACCCGGGGCTCTTGGCCTTTGTACCGGACTACAGGAAGATGGTACCGATGCATAGCTCGGTAGACGAGGAGGTTCGATAAACCCAAAATTGCCGCAATGTCATCCACCCTCATACCCTGATCCAGGTACATCGAGCGCAGCTCCTTCGGGTCCAGCCTCCAGCGATCGCTGACGCGAAATTCGTCCGCATCTCGAAGCGGCATGCCGTAGGCCGCGATCAGATCTTTAAGGTCATTGACATCGCAGCGCAGCCGGTCGGCGCACTCCACCACACAGAGTCCCAAGGTTCTGTAGAGATACTCGACCAGCGCCTGGCCGGGCGGCCAGGGCCACGCAGGCAGTCCCGTACCCGCACCCACACCGAGGTGACGGTGCTCAAGGACGCGGCCGACATGAGGTGCGGAAACGCCGGACAACCGCACCTCGTACATCACCGCCTCGGGTATTGGCGGGGGGCCCGGCTCTCCGGGAAGCGGAATCTCCAGCACCTGCGCGGCCACCCGTACCGGTGTGGGGGAGGTCAGCCCCAGACGCCGGGCGATGGCATCCGCCCCCATGCCGGATGACGCCAGCTCGATGAGCCTGTCGTAGTT
>JAJCYF010000198.1 GCA_029263035.1 Actinomycetes bacterium
AGTCGTGGGGGCCCGGGCCCGCATCCGGGTGGTACTTAACGGAATAGGCCCGCGCGTCGAGCAGCCCGAAAACCACCACCGTGTTGTCGTTGAGGTTGAGGTGCGTGAGCTCGGCCCGCCCGTGCGGCGTCTGGCCGACCAGCCCTGCCGGGGCACGCCCCTTTGACGGATCGTAGCCGAACGCCGACTCGACCACCGCGAAGTTGTGGTTCTGGGTGGTGATCTCTATCCGGCCGTCCTCCAGCCGGGACACGGGGTGATTGACCCCGTGGTGACCGAACGGAAGCTTGTAGGTGTCGAAACCGGCGGCCCGGGCAAGCAGCTGGTGGCCCAGGCAGATGCCGAAGACCGGGACCTTGCCCAGCAGCCCCTCGATCGCCTCCACGCCGTACTCCACGCTCTCGGGGTCTCCCGGGCCGTTGGAGACGAAAATCCCATCCGGGTGGTCCCGCAGGATGTCCGCCGCGGTCGACCGTGCCGGGTAGACGGTGACCTCGCACCCCAGGCCGGCCAGCGATCGCAGGATGTTGTGCTTGATGCCGAAGTCGAACGACGCCACCTTGAACCTGGTCTCTCCCTCCGCCGGCCAGACGTACGGCTGCCCGCTGGTGACGGTGCCGATCAGGTCCTCGTCGGAGATGTCCGGCGACTGCCGGGCCCGTTCCGCCAGGGCCGCGGCGTCAGAGTTGGTGGTGGAGATGACCCCTCGCATGGCGCCCTTGTCCCGCAGGTGGCGGGTGAGCCGGCGGGTGTCGACCTCGGTGATCCCGGCGATACCGTTGGCCTTGAGGTAGTCCTGCAGGCCCCCGGTCGCCCGCCAGCTTGAGTACACCGCGGGCAGGCTGCGGATCACGAACCCGTTTACCCAGGCGGACCGGCTCTCCGGATCTTCGTCGTTGACGCCGTAGTTGCCGATGTGGGGGTAGGTCATGACCACGATCTGACCCTCGTAGGAGGGGTCGGTGAGCACCTCCTGGTATCCGGTCATACCGGTGTTGAAGACCACCTCACCCAGGGCGTCGGTCTCGGCGCCCAGTGCCTCGCCGGAGAAGGTCTCCCCGTCCTCCAGAACCAGCAGGGCCGGGCGTACGGTGCGGGTGTGCGGGCTCACTGCGCCGCCCCGAACGAGGTGCCGACCGAAAGAGCGGCCTCGTACTCCGGCACGATATCGCCGTTGCGGACCACCAGGCTGCCTCCAAAAACCGTGTGCAGAACTTTGCCTTTCACCTTGCGGCCCTTAAACGGGGTGTTGCGGCTCTTCGACACGAAGGTGGCCGGGTCCACCACCCACTCGGCCGAGGGGTCGAACACCGTGAGGTTGGCCGGCGAGCCCTCGGCCACCGCCCCCTGCCCGGCAAGCCGCAGGATTCCCGCCGGCACCGAGGTCAGCCGGCGGACCAGCTCGGCCAGGGTCAGGATGCCCGGGTCGACGATCTCCGAGATCATCAGGGCCAGCGCGGTCTCCAGGCCGATCATGCCCGGAGGCGCCAGCTCAAACTCCGACTCCTTTTCTTCCCGGGAGTGCGGGGCGTGGTCGGTGGCGATTGCGTCCAGGGTACCGTCGGCCAGTCCTACCCGGCAGGCCTCCATGTCCGAGCTGGACCTGAGCGGAGGGTTGACCTTGTTGACCGGGTCGAACGACTGAAGCTCGGCGTCGGTGAGGATCAGGTGGTGCGGGGTGACCTCGGCGGTCACCCGCACGCCCTGGGCCTTGGCCTGGCGGATCAGCTCCACCGAGCCCTGGGTGGACACGTGCAGCGCGTGGTACCGGACCCCGGTCAGCCGGGCCAGCACCAGGTCCCGGGCCAGGGCGATGTCCTCGGCTGCCGCCGGCATCCCCTTCAGCCCGAGCAGGTCCGAGTAGTAACCCTCGTGCATCTGCCCGCCCTCGGAGAGCGCCGCATCGTCGCAGTGCTCGGCACAGATCGCGTCAAAACCTTTGATGTACTCCATCGCCCGGCGCAGGATCCGGGAGTCCTGGACCCCCTTGCCGTCGTCGGTGAACATGCGGACCCCGGCCGAGCAGGTGACCATCTCACCGATCGGGGTGATGTAGCGGCCCTCCAGGCCCTTGGTCAAAGAGCCGGCGGGGATGACCTCGCACAGCCCGGCCCGCCGGGCGGCGGCGGCCACCTTGTCGGCAACTGCGGCGTTGTCGCACACCGGGTCGGTGTTGGGCATGGCCCCCACCGCCGTGAACCCGCCCCGGGCGGCGGCGGCGGAACCGGTGGCGACCGTCTCCTCGTCCTCGCGGCCGGGCTCCCGAAGGTGGACGTGCAGGTCGATGAACCCCGGGCAGATGACCGCGCCGGAGATGTCGATGGTCTCGGCGCCCGTGGCGGTGATGCCGGAGCCGACCTCCACCACCCGGCCCCCGGAAACCCGGACGTCGGCGGTGGTGTCGGTCCCCGAAAGCGGGTCTATCAGCCGGCCGCCGGTAAACAGGATCTCTGCCATCTAGCTCTTCTCACTCGGGGGAAGCTCCTGCGAGCCGCCCAGCATCAAAAACATCAGCGAAGCCCTGACCGCGATCCCGTTGGTGACCTGATCGGCAACGATGAACCGCTCCATCTCCGGAAGGTCTCCCGCGATCTCCACCCCCCGGTTGATCGGACCGGGATGCATGATCAGCGCCTCGGGCTTCATCAACCCCACCCGGCGGTTGTCCAGGCCCCAGAACATCGAGTACTCCCTGAGGCTGGGGAAGAACTGATCCACCTGGCGCTCCTTTTGGATGCGCAGCAGGTAGACGATGTCCAGCTTGGGCAGCATGGCGTCCAGGTCGGTCGAAACGTCGACCCCCCAGGACCCCACCGTAACCGGCAGGAGCGTCGGCGGCCCGATGACGGTGACGTGCGCCCCCATCTTGGTCATCGCCTTGATGTTGGAGCGGGCAACCCGGGAGTGGAAGACATCGCCGACGATGCCTATGTGGAGCCCGTCGATCCGGCCGAACCGCTGCTTGATGGTGTACAGGTCGAGCAGAGCCTGGGTCGGGTGCTCGTTGGAGCCGTCGCCGGCGTTCAGGACCGAGGCGTCCACCCACTGGCTGAGCCGCTTGGCGGCGCCGCCGGAGGTGTGGCGGACCACGATGGCGTCCAGCCCCATCGCCTGCAGAGTGAGAGCGGTGTCCTTGAACGACTCGCCTTTGGAGACCGAGGTCTTGGAGTCGGCGGTGAAGGTGATGACGTCGGCACTTAGCCGCTTGGCCGCCAGCTCGAAGGAGAGCCGGGTGCGGGTGGAGGGTTCGAAGAACAGATTGCAGACGGTGCGGCCTCTGAGAGCCGGCACCTTCTTGATGGTGCGGGTTCCGACCTCGCCGAACGAGTCTGCGGTTTTCAGGACGAGGTCGATCTGGTCGGTGCTCAGCTGGTCGATGGAAAGCAGATGTTTAATCATCATTGGTCGGTTGCCTCCCCTAAGACCCTCGGGTCGTAAATGACTACTGAGTCAACCCCGTCGGTCTCCTTTACATGGACCCGCACCTCCTGCGCTTTGGAGGTGGGGATGTTCTTGCCGATGAAGTCGGCCCGGATGGGAAGTTCACGGTGCCCCCGGTCGACCAGTACGGCCAGCCGCACCAGGCGGGGGCGGCCGAAGTCGACGAGCGCATCGATCGCCGCCCGCACCGTGCGGCCGGTATACAGGACGTCGTCCACCAGGACCACGGTCTTGTCGTTCACGTCGAACGGGAAATCGGTGGTGGAGATGTCCTGGGGGCTGCGAATACCGACATCGTCACGGTAGAAAGAGATGTCCAGCTCTCCCACGGGCGGGGCGGTCTTCTCGATCTCGGCGATTCGCTTTGCGATCCGGTAGGCCAGCGGCACCCCCCGCTTGTGGATCCCCACCACGACCAGCTCGCCGGTGCCCCGGTTGCTCTCCAGGATCTCGTGCGCCATGCGCACGAGTGCCCGCTTGAAGTCGAGCTCATCGAGTACCACCCAGGCCCTGCCGGTGTCGTCGCCTCCGCCGACCGCAGGGGCCGGCACGGGTTCGGAGGGAGTGTGGGCGTTCAAAAAGAAAAGCCGCCCCAGAAGTTGGGTGCGGCGGCGGTGTGACGACTCAGTTTGAGCTCTCCTTTCTGGCCTCTCGGGACCAGTCTTAAAGGTTGAGCGAAGCGTTGCGGTGCTGCTGGGAAGTCTCAGCTTCGTTGCGGACTAGCTTACACGCTGAGCGCCTAGCCCGGAATCCATTGGGTAGATTTGCTCGTATTTAGCGGCCTGCCTCTACTCGAGATCCTCCGAAGGCTTTTTCGCAACCGCCCGCCGCTCACGCTCGGCCTTCGGCTGGCGCTCTGAGAAATAGCCCAGGACTATCGTCAGCATCGGGACCGCCAGGGCGATCACCAGCAGCTGGATGAGCCCGCGAATGGACTCGAACTTCTCCTGGCGCAGGTCCTGATAGGTCTTCACCGCGTTCTCGTTGCCGACCACCGCCCCCAGCTCCTCTAGAGTCGGCGAGCTGGGCTCCACCTGGTTGACCCCGATGAAGAAGATCACACCGATCAGGATGAGGATGCCGACCGCCACGCCGATGCTGATGATGACCAGCAGGTGGCCGGTGACCATGGAGTCGCCGCTGGACTTGCGGTTGCCGCCGTCCTTGCGGTCCTTGGCGGTTACCACGGGCGAGATCTCGGGCTCAAAGGGGCCATGTCACTCCTTGATCGAGTTACTGGATGGTGCCCGGACCGCATGTTATCAAAACGATTCCAGACCCCTGCTTGTGAAGTTCAACCGATCCGCCGGCGAGCTTCAGACCCCCCGGGCGGTCAGCTCGGCTGAAATCGTTCCCAGCAGGCCGTTCACGAACCGGCTCGAGTCCTCGGTGGAGTAGATCTTCGCCAGCTCCACCGCCTCGTTGATGGCTACCGGCGCCGGGACGTCGTCCAGGTAAAGCATCTCGAACAACGCCATACGGAGAAGGTTGCGGTCGATAACCGGCATCCGCTCGATGGTCCAGTCCTTGGCGTGGCCGGAGATCAGTTCATCCAACTCGGTGGCGTGCTCGGCGACGCCTTTGACCAGCTCGGCGGCGAACTGAAAGCCCGGGTTGGCGGAGTAACGCTGGAGGATCTCGCCGGTGGGCAGAGCGCGCAACTCCTGCTCGTACAAAACATCAAGGGCCAGCTTGCGGGAACCTCTTCGGTGAGCCACCTCAGCCCTGCGTCGACACGGCTACTTGACCCGCGTGACGTACTGGCCGGTGCGGGTGTCTACCCGGATGGTCTCGCCCTGCTGCAGGAACAGCGGAACCATCACGGTGGCCCCGGTCTCCACCACGGCCGGCTTGTTCCCGG
>JAJCYF010000199.1 GCA_029263035.1 Actinomycetes bacterium
TGAGGGGTGAGGAGCTGCCGCCGAACTCAACCGTCGCAAACACGTAGGGGTAGCGGCCGCCGCTGGGGTTGCACGCCATCGCTATGCCGGTGTGGGTGAAGGCCGGGTCCAGGATGTTCTTGCGGTGGGGGGCGCTGTTCATCCAGAAGTTATGGGCCCAGGCTCCGGTCAGCACGGTGTCGTGCCAGGCCAGGTTTTGTGCCCCGGACCGGTAGCCGGCGCCGGACAATGCTTGCGGGGTCCCCGGGTGGTACATGGTCCGGGCGGCGGCCATCTTGTTGGCCCAGGACTGAGCCAGGGCATCCAGGCGAGGATCCCGGGCCAGGGCGGGCAAACCCCGCGCCGCCCGCTCGGCATTCATGAACTGGAGCATATTCTGGTTGTTTGCCGAGGCGTTGGTCACCGCAGCCAACGCGACCGACGGCGTGAGGACCAGCACTAGTAGCGTCAGGGTCAGACAGGCAACCGCATGCGAGATTGCGCCCGCAAGCCTTTGGTGGGAGCCCCCTCGGGCGATGATCATGCAGCCATTATTGCAAGGGTGCCGCCGGACGGGGAGCTAGTCGATCCGGTAGTCGTCCAGCAGGTCGGCCATCTGGTGGGTGTCCAGCCGGGGACGAGCCTTCATTGCTGCCGCCGCCCGCGCCTGCGAGACCTTGCCTTTGACCACCAGGAAAACGGAGCACATCAAAGCGGCGACGGCCGCGGCGAGCACCCTGGTGGAGGAGTCCCGCTCCCCGGCCGGCGCCTGGGCGATCGTCACCGTTTCCGGACCCGGTTGCTCCGTTCCGACTGCGGCGATTTCCGCCTCGGCCTGGACTGAGGGCCCGGTGACGGGCGAAACAACCACCCTTGAACCGGACAGCGATGACGCCGCCGGGACCTCGGTCTCCCCGCACGAGATATTGCGTCCGGACATCGACTCATTGCCTGCCACCCTCGGCTCCGCAGGCGGGATAGCGGAAGCAGGGGCTGAGTTGCCCCCCAACTCCAGGACGGCCACCACAAAGGGACGGCCGGATGCGGTTGAGCAGGCCAGACCGATGCCGGCCGACGAGAATGCCGGATCAAGCATCGACCGGCGGTCCTCGTCGCTTCCCATCCACAAAAGGTGGGACTGGGCGGCGTTTAGGGTGGGTCCCCATGCGAGGTTCTCGGCCCCCGAGGAGTAGCCCGCCTCGAACGCCGGGAGCGACTTGTTGTGGTAGCCGCGCCGTTCGGCGGCGAGCTTTTCGGCCCACTGCCGGGCAGGGCCGTCCAGTGCGGGGTCACGGACTACCGGGGGAACGCCCCTGGCGGTCCGTTCGGCGTTGAGGAACTCGATTGCCTTGTCCTGATTGAAGGAGACGGTCTCGGGGTCGGCGCCCGCAGCCAGAGCGGGGGAGGCGGCGAGCAGAACGAGTACAAACCCCAACATAGCGCTCAACACTTTGCGCTTAGACCCTGAATGCATCGTTACCTCTGTCAGTCCGCCCCCTGAGTTGGACCAACTGATCTATCGGCTAATTTCTGCGGCCCTTCAACGGATTCTTGGAGGCCGCAATCACGGTGTTGGCCGGCCTCAACCGGTACCACAACCCGCCGCCCACGCCCGCCAGCATGATGGCTCCCATACATCCCGCGACGAAGGCGCCCCAACCGGTCATCGCCGGGTCGGTCTTCGAGTTGTCCGGACCATTGGCCTGCGCCAGCGAAAGCTCTCCGTCCTCCTCGGGCTCAACCGTTTGCACGGGAATCGGCTGGGGGTCCGGGATGGGGGCGGAAGGCGTCTCGATCACCGCCGGAGCCGGTGCGGGAGCGGGAGCAGGGGCCGGCGGTTTGGGTGCAGGCTTGACCGCAACCGGCGCCGCCGCCGGCGCAGGGGCGGGCGCCGGGGCGGGAGCCGGAGGGGGCTCGGGCGTGGCAGTCGCCGGAGCCGCCGTGCCGTCGCAGACCAGGTCGTGGCCCTGGAGAGCGCCGGCAGGAACTGCAATTGGATCCTGAGGTGGAATGTCCTGGGACAGGCCGTGCCCGCCGAAGTCGACCACGGCGACCGGGAAGGCTCTGCCGGATGCTCGGGAGCAGGCAATTCCAATCCCGACATGGGTAAAGCCGGGGTTTAGGAGGTTGCGCCGGTGATTGGGGCTGGTCATCCACATGTAGTTGGCCTGGGAGGCGTTGATGGTGGGGGCGCGCATCACCAGGTTCTGCCCGCCGGCCGCGTAGCCCAGGCTTCGTGCGACCGAAGGCGAGTGCTCGAGGACTCCCCGGGCGGCCAGGTTTTCAGCGAGCTGCTGGGCGTGTGCGTCCAGCCGGGAGTCGCGGGACAGGCCGCCTATTGAGCGGGCGGCGCGCTCGGTGTTGTGGAACTCAAGGATCTTGGCGGTGTTGAAGGGGACCTGGTCGGCGTCCGAGGCGTGGGCGGGAATGCCCACCAAGCCAATCGGAAGCATGCACAGTACGACCGCAAAACGAAGCCGGGAACGGCCTGAGATCAGTCTGAGACGCAACACGGACCTCCATCGGTGGTCCGCCCCCTGCGATTGGGTTAGTTATCGGCAGCAACCCCCGCCCCGATCAGGACTTTTTCGGGGGTACGCCGCTCGTAGTTCCGTCCGATCTCGGATGCCCAGGTCGTTCCCAGCTCATCGGCGTGACGGGTGATCCAGTCCGTCAGGGCTATCCGGCCGGCAGGCGGGCGCTGGTCCGAGGCGACCAGGCCGGCCATCAGCCCGTCGAGCTCCTGCCGGTTGACCACCACATCGCCGACCAGCTTTCCGATCAGTCTCGCCATCGCCAGCGCCGCCGGAACCGGGGCGGAGAACATGGGCCTCGGGTGACCGACGCCTTCTCCGATAGCCCGGACGAACTGCCTCCAGGTGAAGGTTTGTGGGCCGGCGGCGTCGGTCACGACGCTGACCTCCATCGCTGCGTGTTCGACACAGATCCGGGCGACATCGTCGACGTGGACCGGCTGGATCTTGTACCGGCCGTTTCCGAGGACGCCGATTACGGGGAACCGGCGGGATATCCAGGCGATGTTGTTGATGAACACGTCCCCCCGGCCGAAGATCACCGTGGGCCGGACGATGGCGTACGACAGTCCGGACTCGATCAGTGCCTTCTCTATGAGGGCCTTGCCGCGGAAGTAGGGAAGAGGGGAGTCCAGGCTGGGCTTGGTGATGCTGACGTGGACGAATCGGCGAACCCCGGCTTCCCGGGCGGCGTTGATCAGAACGATCGTGTTCCGCACCGCCTCGGAAAACTCCACCCGGCCGCGCTCGAAGCGCACCCAGTAGGTGTTGTAGACGGTGTCGGCACCCCGAAGGGTCTCGGCAAGCAGGTCGGGCCGGTCAAAGTTGAACGGGAACGCCTGAATCGGGCTGCCCTCCGGGGCAGGCCGCTGGGTGAGGGTGCGCACGGTGCGGCCCTGCTCCAGAAGCCGGTCGGCGATCGCCCTGCCCGTATAACTGAATGCGCCGGTAACTACGTCGAACGTGTCGGTCATTTTTCCTCCTCAATGGTTCCGAAAGCCATCACCATTCCAAGTGCCGGCGCCAGCCGAGCGGCGTGGTCGAACAGCCGGTCGGCCGGCGCCTCGGACGGGTCCAGCTGGTGCAGAAGGTCCACGCCCAGGTAGAAGGCGACGATCCCCACGCCCACATCGCGGGCCGGGATGAGCGTCTCCAGCGCCGTGTCTTTGGTGACCTTCTCTATGGACCGGGCGGCGAAGTCGATCCAGGGACGCAGGCGCTTCAGCACCTCGGGCCCCATGTCCTTGTGCTGCAGGCTCCCGGCGATCAACTCCGACAGCACGGTCACGTGCCCGGCGGCCAGGTCCTCCCGATAGATGTCCCGGGCGAGCTGCACCAGGTCCTCGATGGTCTCGGTCCTCGCAAGGAGCTCCTCGTAGCTGGCCATCCGCTTGGCACTGGTCTCGTCCAGGGCGGCCAGCAGAAGGTTCTTGATGTCGCCGAAGTGGTAGTAGATAAGGGCCTGATTCATTCCGGCCCGGCCGGCGATGGCCCGGGCGGTCGTCCCCCCGTAGCCCTCCTCCTTGATGGTGGCAAGCGCCGCCTCCACCAGTCGCTCCTTCGTGCCGGTCATCCCATCCTCACTTAAACGGTTGTTTGAAACGTTTGTTTAAGTATACACCGCCGGCAGTCCATCGCCGGGTTACTATCGATGCATGCCTCGAGTGAACGACGAGGTCGCTCAGGCTTTCGAGGAACTGGCTGACCTGCTTCAGATTGCCGGGGGCGACCGGTTCAAAATAGTCGCCTACCGCCGCGTCGCAGAGGAGGTCCGGGCGTTCGCCCGTGACATCTCGACCCTGGACGATAAAGAGCTTGGAGCCCTGCGGGGGGTGGGCAAAGCCACCTCGTCGAAAATCCGGGAAGTACTGAAAACCGGGACCATGGCTAAGCTGGAGGATGCCCGCGCGGCCGTCCCCAGGGGAATCCGGGAGATGACCGCACTGCCGGGGCTCGGGCCCAGGACCGCCCTTCTGCTCCACGCTGAGCTGGGCGTAAAGAGCCTCGCCGAACTGGACCAGGCAATAAAGGAGCAAAGACTGAGAACCGTCAAAGGATTGGGCAAAAAGACCGAGGAGAACCTCGCATCCGCCCTTCGCCGCTTCAAGGGCAGGCAGGAGCGGGTCCCGGTCGATGTGGCCCTTCGGGTCGCGGAGGACCTTCTGGCGGCGCTGCGGAAGTCGGACCTGGTCACCGAAGCCGCGTACTGCGGAAGCCTTCGCCGCGCCAAGGAGACCGTCGGAGACCTCGATCTGCTGGCAACCGGGCCGGACCCGGCGGCGATCATGCAGCTGTTCACCTCGCTGGAGGGCGTGAGCGGGGTCTCCGTGAGCGGTTCGACCAAGTCAAGCATCCGCACCCGGGAGGGCCTGCAGGTCGACCTCCGGGTTGTGGCCTCCGATGAGTTCGGGGCGGCCCTGCAGTACTTCTCCGGCTCCAAGGAGCACAACGTCCGGGTGCGTGAGATCGCGGTCAAGCAGGGCTACAAGCTTTCCGAGTACGGGTTGTTCCGGGTGTCGGACAACGTGCGGGTGGCCGGCGCCACCGAGGCCGAGGTCTACGAGGCTCTCGGGTTGCAGACCCCGCCGGCGCCCATGAGGGAGAACCGGGGAGAGATCGAGGCGGCGCTGAAGGGAGAGATCCCCGAGCTGATCCAGCTTTCCGACATCCAGGGCGACCTTCACTCCCACACCAGGTACTCCGACGGGTCGACCACCGTGCGGGAGATGGCTCTGACGGCCATGGGTCTCGGCCGCAGGTATCTGGCGATCACCGACCACCTGGACGCCTGGGTGAAGTCGCACAGCCCGGACACCGTGAAGCTGCAGGCGGAGGAGATCGCCGCGGTCAACGAGGAGTTCGGGGACCGGATCACCGTCCTGCAGGGGGTGGAGGTGGACATTGGACCCGAGGGTACCCTGGCGCTGCCGGACTCGATTCTGAACCGGGTGGAACTGGTGATCGCCAGCATCCACCGCCGCTACGGGCTGGACGCCGAGGCGATGACCCGCCGGGTCGTCAAGGCCATGCAGCACCCCAGCGTCAACATCTTCGGTCACCCCACCGGACGATGGCTGGGACAGCGTGAGGCCGCCGAGTTCGACCTGGAGCAGGTCTTCGCCGCCGCCCGGGACAACCAGGTGGTGATGGAGATCAACTCCAACCCCGCCCGCCTGGACCTCAAGGACGACCACATCCGGCTGGCCAAGGAGTTCGGCCTGCTATTTTCGATCAACACCGACTCGCACAACCCCGGGCATCTCAGCCGGACGAGGCTCGGCGTCGGCATGGCTCAGCGGGGCTGGGTAACGAGGCCCGAGGTGATCAACGCCCTGGCGGTCGACGATCTCAGGGACCTGTTCAAGAAATGAGCCCGGGGCGGCTCCCGCCTGAGTTCTTTGAGCGCCCGACACTCCAGGTAGCCGAATCGCTGGTGGGGCACACCCTTTACCGGCAGACGCCCGAGGGTCTGGTCGCCGGGCGGTTGGTGGAGGTGGAGGCCTACTGCGGGCCGGCCGACCCCAACAGTCACGCCTTCCGGCGCACCCCTCGCAGCGCGATCATGTACGGCCCTCCCGGCATCCTCTACGTCTACCTCACCTACGGCATGCACCACTGTTCCAACATCGTCTGCGAGGCGGACGGAACCGCCGGGGCGGTCCTGATGCGGGCAGTCGAGCCGTTGGAAGGCCTGGAACTCATGGCCGCTCGCAGGGGGGTCACCGACCCCAAGCTGCTGGCGAAGGGGCCGGGGCGGCTGTGCCGGGCCTTTGGCCTCAGCCGGGAGGACAACGGGACCGACCTGGCCTCCGGCGGCGTATGGGTGGGCCGGGACCGCCGCCTGGAGGGGCTGGTCCGGACCTCCTACCGGATCGGCGTCGATGCGACGACCGACTTCCCGTGGCGGTTCTATGAGCCGGGCCCGTGGACCAGCGGCCGGAAGAACCCGCCGTCGCCGGCCCGTCCGGAGTTGGATGCACCCATCGGGTAACCTGCAAACGTGCCTGAAGACATTTTTTCCGAGCTGCAGTGGCGCGGGCTCGTCCACCAGACCACCGACCCCGAGCTGGGTAAACAACTGGCGGCCGAGCAACTCGTCCTGTACTGCGGCTTCGATCCCACTGCCGACAGCCTGCACCTCGGCGGCCTGATCCAGCTCCTGGGACTGCGCCGGATGCAGCTTGCCGGGCACAAGCCGATTGCGGTGATGGGCGGGGGTACCGGCCTGATCGGGGACCCGAGCGGCCGGGAGTCGGAGCGGTCGCTGCTGGCGCCGGAGGTCCTGGAGTCCAACATCGCAGCCATCCGGGGCCAGGCGGAGCGTATCGTGGACTTCTCCGCCGGCGAGTCGCAGGCGATCATGGTCAACAACGCCGACTGGCTGCGCCCGCTGACCCTTACGGACTTCCTCCGCGACATCGGCAAACACTTCAGCGTGAACCAGATGGTCGCCCGCGACTCGGTGCGCAACCGGCTCGAGAACCGTGAGCAGGGCATTTCGTTCACCGAGTTCACCTACATGCTCCTGCAGTCCTACGACTTCCTCCACCTGTTCAACGAGTTCGGCTGCCGGCTGCAGATCGGCGGGAGCGACCAGTGGGGCAACATCACCTACGGCATTGAGCTGATCCGCAAGGTCACCGGGGCCGAGGCTTACGGTCTGACCTCTCCTCTTATCAAGGGGTTGGGCGGGGCGAAGATGGGCAAGAGCGTAGGCGGCAACGTCTGGCTCGAC
>JAJCYF010000200.1 GCA_029263035.1 Actinomycetes bacterium
CTCCGGGAATCGGGCAAATGAAACGCGCGTGCGGAAGGCGGATTTGTTCGCCAATGCGCAACTCCTCCTTTACGGGGTCAGAACTAGAGACGGGCTCGAGGCGCGGATGGACGCCAAGCAAAAAGGTCATGGCGCGAGCTATCGCCAGGAAGATTGACATTAAGGGAGCAAGATTAACAGACAGCAATCGCAAAGTCAACGACGAGGTCGGAGGCCGAGAACTGGAGCCGTATTCGATTGCCGAGCGAGGACAGCGTAGGCGCACACCTAGCCAAATGTCAAGAAATCGCGAGGTTAGGCGATTGACCGGGGCCGCCGTGCGTAACCGGCCGGCGGCATTTACAGATCGATGGTTGATCCGGTCCCGTTCTCCAGGGCCCGCTCGTACGCCAGGATGGCCACCGCGATGTCCTGGATGGCCAGGCCCGTGGAGTCGAAGATGGTGATCTGCGAGTCCGAGGTGCGCCCGGGCAGCGAACCGTTGATCACGCCGGCCAGGGTCCCGGCGATGTCCCCCTCCTGCATCAGCCCCTGGGAGATGGCGACGTTGACCTCTCCCCCGTGCACCGCCTGGTGGATCTCATCGACGACTATCCGGGCGCCGCGGAGCAGGGCGGGATCCAGCTCCTGCTTGCCCGGGCCGTCGGCGCCGACTGCGTTGATGTGAGCGCCGGGCCGGACCGAGCCGGCCGGGAACAGCTGGGACCTGGAAGGGGTCGTGGTGCACAGCACATCGGCGGCCGCCGCCTCCTGCAGGGAGCCCGCCCGGAAAGCCACCTTGGGATGGGCCTGGGACATGGCCTGGATGAAGGAGTCCCGCCGTTCCGCATCGGAGTCCGGGGCCCAGACGATGGTCTCGGCGATGGGGAGCTCCCCGGCGACCGCCCGAAACTGATACGGGGCCTGGGCGCCGGCGCCGATGAGGCCGAGGGTACTGGAGCCGGGTCTGGCCAGGTGCCGGACCGCGACCCCGGAGGCGGCGCCGGTCCGGAGGGCGGTCAGCGTGGTGGCCGCCATGAGGCAAAGGGGGATCCCGGTTTCCTGGGAGAACAAAACGTAGGTGCCGACCACTGCGGGCAGGCCGCGGGAGGGGTTCAGCTCGTGGGAGTTGATGAGCTTGACGCCGGCGAACCGGTCCCCTACCGCAGCGGGCATGACCCGAAGGTCACCCCGCTGCAGCGGGAAATCCAGGTACACCTTGGGCGGCATGTCGGTGCGTCCCAGACCGAAGTCGGCGAACGCCCTCTCCACCACATCCACCGACTCGGCGGAGCCGACCAGGCGGCCCACATCCGAGTCGGTCAGCAGCAGGAGCCTGGTCATAGGACTTGACTGCCTGCCGGGGTTTGTTGCTGGTTACTTGAGCTCGACGCTGGCGCCGGCTTCTTCCAGCTGAGCCTTGGCCTTGTCGGCAACTTCCTTGGCGACCTTCTCCAGGATGGGCTTGGGGAACGCCTCGACGAGGTCCTTGGCTTCCTTGAGGCCGAGCTGGGTAAGAGCACGGACCTCCTTGATGACCTGGATCTTCTTGTCGCCGATGCCCACCAGGACAACGTCGAACTCGTCCTGCTCCTCGGCCGCGGGTGCTGCGTCGCCGCCGCCGCCTCCGCCACCGGGAGCTGCCGCCATCATCTGCGGTGCTGCGGTAACGCCGAACTTCTCTTCGAACGACTTGACGAACTCGGAGAGCTCCAGAACCGTCATCTCACCGATTGCGTCCAGCAGGTCGTCTGCAGATACCTTTGCCATTTGTGCCTCCTTAAACTTCAGTGCCGGCGTCGCCGGATGAGTTCTCAATTGGGGTGTCGTCGGATGCAGCAGCCTCGGCGGGAGCCTCGGGTGCTGCGGCCTCGGGTGCTGCGGCCTCGGGTGCTGCGGCCTCAGCCGGGGCTTCGCTGCCACGCTGCTGCTGCAATGCGTACAGGGCGTTGCCCAGGTTGCCCAGCGGGGCGTACAGCAGGCTGCCCATCTTCTGGATCGGGGAGACCAACATGCCTGCCAGCTTGGCCAGCAGAACTTCGCGAGACTCGACCGAAGCCAAAGCTTTGGTTTGGCCGGCGTCCAGGACCTTTCCGCCCAGGATGCCGCCCTTGACCACCAGGGCCGGGTACTTCTTTGCCACTTCGTCCAGGCTCTTGGCGGCGAGCACGGCGTCACCTCGAACAAAGGCGATGGCCGTGGACCCCCTCAAAAGCGGGATCAGGTCCCCCATGTTCGCCTCGGTTGCGGCGATGCGGCCCAGGGTGTTCTTGACCACGCCGAACTCGGTGCCGGCGTCGGCCAGGCTGCGCCGGACCTGCATCATCTCTCCGACTTTGAGACCGGTGAACTCGGCCAGCAAAGCCGCGTCGCTGGACTCGAGCTTTTCCCTAAGCTCTTTTACAGCCGCTACCTTCTGCGGTTTCGGCATAGCGCTCCTTACTCTTTTTTTCCACGCGAAAAACGACCTGCCGCGGACGACAGATCGCTCATGTGAATGCAGATTCTGTTCGCCTGAACAGGCCTCCCGAGGGAGCTTAAGGGGCGATCTCAACCACCGACCACCAACCACCTGCCGTCTACGGCAAACTCCAGACTACCATCCGCCCGAAGGCTTGCCGCACTTTGCCGGGCTACCGGTAGACTTGGGACACCGTTCCACCTATTGAGGGTCCGATGGCGCCTAACTTCGATATGCAGATTGAAACGGATACCGACAGCGCCGTCATCTCGCTGCTGGGCGACCTCGACTTCCACACCGCCCGCCGGCTGCGCGAGAAGCTGCTGGAGCTGCACAGCGAAGGGGTCAACAAGGTTGTCCTGGACATGGCGGCCCTGGAGTTCATCGACTCGAGCGGCCTCTCGGTCCTTGTCGCCGGCCTCAAGCGCCTGAAAAACTCCGACGGCAATCTGACGCTTCGGGCCGTTCCGGAACAGACTCGCCGGGTACTGGAGGTCAGCGGCCTCTCTCGGGTCCTCTCCATAGCCTAGGTCGTGTACCAGGAGACGGAAGCCGGGGAACGGGCAACACTTTCTCCCCAGGATCTCAGCGCGGCCCTCAATGCGGTGAGCGACGCAATCACCGTTCAAGCCCCCGACGGGTCCCTGCTGTGGGCCAATCAAGCCGCCGCCCGCCTGCTGGGTTACGGTTCGCCCGGCGAGCTGGTGTCCGCCCCGGTGAATGAGCTGACGCAGCGGTTCATCCTGCTGGACGAACAGGGCAACCCGTTCCCGCTCGAAAAGCTGCCGGGGCGCCTGGCGCTGACCGGCGTGGAGCCCCCCGAAACACTCGTGCGCTGGCGACCCTACGGCAGTGACGACATTCACTGGTCGCTGGTCAGGGCCACCCCGGTGTTCGACGAGGGCGGCGCCGTCCGGTTTGCGGTCAACGTCTTCCGGGAGGACACCTCTCGCCAGGTCGCGATCCGGGCGCTGCAGCGCAGCGAGGAGCGGCTGGCCTTTCTGGCGTCGGCCACCCGCGCACTGCTGGGGGCGCCGCTGGACGCAATCTCCATCGCCGAACGTCTGGCCGAGGTGTGCGTCCCCCACCTGGGAGACCGGTGCGCGGTGTGGGAGTTGGAGGCCAACGGGAACGTGCGCCGGATCGCCGACCGGGCCGGGGGCGCCTCCCAGAGCTCCCTCGAGCTCGAAGTTACGCCCGAGTGCGTGGTCTCGGCATTGGGCGGAGCCTCCACCCTGGCCGGTCCCGACGAGCGCGGGCCGGATTCGCTGACGCTGGCAGCCGTCCCCATCCCGGGGGAGTCCGGACCGGTAGGCGCGATCCTCGTCGCCCGGCACGCTCCCCGGCCCCCGATGTCCCAGTACGACCTGGAGCTCATCGAGGAGGTGGGCAAGCGGGCGGCACCCAAGATCGAGAACGCCCAGCTCTACGCCGAGCGCGCCCGGGCGGCCGCCGTCCTCTCCCGGTCGCTGGTGCCGTCCGAGCTGCAGGAGGTCCCCGGGCTGGACCTCCATGCATTCATCCGTCCGGCGGCGTCGGGCGTAGGCGGCGACTTCTACGATGTCGTGTCGCTGTCCGACGGCCGGTCACTGCTGGTCATCGCCGATGTATCCGGCAAGGGCCCCGAGGCGGCGGCACTGACGGCCATGGCCCGGTACACCCTGACCACCCTGGCCCGGTACCACGCCAGCCCGGCGGAACTGCTCGCCGCGGTCAACGAGACCCTGGTCGACCAGCTTCCCGACGGCAGGTTCTGCACCCTCGCCTGCGGTGCATTCGGCCCCTCGCCCAACGGGATAAGGGTCACCGTCGCAGTGGCCGGCCACCCCAAGCCGATGGTCCTGAGAGCCTCTGGAAAGGTCGAAACCTGCGGAGAAACCGGCCTCCCGCTGGGCGTCTTCTACCGGCTGGACCTTATCGAGCGCGACGTGCTGCTGGAGCCGGGGGACTCGTTCCTGCTGGTGACCGACGGCTGTGTGGGAGAGGGCGGCGCCTGGGAGGGCACGCTGCACCGCGCCCTTGCCGCGGTGCAGCCGGCGTCGGCGGAGGAACTGACGGCTCTGGTGGAGAAGGTAGCGCTCAGGGTCCAGCCGGATCACCCGGACGACATCGCGGCGCTGGTCGCGAGGTACCCCGGCGGGGACTAGTGCGCTTTGTAGCCGGCCTTGAATTCGGGCCAGGAGATGGGCGCTGCGCCCTGGGACTGCCGGACGAACTCGTCCAGTACCCAGTTCCGGTAGGCCACAACCTCGGGCGGGGTGCGCAGAGTCAGAAGATGCTCCCCGGCCGAACAGTACTCGTCCGCCTCGTCCAGCAGGTCACCGAAGTTGCGCGCCGCGGGGGCAATGGCCGGAGGCGCCTCCAGGGTTAGGTCCACACTGGCGTCTCCCCGCGCCATCGCCGCCTCCAGCTCCGCCCGACCGGCGGCAGCGAAGGACTGAAAGCGCCGGTCCAGGTCCGCGGCCAGAGCGACGAGACGGCCCGGGACACTTGCCGAATCGGCGTGTCCCTCCTCCACCAGCATCCGGAACTCGCGCCGCAGCCCGTCCTGGTGCTCCGAGGCCGCCGATTGGATATCCAGCGGAATGCCGATCAACTTAATCGTGACAAGGTCAGGTGAGCTCTCGTCGGTCAACGCGGCGCCCCGGAGAGCTGCAGGCGGCTGAGGGGCCGGCGGGTCTCCTCCGGATGGCCGTTGTTGGCCCCGGGGCCGGGATTCTTGAAGTCGGACGGAGCTCGCTCCCTTCCGCCCCTGCCCGAGGCGGGCTGCTCATCCTGGGCGGAAGCCGCGGATACGACCCCATCGGTGGTCAGCTCGAACCACACCACCTTGCCTCCGTCGACGGCAAACGTGCCCCAGGCAGCCGCCAGCGCATCGACGATCACCATTCCCCTGCCGGTGGTTGCCGTCTCCGAGTAGCTGCGCACCACGGGCAGCGCCGGGCTGGAGTCCCGGACCTCGGCGCGCATCTTGAGGTCGTTGACGATCAGGGTAAGAACGGCCCCCTCGCCCCCGTGAAGGATGGCGTTGGTGACCAGCTCGCTGATCATGAGGATTGCATTGTCGGCGACGGAGGCGAGACCCCAGGCCTTCAGCCGGTCGCGGGTGAACCTTCGGGCTTCGCCGATCCCGGTGGAAACCGGCGGGATCTGAAGTTGTGCCTCTAATTCACGCACTCTTGCCCGTCCCGATCTGCGTTGGGAATTCTCCCGCCGCCCTTTTCTTAAGCGGTTGTCTTAAGCGGTGTGTTTCGGTAAGCCTAACCGGCGGTAATCATACCGGCCCTGCTTTTCAAGCAGTACTCTCAAAAACCTAGTCGGCGTCCGCGGCCAGCTCAAGCTTCTTGGCGGCAGTCGGATCAATCCGCACGCCGGGGCTCATGGTGGAGGACACCGCCATCGTCTTGATGTACTTGCCCTTGGCGGCCGATGGCTTGGCCCTGATGATCTCGTCGACCACAGTCAGGTAGTTGGCTGCGAGGTCCTCCACCGGGAACGACGCCTTACCGATGACGGCGTGGACGTTGGCCTGCCGGTCGGTCTTGTATTCGATCTTGCCCGCCTTGAACTCCCGGACGGTCTTGGCGACATCGGTGGTCACGGTGCCCGACTTGGGGTTGGGCATGAGACCCCGGGGGCCCAGGATCTTTCCGAGCTTGCCGACGACCGGCATCATGTCCGGCGTGGCGATGGCGATGTCGAAGTCCGTCCAGCCCTTCTCGATCCGCTCGGCGAGGTCCTTGTCACCGACGACGTCGGCGCCGGCCTCTTCCGCCTCACGGGCCCGTTCGGCCTGCGCGAATACCGCGACACGCAGCGTCTTGCCGGTGCCTTTGGGCAGGCTGACGGTGCCCCGGACCTGCTGGTCCGCCTTGCGGACGTCCAAGCCGAGAAGAACACTGAGCTCAACCGTCTCGTCGAACTTGGCTGCGGCCATGTCCTTGACCAGCTGGAGCGCCTCGCCGGGCTCGTAGAGTTTGCTTCGGTCGTATTTGGCGAATGCCGCGTCGTAACGTTTGCCCTTGTTGCTCATCTTTTGTTGCCTCCCGGGTCGAAGAGGGCCCAGTGCCCTTCTTCTCCTGCCCTATAGCCAGCTCTGGGGCTAGGCTACGTTGATTCCCATCGAGCGGGCAGTGCCCTCGATGATTTTTGCTGCTGCCTCGATGTCGGTGGCGTTGAGGTCCCCCATCTTCGTCTCGGCAATCTTGCGGATCTGGTCACCGGTTACGGTGCCGACCTTGGTACGGTTGGGCTCGGACGAACCCTTGTCCACGCCGGCCGCCTGACGAAGCAGGTTGGCCGCCGGGGGCGACTTCAGCACGAAGTCAAAGGTGCGGTCGTCGTAGATGGTGACGACCACCGGGATGACCATCCCCTGCTGGGAAGCGGTCTTCTCGTTGTACTGACGCACGAAGTCCATGATCGCCACGCCGTGCGGGCCGAGTGCGGTGCCCACGGGGGGCGCCGGTGTTGCCTGCCCGGCAGGGATCTGCAGCTTCGCGATTGCCAGGACCTTCTTCTTCTTAGCCATTGGTTTTCCGTTCCTTAGATATCTACAGCTTGGCGACCTGCTCGAACGAAAGCTCCACCGGGGTCTCCCGGCCGAACACGTTTACGAGCACCTTGAGCTTGGACTGATCCACGTTGATCTCCGAGATGGTCCCGGTGAAGTTGGAGAAGGGCTCGGTGACCACCCTCACGCTCTCGCCCTCCTCGAACTCCAGGCGGGGCTTGAGCTTTTCGACCGGCTTGACCCGAAGGATCTTCTCGACCTCTTTGGGAGCCAGCGGGATGGGCTTGGCCCCGGACCCGACGAAGCCGGTAACCCCCGGGGTGTTGCGCACGAC
>JAJCYF010000201.1 GCA_029263035.1 Actinomycetes bacterium
GCGCGAGCTGGCCGAGCTGGCCCGGACTCGCGGTGTGCCTCTCATCCACGACGTCGGCAGCGGGCTGCTCTCCCGTCACCTGCCCGGGGGAGTGCCTTCCTGGCTGTCGAAAGAGCCGTCGGTCACTGCCGCGGTCGACGACGGCGCCGACATAGTCACCTTTTCGGGAGACAAACTTCTGGGCGGCCCGCAGGCCGGAATCCTGGTCGGGAAAGCAAAAGCCATCGACCGGCTGCGCCGCAGCCCTCTTCTTCGGGCCTTCCGCACCGACAAGACCACACTGGCCGCCCTGGATTCCACTCTCATGGCCTACCTGTCCGGACAGGTTACCGAGATCCCGTTCTGGCGGATGGCACTGGCCGGGGCGGAGGACATCCAGGTCCGGGCGAAGGCGCTCGCCGCCCGGTTGCCCGAGTCCGGGTCCCGGGTTGAGGTCGTCGCCGGTTCCTCCACCACCGGTGGCGGCTCGGCCCCCACCAGCCGGATCTCCACCTTCCTGGTGCGTCTGGAGCCCGCCGGAGGCGGCGCCCAGGCGCTGGCCTCGGCACTTTTGGCCCACGAGCCCCACGTCGTCGCCCGGATCGAGGACGGCGCCCTGATCGTCGACCTCCGGACGGTGGATCCGCAGGATGACGGCATCGTTCTCGCCGCTCTCACCAACGCTCTCGAGGCCACTTAGTGCCGGTAATCGGCACCGCCGGGCACGTCGACCACGGAAAAAGCACCCTTGTAAACGCCCTCACCGGAATCGACCCGGACCGGCTGGAGGAGGAGAAACGCCGCGGCCTGACCATCGACCTCGGCTTCGCCTGGTTCACCACCCCGAAGGGACGGGAGGTGGGCATCGTCGACGTCCCCGGTCACGAGCGCTTCATCAAGAACATGCTGGCGGGGGCCGGAGCGATCAACCTCAACCTGTTCGTGGTTGCCGCCAACGAGGGGTGGATGCCCCAGTCTCAGGAGCACCTGGACATCCTCCACACATTGGGGATATCGGCTGCGATTGTGGTGATCACGAAGACCGACACCGTCGACGCCGGCACGCTCGACGAGGTCAAGGAGGCGGTTGCCTCGAAGATCGAGGGGACCAGCCTGGCCGGCGCACCGATCATGGGCGTCTCGGCCGCCACCGGCGCCGGCCTGGCCGAGCTGGTCGCCGCCATCGACGAACTGCTGGGCAGCACACCGGATCCGCCCGACCTAGGCCGCGCCCGCCTGTGGATCGACCGGGTGTTCACCATCAAGGGTTCCGGAACCGTGGTGACCGGCACCCTCGGCGGCGGCTACCTGGAGGTGGACCAGCCGGTGGAGATACTGCCCGGCGACACCCGGGCCCGGGTGCGCACCATCCAGTCCCACCGGACCCAGTGGACCCGCCTGGGGCCGGGCAACCGCACCGCTCTCAACCTGGTGGGGGCGGACGCCAAGGCGATCGGCCGGGGGCACAGCCTGGGACCCCTGGGGGCGTGGAGGACCACCGACAAGCTGCTCGCGTCGCTCAGCTTTCTGCCCCACCTGGACCACGTTCCCAAGGAGCGCGGGGCCTACAAGTTCCACGTCGGGTCGGTGGAGATCGATGCCACGCTCAGGTTTCTCCAGGAGCCGGGCCGCACCGGCGAAGCGGGGCTGGCGGCAATCCGTCTGTCCCGGCCGGCCGTAATCGACTTCTCGGACCGCTTCATCATCCGGGACTCCGGGCGAAAGCAGACCGTCGGCGGAGGGGTGGTCCTGGAAGCGCACCCCGACAAGTTTCGGGGCGATGCGGCGTTGACTGCTGCCCGGGCACGGGTGGTTGCCGGCAGCCGCGAGGACTACTTGCTGGTGCTTTTGGACGAGGCGGGATTTCTGCCGCTGGACGAGATTTTCACCCGGACCGGTATCACCCCCGATGCTGCCCAGAATCTGCAAATTCTCAGACTGCCCAGCTTCGCGGTGTCCCACTCGGCGTTCGACCGTACCGCCGGGCAGGTACTGGCGCACGTGTCGAGCTACCAGGCGTCGCACTCGCTGGACCCCGGCCTGCCCCTGACCACCCTGCGCACCGCCCTCCGGCTGGACCACCGTTTGGTCGACGAACTGGTGGACGAGTTGAGCCGCCGCAAGATCGTGGTTGCCGACGGGGCGGTCGTCCGGACGCCCGACTTCAAGCCGATGATCCTGGCCCCCGAACGGGACCAGATCCTGCAGGAGCTGGCCGAGGCCGGGGCCTCCCCGCCGACGGTGGCCTCGCTGTCCGAGGGTTACGGTGCCGACATGGTCCGGGCCCTGGTGCGCTCCGGCGATCTGGTCCAGGTCAGCCCCGAGTTCGTCTACCCGGCCGGGTGGGTTGAGCAGGTGAAGGATTCGCTGCGCACACGCATCGCCGAGAGCGGACCCTTCACGGTGGCCGAGTTCCGCGACCTGGTCGGCACCACCCGCAAGTTCGCCGTGCCGTTCCTGGAGTACCTGGACCGGACCGGCTTCACCACCCGCCAGGGCGACGTAAGAAAGCTGGGACCGAAGGCCCTCTAGTCCTCCTCTATCTCCACCGGCGTGTCGATGTCGGACTGTGCCGGGGCCTCGTGGGTGGGCTCCACCATCAGCATCAGCCCGGAGATGCCCTTCACCTTCACCGCGGTCCCCTGCCCAATGGCGGCGCCGAGCGTCCGGGCTCTCCACAGCGTCCCGCGGGCCATCACCTGACCGTCCGGTGAGATGTCGGTACGGGCGACTCCCACCGCCTCCAGGATGCCGTCCGACCCCGGCAGCGGCTTGGCCGTCCGGGCCCGGATGGCGGAGGTCATCACCGAGACGAAGAACAGCACGGTCAGGACTATGCCGCCGATGGCCGCCCACCAGCTCAGCCGGATCGCCGGATGGGCGCCGCGGTAAAGCATGAAGGTGCCTGCGACAAGACACAGTGCTCCCAGGACCGAAAGGATGGCCATCGTCCCCCGGCCCAGGTCCCAGGTGAGCAGCATGATCGCCAGGACCAGCAGGGCGACGGCGAGCCAGGACACCGGCAGGGCGGTGAAGGCGTAGAAGCTGAACCCGAGGGCAATGGTCCCGGCGATACCGCCGGCGCCCAGGCCCGGGTTGTACATCTCGAAGATCAGCCCGAAGAACCCGATCAGCAGCAGCAGGTAGGCGTACTCCGGCCGCATCGCGCTGTGGACCAGCCGCTCCAGCAGGCCCATCTTCACAAAACGCAGAGTGAGCGGTGCATCGGGGACGGTGGCCGAACCGTCCAGGAGCCCGATCTCAACCCCCCGGACCGACTGCAGCAGCTCCTGCACCGTGGGCTCGATTCCGTCGGCGATACCCAGGTCGACCGCGTCCTCGGCGGAGACGCTGCCCGACACCAGGCGTGCGACCGCCTCGCTGCTCAGCTGCTTGTTTCCGTCGGCCACCACCTCCCGGACGGCATCGGCGGCCGCGCCGCCGCCGGCTTCGTCTTCGCCCCGGTAGTCCCTGAGGTCGAGAGGTTGTGCAGGTCCGACCGTAGCTCCCGGCGACATGACGGTCAGGTGGCCCGCCAGGGCCAGCAGCGCTGCGGCGGACCCGGCCCGGGCATCCCCGGGGGCCACCCAGACCAGAATGGGGACCGTCGACTCAGCCATGGCGTGCAGCACGGGGCCCAGGGAGGTGTCCAGCGCCCCGGGGGTATCGATCCGAAGAATCATGAGCGCCGAGCCGGCCTCCCGGGAGGCGTTGACCTGGCGCAGCAGGAAGCCGGCAACCGAGGAGTCCAGGACCCCGCTGACCTCGACGTAGTCGGCCACGGTGGACTGCTCGGCGCCCGGCGGGGTCACTGCCTGGGAGGCTGCCGGTATGCCCAGACCAAGCACGCCCAGAGCGATCAGAGTGAGCAGAAACAGCGACCCCCGGCGGGGTGCGGCGGTAGCGACCAACGAGCCTCCTGAACTGTCCATATAATGACGACCATGCTTAAGACCAAGAAAGTCACCATTCAGGAAATCAAGGCCCAGCTCGCCAATCGTATCGCCGAATACGAGATCCCCTCCGGCGTGGGCTCTGCAGGTACCGTTGAAATCTCGCTGGCCCGGGGCGTCACCCGCACCTTTCGTGCCCACTGGACCGGTTTTCGCCTCACCTACCAAAAGCCCACCATCGTCCTGAAGGCGTCCCTCAAGGACGGCAGCTTCTGGTCCGAGGGTTACATCTCACCCGACCAGCCCAGCTTCGTCCTGGTCTTCCGCAAGCAGCCCCACAAGTCCCGGGGCACCGGCGCCGAGCGGCCCGACGACAAGTTCTCCTCGGCACAGTCACTGGAGACCTCCCGCGCCACCACCGCCGCCCGGGTTGAGGCCGGGGTCATCGCCGACGAGGAGATCATCCGGTACGAGGACTTCGACGACCCCTTCGAGGCGGTCGCCGAATTCTTCAACTACTTCTCCTTCTACGGCCTGAGGTCGGTGGAAGCGGACTGGCCCCAGTTCGGCTACGTCGCCGACGACTCGGTCCGCTGGGATGACCAGGCCTACGACGCTAAGGTGCGCCCCGACCTGGCTAAGGTGGAGGAGGGCCTGAAGCGCTCCGACATACTCTGGCTTTCCGTGGACACCGACCCCGGCGGCAAACCCATTCCCTGCTGGTTCGTGTACGGCAAGGACAAGCGGCTGTTCATCCTCTCGGGGGAACCGGAGCAGAGGATACCGTTCTCCGCCCAGGTCAAAAAGGCGCACGTTCAGACCCGCTGGAAGGGCCGCGACGCCAAGATGGTGGATTTCGACGCCAAGGTGCGGCCGATTACCGCCGCCGACGGCGAGGAGTTTCAACGGATCGCCCAGCTTCTGGTGGCCAATCGCCAGTCGGTCCGGGGCGGCGCCGCGGAGACCATCGAAACCTGGATGCGTGACGCGGTGATCCTGGAGCTCTTTCCCGAGGGCTAGCCCGCCCCGGCTTTCCTCGCCGATAACTTGACGACACCACCGGACCCTTCCGAGCTCACTCAGGCCGCGTTTCTTCTGAGGCTTTCGGCGCGCCCGGTGATCCTGGCCGGGGGCGGCGTGACGGCAGCGGGAGCCTTCGACGAGCTGGCCCGCATCGCCGAAACCCTGGACGCCCCCGTTGTCACCACCTGGAACGGCAAAGGCTCGATCTCCGACCGCAACCGGTTCTCCGCCGGCGCGCTGTTCGGGACGCCGGAGGCCCGCACCGCCCTGGAATCGGCCGACACGGTACTGGCGCTGGGCACGACGTTCGATGCAGGGCCCGGTGAACCCGACCTCAACCTACCGGCCCAGATGGTCCAGATCGACCGTGACCCGGCGCAGATCGGCCGGAAATACCCGCTGCGGCTGGGGATCGCCGGTGACGTGAAGCAGGTACTGGCCGGCATCCTGACCGCCCTGGAAGCGCCGAACCCCCTGAAAGGGGTTGCCGACCGGACCTCGGTAGCCCCCGAGGACCGCGCCGGACCGCTGCGGGCGGCCGAGTGGCGCGCCGGAGCCGCAACCCGGGCGACCGCCCAGGGCGCGGAGCAGATGGCCGCCCTGCAGGCGATCCGTCAGGCTCTCCCGGACGACACTTC
>JAJCYF010000202.1 GCA_029263035.1 Actinomycetes bacterium
GTGAACATCACCGAGTTCGACCTGGTCAACTCCTTCCACGCCCACGCCACGTTCTTCAACGAGTACCGTACCGGGACCAAGCTGGAACCGGACAACTTCACCGACACGATCATCCTGGGCCAGGGCGAGCGGTCGATCCTCGAGTTCACCTACAAGTTCCCGGGCGACTACATGTTCCACGCCCACATCAGCGAGTTCGCCGAACTCGGGTGGAGCGGCATGTTCCGGGTGTCGCCGTGACCACCAGCGACCAGCGTCCGGATACCGAAACTCCAGCCGATGAAAAACCCCCTCGAAGCCGTCCGGCGCTGATCGTCCTGCCGTTGCTGTTCACGGCCGCCATCGTGCTGTTCTTCATCCGGCTTGGGCCGGCCGGCATCTTCCCGGGCAACTTCCCGCCGGTTGAGGACCTGACCTTCGGCCGGGTGACGCTGCAGGAGGGCCAGATCAAGCTGGTCGTCACCAACGGGGGCCCGTCCGACGTCCAGATCGCTCAGGTGATCATCGACGACGCCTACTGGGACTTCTCCACCAATGTCGACGGCCCGGTGGAGCGCCTGAAGTCGGCGACCCTGACGGTTCCCTATCCCTGGGTCGACACCGAGCCGGTCAACATCCGGCTGGTGACGTCGACGGGTATCACCTTCGACCACGTCATCGACGTCGCCACCGAGACCCCTGCGGTCGACGGACGGTTCCTGCTCTCCTTCGCCCTCATCGGCATCTACATCGGGTTCATCCCGGTGCTGGTCGGGCTGACCTGGAAGCCTTTCCTGGCGACACTTTCCCGCCGCTGGCTCAACTTCTTCCTGGCCTTCACAGCGGGAATCCTGATCTTTTTGGGGGTGGATACCGCGGTGGATGCCCTTGAGGAGGCGGCTGCCCTACCGTTGGCCTTTGGCGGGGTCGGAATCGTGGTGGTCGGCGCCGCGCTGGCCTTCGTTGCCACCTCTCTGGTCGGCCGACGGTTCCGAGGCCGCTCAGGAACCGACCCCGCCCTAGTGACGGCCTTCACCGTCGCCTCGGGTATCGGGATACACAATATGGGGGAAGGTCTTGCAGTTGGAGCTGCCTACCGTTTGGGCGAAATAGCTTTGGGAACCTTTCTGGTGATCGGCTTTGCTATTCACAACACCACGGAGGGCCTAGGAATCGTATCGATCCTCGGAAAGCGGCGTGCGTCAATCGGGCTTCTGTTGATGCTGGGGGTGGTGGCCGGGCTGCCGACGGTTCTGGGAGCGTGGGCTGGGGCGTTCTTCTTCTCTCCCATCCTCGCAACGATCTTCTTGGCAATAGCAGTCGGAGCAATCGCGCAGGTAGTCATCGAAGTGCTCGGCATTGTCGGCAAGTCCCAAGGCGGATTGACTTCCGTCGAATGCATGGGGGGGATCGCATGCGGCTTGGCCGTTATGTACCTCACGGGCCTTTTCGTGGCGGCATGAGACAGCGGGCGTGCTTCATTCCGATCACCCTGCTCTTGATTCCCGCACTCTTGCTGGGGGCCTGCAGCGGTAACGAGCCGACCGGCGCTCCTGCAACGTCCGGAGAGAGCCTTTACGCTGAGAAGAGCTGCGTTTCGTGTCACACCGTCGATGGTTCAGCTTCCGTAGGGCCGACGTGGAAAGGGCTTTACCTAAGCACCGTCGAACTCGCAGATGGAACCACCGTAACCGCTGACGACGCTTATCTCCGGGAATCCATCCTGAGGCCGAGCGCAAAAACTGTCGAAGGATACTCTCCAGGGCTCATGGAGACAGTTATCAAACCCGATTCGCTTTCCGAGTCAGAGGTAGACGCACTGGTCGACTACATCAAGTCTTTGAAGTGAGCTCGCGAGTTCCGGAGAACTCGGCCTTCCGGTTTACTGACTGCGCTGGGGACCTAATTATTGAGCCGCAAACAACGGCCCTTTAGGGGGCGCTGCCGAACGTTAAACTTGATAACGTGACCATTCTTCGCTCGATGCTGTTGTTCGTCCTCGCAGCGGTGGCGGAGATTGGCGGTGCATGGCTCATATGGCAAGGGCTCAGGGAGCATCGAGGTATCCTTTGGATTGCCGTTGGCATTGTTAGCCTCGGCTTCTATGGCTTTGTGGCAGCCTTCCAGCCCGACCCGAACTTCGGCAGGGTCCTAGCTGCGTACGGCGGAATCTTCGTAGCCGGTTCTTTGACGTGGGGCATGATTGTTGACGGCTTTCGGCCTGACCGGTACGACCTTATCGGTGCCTTGCTCTGTCTGATGGGAGTAGCCGTGATCATGTATTCGCCGCGGTGATTGAGACGCAAAAAGAAACGCCGTAAAGCGCCGCAGAGCAGGACGTAGACCACAACCGTTATGACTTCGGAAAAATCCGCACCTGCGTGCTCTTGAGCGACGGCGACCGCCGGCTTACTCACGGGCCACTCGCTGACGTACCTGCGGCTGGCCCCCTCGTCATCCGGAAGGTCGGCTCTGTTGCGGCAACAGGTCACGGCTACCTCAGGAGAGCGTTAGTTCTGACTGGCGGCCTTGCGCTCACATCGTGCTCTTCTGGCTGACGCTGGAGTTCTACGGAGCAGATCGTTCAAGCTCGATATCGGCCAAACTGCAACGATCATTGCACTCGTCCAGACCTCAGGCTTCGGAGCCAGGAGATCTTGGAGCGCCTTCTGGTGTGGGCTTTGATGCATGGTCCCGGCGGCCATGAGATTCTTCCGATAGGCGGACATTAAATTCCTGACTGAGCCTGTCGAGAAACCCGGGAGGACACGAGTGAAGGGGAACCACGAGGTCATGGAGATACTTGAAGCGTTTGGTCTAACCGAGACATACGAAACTGCCGGCTGGCTGGCGGGAGCCGATCCCAAGACGGTCAAGCACTGGGTTGAGCGGCCAATAGAGAACAGGCTGGATCCCGAGTTCCGCCCCAAGATGATCGATCCCCATTGTGCGGCCAGCGGGTGTGGGAGTCGGCCCGGGGCGACGTAACTGGCGGATCAACCCCGATCACTACCCCGAGCGGACCAAGATCCCGTGTACCCCCGGGCCCGGGCCACCCGGGCTGCGGACCCTGGAGTGGATCCACCGCCGGGAGAGTCTTTCGTTCTTCGGCCCCTCGGGAACCGGCAAGAGCCAGTTCGTCGAGGCCCTGGGGCGCCTGGCGATCGACCAGGGCATTCGGGTGTCGTGGTTCTCGCTCGAGCGGCTGGCCCACCACGGTGGCCCGCTCCAAGGTGGATGCCTCCACCAGAGGGGTGATCCGTCGGATCTGCCAGGCAGATCTGATTGTGGTAGACGACGTCGGCGGTTTTGGCTTCAAGGCCCGACCTTAGCAACCTCGCCCGGGCACGCAGCGCCATCATCACCCGCGGGCGGAGGCGGCGAGACAGGCGGCGGTTGAGGCGGCGGAGTTCTACCGGGGCAAGATCAGCTTTGCCGACCTGGCGCTGGAGATAACGGTTGGATCGGTAACCCACTCGTCAAACCGCGACATCAGTTCCGCCTTGGTTGTGACCGGAAGCTTTTCGGGGTCGGCCATGTTGTCGG
>JAJCYF010000203.1 GCA_029263035.1 Actinomycetes bacterium
GCCAGCACGGTCTCCTCGCCCTGGAAGCGGCGGGTGAGCATGCACTCGTCGAGGTCGAACCGGCCGTGCACGATCTCCACCCGGACCAGATCGGGGTAACGCGGGTTGTCCGCGATGCGCGCGGCCAGCGAGTCGGCGAACTCCTGGGCCTGGCCCTGCTTGACCGCGACCCGGTGCAGCTGGTGTCGGACCTGGTTCTCCCCGCCGTCGCCGACCGCTCGGTGCGGCAGGTGGTAGCGGGTGCCATCGGCGGTGATCCCGACCGCGTAGGCCACCCGGGCGCGGGGTCCGCGGTGCTTGCTGAACATCGGGTAGTACGACAGCGGGAACCCGTCGATCCGGGCGGCCCGGGGGCGGCGGTACTCCTTGAGCGGGTAGAGCACCGCGCCCAGCATCAACAGTGCCTTCAGCCCGAGCCACCCGCGCTCTCCTGCAGCCCAGCACTCCGGGGTGGTCGGTCGCCCGTCCCGCTCAACCATGGCCGAAGGCTAGAGCCGGTTCGCCCGGTACCGGCCTCCGTAGGCTGACGATCGCCTGACGAAGCGGCAGCCCGGGCTCACCAGCGGCAGTGGCCAGCTCCGGCACCGGAGTTGATCGCCCGGAAGGACAGCAGGTGGCGCTCCCACCACGGCATCGGCGCGGCCAGTACCGGGTCGCTGACCGCGTCGGTGACGGAGATCCACTCGCCGCCGCGCAGGTACTCCAGCCGGGCCCCGGCCACACCGTCCACGCGCCACAGGGCGACCGTGCGGCGCAGCTCCTGCCATGGGAGGACCACGTAGGGCAGCTCGCGCAGCCAACGGGGTTTGCGCGCGCCCGAACTCCCGGACAGCTCGACCGACGCCACAGTCACCGTGTCGCGCTGGTAGTCCGCGATCTGCAGGACGGACACCCCGGACAGCAGGTGGTTGGTGGAGTCCTGCTCGGTGCGCAGGTTGCTGAACATCGAGAAGTTGGCCACCGTCTTCAGGCCCAGGTACGGGGTCGCGCCGACGAGGAACGCGAGCAACGGGACCACCAGCAGCGCGGCCGGGCGACACCGCCAGCCGGGCCAGGCGGTATCCGGTCGGTGGCGGCGGGGGCGCTCGGCCAGGCAGGCGCGCAGCAGCGGGATCATCAGCGGCGCGACGACGGCGTACCAGGTGACCAGTTGGACGGTGTGCCACGGCAGGTCGAACGGGGTGGTGTCGGCGCCGGACGAGCTGATCCCGAGGCTGATCGCCAGGTGCGCGGCGAACGCGGCCAGCGCCACCCGACGCGCAGCGCCGAACCGGGGTGCCAGCCGGGCGAACACCCGGGTCGGGATCAGCAGTACGTAGAGCGCGTAGACCACGGTGGCGAAGTCCCAGAACGACGCCGGAGCCAGCACGGCGTGGAAACCGACCCCCAGCAGCAGTCCCCAGCAGCGCAGCCGAGGGACCGCGAGCAGCAGCAGGATCGCGGCCTCGACCAGTACGGTTCCCACCGCGGCCGCCAGCACCGCGCCCGGCGGCAGCTCCGGTCGGCCCAGCCCGTTCATCCCGAACGCCTGCCGGAGCAGGTCACCGGCGCAGGAGTTCACCGGGTCGAAGAAGGAGCTGTTGAGCTTGTGGAAGACGGTGAACAGGTACACCACCAGCAGCGTCAGCCCGATCGGCCGCCAGGCCGTCGCCAGCCAGCGGACCGGCCACGCGGCCTCCGCCGCCGGACCAGCCGCCGGACCCGCCGCCGCACCGCCCAGCGGATCCGCCGCCGGATCCGCCGCCGGACTGAGGGCCGGCGCCCGGCGCCGTCGCCGCCGAGGCCGGTGGCGGGTGAGCGTGACGGCCAGCGCGGCCGCCGCGAACGAAATCGTGACCAGCAGGCCGACGACCTTGTGGTTGGCCGGCGAGGGCAGCGCCTCGACGGCGGCGAAGCCGGTGCCGGCGAGCAGCGCGCCCAGCGCCCAGGGATTGGCGGGCAGCAGCAACGCGGGCAGGGCAACCACCAGCAGCGGCAGCGCGTCCATCGGGTCGACGTCGGTGTAGTGCAGCACCGCGGCCATCGCCCAGAGCGTGGTGAACCAGCGCAGCTGCTCCCGGCCACCGTCCACCGTGGGGGCCGGCGGCTGCCCGGGGCCGGCCGCGCCGTGCTCGCGGCGGATGACCGTGGTCATGACGGTCCCGGTCGCGGGGTCGACCCACCGGGGTCGGTACCGTCATCGGCCACGGCGGAAGAGTAAATGTGACCTGACCCACTGATCTTGGAATTGCCTGACGATTGTCTGACAACCGCGACGGCCGTTGCATCGCCCTCGGCCGGAGGCGGAGGGAGTAGAGGTTCGGTGGGTACCAGCGCCCTTCTGGTGGAGGACGACGCGGGCATCCGCGAGGCACTCACCCTCGCGCTGACCGACGAGGACATCGAGGTGGTGCCGGCGGTGTCCGGCGAACAGGCCCTGGAGCTGACCGGCAGCACGACGATCGACGTGGTGCTGCTGGACCTGACGCTGCCCGGCATCGACGGCCTGACCGTGTGCCAGACCCTGCGTCAGCGCGGCGAGCTGCCGATCATCATCATCACCGCCCGGGCGGATGCTGCCGACGTGATCAAGGGACTGGAGGCCGGCGCCGACGACTACGTGACCAAGCCGCTGGTGGCCAGCGTGCTCGCGGCCCGGATCCGGGCGCTGCTGC
>JAJCYF010000204.1 GCA_029263035.1 Actinomycetes bacterium
GTCCACCGGCGAAGGAACAGCCGGTCGATGCCGTTCGCGAGATTGTCCAGAAGGTCATCGACCAGGCCGACCGGGCTCTGTTCGAGCTGACCGAACGCTTCGACAAGGTAAAGCTCGACGCCCTGCGGGTCCCTCAGGAAGAGATCGACGCGGCATTCGACGCCAGCCCTCCGGAGCTCATCGCCGCCCTGCAGGAGGCGGCTCGCCGCATCCGGGTCTTCGCCGAACACCAGGCGCTCAAGCCCTGGGATGCCGAGATCGAAGGGGGGATGATGGGCGAAACCGTCCACCCGGTAGCCCGGGCCGGGTGCTACGTCCCCGGCGGCAGAGCCGCCTACCCTTCCAGCGTACTTATGACCGCCATCCCGGCGGCGGTTGCCGGGGTGCCGGAGATCGCCCTGTGTGTGCCCCCGGCGGCCGACGGGTCACTCCCGCAGTCGACCCTGGCCGCGGCCAAGGTGGCCGGCGTAACCGAGGTTTACCGGGTCGGAGGGGCGCAGGCGATAGCCGCCATGGCCTACGGCACCGAGTCGATCCCCAAGGTGGAGGTCATCGTCGGCCCCGGAAATATCTACGTCGCCCTGGCGAAACAGCAGGTTGCCGGAATGGTGGGCATCGACTCGATCGCCGGGCCGAGCGAGATCGCCGTGGTCACCGACGGGGAGGCCGACCCCCGGGTCATCGCCTTCGACCTCATTGCCCAGGCCGAGCACGGTCCCGACGGGACCTTCGCCCTGGTCACCTGGAAGGAGGAGACGCTGGTCGCCGTGGCGCTGGAGCTCACGCTGATCCTGTCCGAGATAGAGGCCTCCGACGGTCTGCGAGCCGCCCTGGACCGGGGCGCGGTCGGCGTAGCCGTCCGGGACCTGGAGCAGGCCGCCGAGGTGATCAACCAGTTTGCCCCCGAGCACCTGGAACTGCTCTTCGAGGGAGCCGAGAACGAGTACGAACGATTCAAGTACGCCGGGGCGGTCTTTGTCGGCCTGTGGTCCCCGGTGCCGTTCGGCGACTACGTGGCGGGGTCCAATCACGTCCTGCCCACCGGGGGCGGCGCCCGCTGGGCGTCCGGGCTGCGGACCAGCCACTTCCAGCGGACGTCGGCGGTCATCCGGCACACCAGGGAGTCCCTGGCCGCGGCGGCCGACCACATCCAGGCGATGGCCGAGGCAGAGGGTCTGCTGAACCACAACCGGGCGGTCCGGGCCCGATTCACCGAGGCGCCGCCCGCTTAGGAAGTAGAGTGGAAGGGTGAACGATCAGGATCTGAGACTGGCACCCGAAGGGCGGAGCGACCTCGCCGACCTGAAGCCCTATCGCGCCCCGCAGATGGATGCGCCGGTCAAGCTCAACACCAACGAGAGCCCCTACGGCCCGCCGGAGGCGTTCAACGAAGAGCTTCGCCAGCGGATCGCCGGGCTGAGCCTCAACCGTTACCCCATCCGGGACTTCACCGAGGTCCGGGAGAAGCTGGCGGAATACCTCAAGACGCTGACCGACCGGGTGTGGCTGGCCAACGGGTCCAACGAGGTCATCCTGCAGCTCCTGCTGGCCTTCGGAGGCTCCGAGCGCAAGGTCATGACCTTCGAGCCGACCTACGGGATGCACGGCCAGATCACCCGCATCAGCGGCACCCGGCATCTGCGGGCCCGACGCAACCCGAATTTCACCATTCACCCCGAGGCATCGATCGAGGCGATCCAGCTGCACCAGCCCGATGTCGTCTTCCTTTGCTCGCCGAACAACCCCACCGGAAACTCGAACAGCGCAGAGGAGGTCATCGCCATCTGTGAGGCGTCGCCGGCTCTGGTGATCCTGGACGAGGCCTACGTCGAGTTCTCCGGCCGCGGGCACCTGCGCCTGGTGGAGGAGTGCGAGAACCTGGTGATCACCCGCAGCTTCTCGAAGTCGTGGCGGCTGGCCGGCGCCCGTATCGGGTACCTGGTGGCCCCGGCGCGCATCATCGAGGAGGTCCAGAAGGTCCGGCTGCCCTACCACTTCTCGGCGCTCAGCCAGGCGACCGTGCTCACCGCGCTCAACCACGCCGACGAGATCATGGGAACTATCGAAACCATTGCCTTCGAGAAGACGCGGATGCATGAGGAGCTGACCACCCTGCGCGGGGTGACCGCCTTCCCGTCGGACGCCAACTTCATACTTTTCCGGTGCGACAGCCGGCCGGCCACGGAGGTGTGGCAGGACCTGCTGGACCGCGGCATCCTGGTCCGGGACTTCTCGGAGGTCCCCGGCTGTGAAAGGTGCCTGAGAGTCTCCGTGGGGACGCACGAGGAGAACGAGAAGTTCCTCGAGGCCCTCTCCACCCTGCTGACCCCCCGGTGAGCCGGGTAGGCGAGGTCTCCAGGCAGACCCGGGAAACCAACATCAAGCTTCGTGTCGACCTGGACGGCACGGGCAAAACCAATGTCAACACCGGTGTCGGATTCTTCGACCACATGCTGGACCAGCTGGGGCGTCACTCCCTGATGGACTTGGATGTCCAGGCGACCGGCGACCTTCAGATCGACTCCCACCACACGGTGGAGGACACGGGGATATGCCTTGGCTCGGCCCTTACCCAGGCGCTGGGGGAGAAGAAGGGCATCCGCCGCTACGGCTGGGCGCTGGTCCCCATGGAGGACGCGCTGGTGCAGGTGGCGCTGGACCTGTCGGGCCGGCCGCTGCTCAGCTACCACGTGCCGGTTCCGGCCGAGGCCATCGGCAACTACGATCCCGAGCTCACCGAGGAGTTCTTCATGGCGCTCACCCGGACTGCCGGCATGACCCTGCACATCAAACTTCAGGAGGGCAAAAACTCCCACCACATCGTGGAGGGGGTTTTTAAGGGGATGGCTCAGGCGCTGGCCATCGCGATCGAGCGGGACCCCCGCCGGGGCGACGCAGTGCCCTCCACGAAGGGGATTTTGTGAAGGTCGGCGTCGTCGACTACAAAATGGGGAACCTGGCCAGCGTTTCCAAAGCAATAGAACACGCCGGGGGACCCGTTTCTGTGTCCGACCCATCGGCCGACCTGGCGCAGTCCGACCTGCTGATCCTGCCCGGCGTCGGGCACTTCTCGCACGGCATGGACAACCTGGCCGAGCTCGGCCTCAAGGACTTCCTGGTCGACTGGGCCGCCGGAGGCCGCCCGCTGCTCGGCGTGTGCGTCGGGATGCAACTGTTGTTCGAGGAGTCGGACGAGGGCGACGCCCGGGGTCTTGGGATCCTCAAGGGCCGGGTGGAGCAGTTCGACCCGTCCCTCAAAGTGCCGCACATGGGGTGGAACACCCTCGCGGCCGGGGACTCGCCGGTGTTCAGGGAGTTCGACGACCGGTACTTCTACTTCGTCCACTCCTACTACTGCGTCCCCAGCGACGAACGGATGGTCTCGGCGTGGACCGATTACGGCATCAGGTTCGCCTCCGCAGTCCACGACAACAACGTCTACGGGGTCCAGTTCCACCCGGAGAAGTCCAGCGACGACGGGCTGGCCCTCTACCGGCGCCTGCTCCAGGAGATCACTTGACCGCCCCTGTGATCCTGGTCGCCATCGACATGGTGGCCGGCGAGGTCGTCCGGCTGACCAAAGGCGACATGGGGCAGAAGACCATCTACGGGCAGGACCCGGTGGCTGCGGCCCTGGAGTGGGAGGCCCGGGGCGCCCGGTGGCTGCACCTGGTGGACCTGGACGGCGCAACCGGGACCGGGATCGACAACTCCGAGCCAATCGGCCGGATCATCCAGGCGGCCGGGGTCCCGGTGCAGATCGGCGGAGGTATCCGGTCGCTGGAAGCCATCGACCGCTGGGTCGAGCTCGGTGTGACCCGGGTTTGTGTCGGCACCAAATCCATGGACTTCAAGTGGCTGGCGGAGGCGACGGCCGAGTTCGGGGACCAACTCGTCGCATCGCTCGACACCCGCGCCGGAACCGTGCGGGTGGGGGGCTGGACCGAGGGCAGCGGCATGCCGACCCTAGAGGCCCTGAACCGGATGATCGACGCCGGGGTGACCCGGGTGATGTTCACCGACATCGAGCGGGACGGAACCCTGACCGGGCCCAACCTGCCGGCGATCGAACAGGTCCTGGACGCGGTGACGATCCCGGTGATTGCCGCCGGCGGGGTGACCGACACCGAGGACCTGGTGGCTCTGGCAACCCTCGCCCCCAAGGGCCTGGAGGGTGTGGTCGTGGGCAAGGCGCTGTACAACGGGAACATCGACCTGGCCGAGGCGCAGGCAAAGCTCGGATCGTGACCCTTGCCAAGCGGGTGATTCCGTGCCTGGACGTCCACGACGGGCGGGTGGTCAAAGGAATCAACTTCGTGAACCTGGTCGACGCCGGGGACCCCGTGGAGCTTGCCGCCACCTACGACCGCGAGGGGGCCGACGAGCTGGTCTTCCTGGACATCACCGCCTCTCATGAAGCCCGCGACACCATTGTCGAGCTGGCCCACCGCACCGCCGAGCAGGTGTTCATCCCGCTGACCATCGGCGGGGGAGTGCGCACCATCGACGACATCCGCCGGCTGCTCCGGGCCGG
>JAJCYF010000205.1 GCA_029263035.1 Actinomycetes bacterium
GGAAGGCTACTGAATAGCGCCGAAACTCGTCTCAATTTCTATCGCCAGCAGCTTGAATACAACGCCTCACAAGAGGAAGCGCTCCGGCGAGTACGTTCACTCCACAGTGAGCTGTTGCCACCCGAGGAGTCTAGGGACGAGGCCGACTAAGACTAGATGGTGACACACAGTAAACGTGATGAATCGGAACCCTTTCTTTATCTACTGTCCACTCATTCAGTCCCCGTTTCCAGAGTTTTACCGGTGCAGCGGGGTCCCGGCCAGCGCGAGCATCGCTTCGGGGGTGCGGGGTGCGGTGGATGGGGGCGACCACCCCCCTCGAAAGTCCCACTTGGTGATCAGCTAGGCTTTTGCGGGGCTTGCGTGAGTGACCGCAGCTCCTTTTTCTGGAGCAGTCGGTTTATGGGCGGAGCTGTTACTACAGAGTTCGTATGCATGCTTCGGACGCCGACCATCGAGCTTCTCCGCCAGCGTTGGGGGGCGTATTTGCGCACTCGCCGCACATAGCGCTCGGTTCGTCACACGGTCGCTTGGAATGCGAATAAGCTGACGATCCGCATGCGTCAAAACTGTAATCCATCCCTCCGAATCACCGATTACGTAGCCCACAATCTCCTCTCCTCCGAGCGCTAGCTTTTCAGCCGGCAGCCAGACAGAACGGTCCAACAGGAAGGGGAGCAAGAAAACAACGCTGAAATAGACCACGAAGCCGACCAATCCTCCGAACGTTAGCTCGTTCCGTCCTAACCTCCGTTTCCGGGCAATTTCCTCATTCAGTCGCTTCATTTGGTGCAATAAGGCGTGGCTGCGCCAAACGAGAGTGTTGTTCGTGGAACTTTGAGTCACGATTTCCTCAGGAGGTGCCTCCTCCTGAATCATCGCCTCAAGCTTGGAGGCCTCCTTTGCCCTCTGGCCATTGAGAAGCTTGACCTCCTGTGCCATTAGATCCCACAGTACTTCCAGGTTCTGGCCCTCTAAGAATGCGTGCGGCTCGCCCGGCAAAGATCCGCCGGATTTAGGTTTATTCGGCTCCTCCTTTTTGAGCTTTAGGCTAAATTTCGCAATCATGGGCCTTGAGGCGATAAACAAGATAAACAAAAAGAAGAGAACTAGCGCAATAGCGTTGAACCAACTCAGAAACAGGAGACTAATCAATCCGATCAAAGCGGCAAGCGTAAGTCCAGCGAGCCTCAAGCTTCTTCGTTCGGCGTACAAAACGGCGCAGCCAGCAATCGCCGTCGTCAAGAAGCCAAATAGGTTCTGGACGTTATCGACCAACACGGCGAACGCGACTTGGGCCGGTCCAGCGGACTCAATCAGCCCGTAGGCAGTCGTCGAGTCGAAATTCGCCACAAGGAAGATCCGAATTGAAACGAGACCGAACAGGGTTAGGCCAGATAGCCAAGCGACGTGCGCTTGAAGCCAACGTGGGGATTCCTTCGGCGTCAACTCTAAACGCCGAGCGAGCTCCAGAAGGTCAGTCTCGGTGTCCATGTCTTGAATCTCCTCGGCCAACTGGTGCACAAGCATGGATGACTCGTCTAGATAGCTTTTGACTTGCCATCTGCTACCTGTGCAGGGGGGTCCCGGCGAGGGTCAGCATCGCTTCGCCCATCGCTTCGGACAGCGTCGGATGCGGGTGAATGAGGGCCGCCACCTCCCTGGGGTACGCCTCCCAGTTGGTGATCAGCTGGGCTTCGGCGATGAGCTCGGTGACCCGGGGGCCGACCATGTGGACGCCCAGAACCGGGCCGTCCTCCTCCGAGACGACCTTAAGGAAACCGGCCGACTCGCCGAGGATCGTCGCCTTGGCCAGGGCCGCCCAGGGCAGCTTGGCTACCTTGACCGTGTAGCCGGCCTCCTTCGCCTGGGCCTCGGTCAGGCCCACCGAGGCAATTTCGGGAAAGCTGTAGGTCGCCCGGGGAACGCCGGCGTAATCGACCGCCCCGTAGCTGTCGGTCCCGGCGATCTGCTCGGCGACATGGATGCCCTCGGCAAACGCGACGTGGGCGAGTTGGAAATGCGGAAAGGGCAGGTTCAGCGACGGCTGGGTTACCACATCGCCCACCGCCCAAACACCGTCCACTCCGGTCCGGCACAGTTCGTCGACCACCACGAAGCCCCGCTCGATCTTGATGCCGGCCTCCTCGTAACCCAGACCCTCGGACACCGGCCCCCGTCCCACCGCGATCAGGCACCGCTCCGCTTCCAGCGACACCTCTTTGCCGTCGGAGGTTTCCAGGTTCAGCGTTGCCCCGGCGTCCGTCTTCCCGGCCGAGGTCACCTTGGCGCCGGTAAAGACCTTGATCTTGCGCTTCTCGAACTGGCGCCGGACCTCCTTGGAGACCTCCTCGTCCTCCCCCGGGGCCAACCGGGGAAGCGCCTCGACGACCGTCACGGCCGCGCCGAAGGATGCGAAGACACTGGCGAACTCCAGCCCGACCGCGCCGGCGCCTACGACGATCACCGATTCCGGCATGGCTTCGAGGGACAGGGCGTGGTCTGAGGTGATAAACGCTTCGCCGTCGATATCCACGAACGGCAGCGACCGGGCATAGGAGCCGGAGGCGAGAACCACCGCGTCCGCCTCGACGTCTTCTCCGCCTTCGACCGAGATGGAGGTGGGGGATGCCAGCCGGCCGGCACCCTCGACGATGTTGATCTTCTTGGCCTTCAAGAGCGCGGTCAGGCCTTTGAAGTGTTTGGAGACCACAAATTCTTTGCGGGAGACGACCTTGGGCCAGTCGACACTCGGCGTATCCGCCACCACGCCGAAGTCCCCCGCCTTCTTGAAACTCTCCATGAGGTCGGCCGAATGCAGCAGGGCCTTGGTGGGGATGCACCCTACGTGCAGGCACGTTCCCCCAACCTTGCCCTTTTCCACCAGGGTCACGGACAGACCGAGCTGCACCGCCCGAAGAGCTGCGGCATAACCGCCGTTGCCCCCGCCGAGAATCGCCACATCGGTCTTCATGGGGCGAGTTTAACGCGCCCGGCCCGACCTCCCGGGCCGGCCCCCGGCGATTGGGGTGTCATCTAGGTGCGACCTGGCAACTCGGGTGAGGCCGGGGTCGCGGGAGGTGATATGCCCATTCGCCCCTAAACCGTTGCTTTGATTCCCGAGCCCCCCTGCGGGGTAGGTCTGCATTGACCGACCAATAGACCCGTTCGATAGGAGGCCTGTCATGCCCCACCCGGAAGGTGAGCGATTCCGTTGCGACGAGTGCGGAGCCGAAATAATGTTCGTAAAGCCCTGCCCGTGCCCGGATTCGCAGCACTCGGACGTATGTTGCGGAAAGCCGATGCGCAGCCTCGGCGTAGAGGCTTCCGGCTAAAGTTTCACCCCCGGCTCCTGCAGTACCACCGGGTCTCGACAAACCGTACCCGGTCTATTTCACCCGGACCCGATTGTTCCTGGGGTTGTGCTCCAGTTCGGCCAGACCAAGGTGTTCCAGCAGCGGCGGCAGGTACATACCGAAGCGGCCCCGGTAGCCCTTGCGGAGCCCGTACCAGCCGCCCACCGGGTTGTCCTCCGCCCGGCCCCAGGCCTCAACCGTCCCCGGCTTCGCCGGCTTCTGCTCGTCGGCCGCGCCAAGATCCATCCAGTCGCCGTGAGCCGCCAGCATGGCGTGGAGGTCCTCCACCGCACTGAGGTGGTACTTGAGGGTGGTGGAGCCCACGACGCAGACCAGTGCCGGCGGGTCTGCTTCGGGGTCCCGGAACATCTTGTACTCGGACGTGCCGGGGGCCGTCTTCAGGACCCACGGGTCGTCCCTGGTGCCGTCGGGCATAACCGCTCCTCTCGCTATCCGACCAGATCAATCACGTTTCGAACGGTGAAAAAAGCCCCGGCGGCGAACAGGATCGCCAGGTACGCCAAGACCAGGCGGGTGTCCTTCAGGATGCATTTACTGGTCTTGAGCCCTCCCCGGTAGGCCTTGCCGTAGGCCCACAGACCCATCCCGGCGAAGAAGGCGACCACCAGCGGCGGCGTCAGCAGCCACGCCAGCAGCCCGATGGTGGTGAAGATGCACAGACGAAGTGGGTCGTGGACCGGGGTCTTCGGCCGCAGGTCCGGCGATGTGCTCCTAAGGTGTCTGGACAAGCGGCAATCTCCTTTCCGTCCGCTCCGAGAGTTTGGTTGCCGAAAGCTGCGGCCAGGCCTGCACCGCGCAGAACGGGGCGCACTGGTGTTGGGTGTCGCCGGCCGTTCCCACGTGGATGCAGCACTGCAGAAGCCGCTCCTCCAGCATGGTGTTCATGTCCATGAACGGCTTGACCGTGATCCGCTTGATCCGGGTTCCGATCATCTCCCGCACCTTGCGACGGCCGCCGAGGACCGCCCCGCCTGCCAACTTCGCCAGCGTGGCCATGCCGAGATCGCAGTTGTCGCAGATGTTGCGGAACAGATCCGTGACCGTCGGGTGGGAGAACGAGGTGACCTCGCTCATCAGCCCCAACAGCGACGCCTTCACCAGCTCCCGTATCTGTGCCGGGATCTCGGTGTCGGCCACCCGGTTCGACACCAGGTCGAGGTGCTCCTTCAGCTTGTCGTGACCGATCACCCTGGCCAGCGAGCGCCACTCCCCCCGATCGTCCAGCAGCATGTAGCCCACCGATGAACAGTGCGGGTGCGAGCAGGGCAGCGCCGTCAGGTCGTCCCATCCGACCAGGCCGCCGGTCTGCGGGCCCAGACGGGCCAGGACCCCGGTGTGGGTCAGGCGGTTCATCGGGTCGATGTCCCCCGAGCGGCCCGAGCCGAACTGGGGCTGAAGCGCAATCCCTCCGACGTAGGGGGTGTCCAGGCCGAACTTCACCACGTCGCCGATCTCGTCCTCGTTGACGCCCAGAGCAGCGGTCATGGTCAGGGTGGTGAACACGCCGGCGGCACTCAGCCGCTCCACCGCCTGCTGCTTTATGCGGCGCAGGTCCGCATTGCGGTGGTGCCGGTGAGTGGACGGCCTGAACCCGTCGAACTGCAGGTAGACCTCCAGGCGGTCGCGGTGCTTCTCGAGGAACTCGAGCAGGACATCGTCCCGGGCCATCTGGATGCCGTTGGTGTTGACGAGCACGCGGATGATGTCGCGCTGCATTGCGGCCTTCAGGATGTCCAGGAACTCGGGGTGGATGGTGGGTTCCCCACCGCTCAGCATCAGAACGTCCAACCGGCCGTTCTCCCGCTGCAGACGCTGGTCGATGTTGTCCATCACGACCCGGGCGGGGACGATGCCTCCCAGCTCAGGCGACGACCCGGCGAAGCAGGTGGGGCAGTTCAGGTTGCATTGGTGGATGATCTCCTCCAGCAGGATGCAGGTGTGCTGGGTCTGCAGCTCTCCCAGCCCCTGCAGGTAACCGGCGGGAACCGGAGTGAAGTTGTCCGGCGTGTCGGGCCCGTGGACCTTGGTCGGAGCGGTCCACTGTTCCAGGTAGGTGAGGATCGCCGGGTCCTCGTCGTACATAGTGGTGACCCTGCCGTGGACCGGGCAGCCCCGGACCAGCCAGACCCGTCCCCCGGCCTCGGCGAGGTAGCCGGAAAGCCTCGCCACCTGATCCAGGGGCCGGTTGGGGTTCTCGGAGTGGCAGTGGGGGCAGAACGCGTTGACGTAACGGCGGATCCGGTCCTCTCGCAGCGGCATACCGGCGCTCATGCCGGCTCCCCTGCAGGGCTCAAGCCGCGCTCCAGCCGGTATGCGCCCCGGGCGACCTGCCGGTAGAAGTAGGCCAACAGCAGGGCGGTCGACGGGATCAGGAACAGCTGAGACCCACTGAGGCCCCACCACAACATCTGATTGCCCCTCACGAACTCCACCCCCAGACGAAAGACCGCATAGGCGAGCAGGTAGAGCTTGAACAGCTCACCGGGGACCGGTATCCGGTCCCTTAAGCGCCACAGGACGGCAAAGGCCGCCAGCTGGAAGGCGATCTCGTAGAGGAACGACGGGTGCATCGGCACTCCGGGTGCGACGCTGCCAGGCAGGCGGGCCGCCGTTTCGGCGTCGACCGAGATGCCCCACGGCAGGGAGGTCGGGGAGCCGATCTGCTCGGTCAAAAAGCACCCCACCCGGCCGGCGGCCATCCCCAGGGCGATGCCGGGAGCGAACATGTCGCCGGTCTTCCCCCGGTAGCCGACGATCCTCTTGGTTAGCAGGGCTCCGACATAGGCACCGGCCAAGCCCCCCAGGATGCTCTTCCCTCCGTCGACCAGCGCGCCGATCAGGGTGGGATCCTCGTTCAGCCTCACGTACTGCCAGACGGTGGCCAGCTTCGCCCCGGCGGCGCCGAAGAGCAGGGTTCCCGCCATCACGGCAACCAGCTCCTGCGTCAGCCGGCCCCGCCGTCGTGCCTCGTACGCCGTGAGCGCCGTTGCGATGAGGATGCCCAGGGTAAGGAAGAAGCTATGGGTGGGCACCCCGAGACCTCCGACGTTGAACAGGGTTGGTCGCAAGCACTCCCCTTGCCTAAAGAAGGCTCAAGCTAACAGCCCCCGGTTGTTTAGACCAGACCTACTCGACGGTTAGGTCCAGCAGGTGGTAGCCGGTGGCGCCCGACGGGTGCGGGCGGGAACCCTCTGCGGTCTGGATGTCGCCTTCGCCGTCGACGGCCCTCACCAGCACACGCACCTTTCCGGTCCCCGACTCCAGCTCGGCCGCCCACAGGCGCCAGGTCCGGTTGGAAAGCTCCCTTTTCAGCACCGCCGGTTTCCACGTTCGGCCCCGGTCGGTGGATATCTCCACCCGGCGGATGCCCCGGTCTCCCGCCCAGGCCACCCCGGCCAGACGATCTCCGCGCTTTACGGTGGCGTTGTCCTGGGGGACGTCGAACCGGGACTGGGTCTTGACGATCGCCTCGTCGCTCCACCCCCGGACCATCCAGTACCCCTGGTAATCGACGGCGACCGCCTCGATCTCGGTCAGCCACTTGACGTTCTTCATGCCGTAGATGTCGGGGACGATGATCCGCGCGGGAAACCCGTGAACGGTGGTGAGGGCCTCTCCGTTCATGCCGAACACCAGCAGGGTGTCCTCCTGGAGGGCTTCGGCGAGCGGCACCGAGTCGGAGTAGCCCTCCGCCCCCCGGAATACGATGTCCACGATTCCCTCCTGCAGGTTCGCCCGCTCCAGCACGTCCTTGAGCCGCACCCCCCGCCAGATGGCAGTCCCGATGAGGTCTCCGCCTACGGTGTTGGAGATACAGGTAAGCGTGTGGGCCATCTCGACGACCTCGAAGTCGTCCTGCATCGACCGGTAGTCCAGCGAGTAGGGGCCGTCCACCAGGCCGTGGATCTTCAGCTCCCAACCGGTGTGGTCCACCACCGGTTTCACGATGTTGATGTCGACGTTGTAGAAATCCTCCACCGGCGTGATCTCCGGGGTATGGCCCGGGATTACCGGGAAGTCGCCGCCGGCCGGAGCCGTGTACTTGCGGGCGGCCTCGACGATCGTCACCTTGGGCGTGTTGCGCCGGGTCAGCACCGCCCGCAGCACGCTGCCCCCGCCCACCAGGATGCCCAATCCCCAGGCGGCCCGGGTGACAAAGCGGCGCCGGGACCGGGAGATGGCGTCCAGCGGGGTCTCGTCGCCCTCGATGGGCCTGGGTTCGACCGCCGCCAGGAGCGGGGAGTCCAGGACCAGGACGGCGAACACCAGGGCGGCGGCGAGGTAGATGACTGCCTCAATGACCGACACACCGCCGACGTCCCCCATCGCCAGCAGGACCGAGGCCACCGACATCGCCGCTCCGGTTGCGAGCGCCCGGCGCGCCTTCGATGGGTTGGTCGCCGCTTTGTGGATCCACCCGGCAATGAGGCCTCCGGCGAGGACAACCGCCACGTTCACCCCGATCCCAAAACCCCTGAGGGCGAGCGGGCCCAGGCGTTCGATCATCAAGGTTGAGAAGTCCCCGGGGACCAGGTTGATCAGCAGGGCGGCAATCCGGGCCGGCGGGTACGAAACCAGCGGCAGCAGCGACTTGGCCCCGAACACCACCAGCAGGGCGGTGCCCATGGCGATCACGCCCTTGAAGAACGTGGTCCTGCGGCTCATGGGGTCACTCGGTGCTCTGCAGCCGTTCCCGCAGCTCCCGGGCGCTCGGGACACTGGGGCCGAAGATCGTGCCGGGCAGCTCGTGCACCGTCGCGGTTGCCCCCTCCCCCACCGTCACCCGGCCCTCCAGGGGAACGGAGGTCTTGACCATGGCAATCCCGTAACCGCCGGACGCGCTGGTCACCGTGCCGGCGGGCTGGCCGTCGTGGGAGATGTCCCCCATGACGGCGTCGCCGGTGAACCGAAGGTGACGAAGTCGCTTCTTCACCCGGCCCCGCTGCGCCATGGCAACCGCCTCCTGGCCCAGGTAGCAGCCCTTCTTGAAGTGCACGGCCCGCTCCAGCGCCGCCTCCTGCGGGAGATATCCGCCGGCCAGGTCGCTTTCAAACGCCGGTGCTCCGGCTTTTACTCTCATCGCCTCGTATTCGTGGCGGGAGGCGCTTTGGACGTTACATTTTTCGAGCAGCTCCAGGATGTCGGGCTTACGTTGCGGCGGGACCCAGATATCCAGGCCCTCCAGCGGCGGCGCCAGCGTCACCAGCACGGCGGAGCCGACGCTGAGGTTTGCGTGCGGCTGCGGTGCCAGCGGCTCGGTCAGCTCCAGCCCGTTGGCGACTGCCGTCAGCGCTCCGGGGCCCAGTACCCGCAGGATCGTGAAGTCGTCGGTGACATCGGCCACCTGGACCCGGGTGGCAAAGATCCGCATGGAGAAGAAGTCGTATAGCGCCTGCCGGTCGCCCCCGTCGGCGTCCGTAAAGGCTCCCTGGGCGTTGGCCAGGACCCGAAATACGGAGGTGATGCGGCCCTTGGGTGTGAGCAGGAGTGCCTCGGCACCCTCGTCCGGTAACAGTTCCTCCAGCTGGTTGCTGAGAAGCTGGTTCAGAAACCAAAGAGCCTGGGGGCCGGAGAAGCTGAGCTTGGGACGGCCCTCCAGCTCATACATAACTGCCGGATGCTCGTTCATTCAATTCTCCTTGCTCAATCCACGATAACCGCCCACGTAATCAAGGCGAGGTAAGTTCAAGACCCATGAATGAGCTTGACCCGATAGAGGCGGTACTGCTGGCGGTCTTCCTTCTGGTTCCGCTGTGGGGAGTGGTCGACGCCGCCCGCATCCCCGCCGATGCCTGGGAGAAGGCGAGCCGGAGCAAACGATTCTGGGTGGGAATCCAGATTGTGACGCTCTACATCGGGGCGGTCGCCTATATCGCCGGCGTCCGCCGGGATGTCCGGTTCTTCCTGGCTCCCCCGGCTCCGGATTGGGAGAGCGTCGACTAGCCGGCGGCCTCCTCCACCGCCAGGGCGTATGCCGGGCCCACTCCCCCGCCCTCGTGCTTGAAGTAGCAGTACACGTCGTGTCCGGCGTCCAGCACCGCCGACACCTTCCCGGCCCAGCCGGCCAGCTCCTGGTCGGTGTACTCCTCCTTGCGGAGGCGCAGATAGACATGAGGGGCGGTAATCGGAACGTCGGTCAGAGCCAGGTCGTCGGTGTCGGCGCCGCAGTAGGCGATGTTGTTCGCCGCCAGGATCTGTTTCGGCTCGTCCGCCCTCCACGACTCATGGCGAAATTCCATCGCGTACCGGGCGACCGGCGGGAGCACCGCCGTGAAGGCCTCCAGCTTCTCCCGCTCGTACTTGAAGTTGGGAGGAAGCTGAAACAGGATCGTGCCGAGCCGGTCGCCGAGAATCCTGGCACGGCGGACGAACTCGGCCACGTCCTCCTCGCAGTCCACCAGGCGCTTCCAATGCGTGATCCGCTGCGACGCCTTCAGCGTGAACTGGAAACCGTCACCGGACTGCTCCTTCCACGCCTGCAGGGTCGACTCCGACGGCAGCCGGCGAAACGAGTAGTTGATCTCCACCGAACCCAGCTTCGACGAGTAGTAGGAAAGCATCTTCTTGTCGGTGGTGCCCTCCGGGTAGAAGGGACCCTTCCACTCCTTGAATGCGAAGCCGGAGGTACCGGCGAACAGGTTTCCGCGGGTACCCATCAAACCCTCGAGCTCGGGCAGATGTCGTTCAGCACGCAGTCGGCGCACCTGGGAACCGGCGCCTTGCAGACTGCCCGGCCGTGCTCGATGAACAGGTAGCTGAGCTTGAACCACTTGGACTTGGGGACCAGTGCCATGAGGTCCTGCTCGATCTTGACCGGGTCTTCGTTAACCGTCAGGCCAAGCCGCTGCGACAGCCGGCGGACGTGGGTGTCTACCGCTATCCCCTCCACCTTGCCGAACGAGTTGCCGAGCACGATGTTGGCGGTCTTGCGGGCCGCCCCGGGCAGCGTCACCAGCTCGGCCATCGTCGAGGGGACCCGGCCGTCGAACCTCTCCAGGAGCACGCGGGCGGTCGTCTGCAGGTTCTTCGACTTCTGCCGGAAGAAGCCGGTCGGCTTCACGTCCTGCTGTAGCTCCAGAATGTCGGCGGAGGCGTAGTCCTCGAGCGTCGGGTACTTGGCGAACAGCTTCTCGGTGACCTTGTTGACCATGGCATCGGTGCACTGCGCGGACAGGATTGTGGCGAACAACATCTCGTGCGGGTTGGAGAAGTTCAGGGCGCACCTGGCATCCGGGTAGGCCCGGGAGAGCCGTCGGTGGATGATCGGAAAACGTCTCTCGGCCGGGTCGGTGCGGCGGGGCCGCGGGGGCCGGGTTCGCTTGAGAGCCGGGGCATCGGGAGGAACGGACATGCGCCCAATTGTATGGCGCGACGTAAACCCGGTTACTCGGGGGCGGTCAGAGTCCTCATGAAGATCGCAAACTCTTGCGACATGCGCTCGACGAACTCGGTTTGCAGGGTCTTCAGCTGGTCGATCCGGTCCCGCTGGGCGTTGATCATCTCCTCGAGGTACACGGCTGCGTCGGCGTTGCGCTGCTCCGACATATAGAGCCGGTCCTCCAGCTCCTCCAGCACCGCCTGGGTATCGACCGGTGCCTCAACTTTCGGCGGGGCGGCCTCCAGCAGATTGCGGAGCTCGTGGATCTCAAACCGCAGGTCGCTGCGGGCCGCCTGGAGCTTGACGTCGTACTCCTCGCGCAGCGCCTCAACTGCACCGGAGGCCGGCTCGGAAGACTTCGGTGGTTCCTGAGGCGCCACCACAATCGCTTCCAGGGCGCTTTCGATTGTCGTCCGCAGGATCTGGATCTTGGCCTCGATGGCCTGATCGGCCTCGCCCGGACGGGCGCCGAGCTTTTCCACCTGCTCCTCAAGCTGCATCAAGCGGGTGTGCAGATCAGCCTGGCCCTCGGCCTGGTTTATGTCGCCGAGGATACGCGCAATGCTGATCACGGAGTCGTTCTGCTCGGACTCCAGCTCACGCTCGGTTATTTGAGCCGCGCGCCGGACGTATCCGTCCCGAAGGGCGATTCGCAGGCGTGGGCCCAACAGCTCATCGTTCTCAGCGCTTGACATGGGTTGTCAAAGATAGGGCAAGAAGCCCCCCAAGCGGCGGATTTGTAACGCACCGGACGGGCTCGCGTCTAAGCCGCCATGACTTCGGCGCTTTCCCCGGCGGCGGCCCGCACGGCCGGAAAACGTTAGGAATGCGGCGGTCGATCCTCCGCCCTGTCTCAGCGTTTTTCGCTGCCGCCATATCGGCGATGCTTTTGTTCGAAGGCCCGGCTGTCGCGGTTCGCTCCCAACCCCCGGATGCACCGCTGCTGCCCCCAAGCCCGGTTCCGGGCAACGGACCGGCCATCGGGGATCCCCAACCTGACTGCACCGTGATGCGAGACCCCACAATGGCCGACTTCCTGAGCGGCAGTGCCTGTCCCCCCGACGGCTTCCCCTACGTGCCGGACGCCATCCCGGTGGCAGGAGGCATCCGGATGACCGATCCGAACGGTTCGTGTTCTTCCGGATCGATTCCTCCCTCCACCACCCACTACGATTTCCGTGCCGCCTGCGCTACCCATGACTACGGCTATGACCTTCTGCGGTACCTTGAGCTCGGCGGAGGGCGCCGGCGGGCGGTGGACCGTTTCTTCCTGAATGACATGACGGCCGGTTGTGCGGTGCGGATAGAGGAGTCCAAGAAACGTTGCCTGACCGCCGCCGGCCTCGCGTACCGGGCGATAGGAACGTCGTCCCGGATCCGCAACTTCGACGTTCCATGGGGAGCCGTCGGGACTTGAGATCAGCCCTGCAGCGCCCGGCAACGCAGCTTTGCGTCCTATCGATAATGCTGCTGACATCCTGTTCTGCGCCCGCAGATCTACCGGCCGGCGCGGGGGGCGACGGCCAGAGCCCGCTGCTGGTACTGCTGCTCTTCCTGGCTGCATTGGGGGTCGTCGTGGCGATCGCGCTGCTGGTTCGCAACCGAGGCGGGGGCGGTCCGAAGGACAAACCGTGAGGTCGGTAGCCCTGCTGGTCCGCACCCACCCGGCATTCACCGCCTTCAGCGCCGCCTACGCCCTTGGCCTGACCGCTTTCGGATTCGGCCGGTTTCCCGTCCGGGCTCTCACCTACCTGGCGATCGTCCTGGTGGACTTCATCGTCGTGGCCGCCCTCAACCGCAGGGCCCGCCTGCCCGGCTGGCTCCTGTGGGGGCTTTCAATGTGGGGGCTGATGCACATGGTCGGAGGACTGGTGTTCTGGGAGAGCTCCCAGAATGGGATCGTCTACGGCATCTGGCTGGTTCCCCGGACCGTTCGCTACGACCAGCTGACCCACATGATCGGTTTTGCAATGGCTACCGCTGCATGCTGGTTTGCCCTGGACCTGCGGACGGTGCCGGGTGCGCCGGCCGGCGGCAGGGCGCTGATGGCCGGACTGATGGGAATGGGACTGGGTGCTCTGAACGAGGTGGTTGAGTTCGGCTCCATCTACGCCGTTCCCGAACAGCAGGTGGGCGGGCTGGAGAATATGGGCTGGGACCTGATCTTCAACCTGATGGGCTGCATCCTGATGGGACTCTGGTTGAGGCTGGTGCCTCAACGAAGCGCGGCTAAATCTTCTGTCGCTGAGCCAGTGCAGCCTGAACGGCGGAAATCATCTTCTTCGGCGTGGTGACGGTCAGGTGGGAAACCTTCTCTGAGAGGCCGGCCGCGTCGGCCGCGTCCTTTGTCACCAGGACCACAGGCAGCCCGTCGAGAGTTCCTTCGCCCGCCAGAATGCTGACCATATCGGCGCCCTGCTCGGGCAGCCTGGTCATGTCGACCAACAGCAGGTCCGCCTCGACACCGGCTACCTGACGGTGGGCATCTCCCTTGGGCTCCTCAACCCAGGGCACACTGAAGCCACCCTGGCGCAGAGCGCTGACCCATGGACGGCTTTCTTCCCAACAAAGTACGGCAACTCTCATGGTCACTGAAGTCTTCCTCGCTGGTCGGAAAGGGGCCGGAATCAGTGGCCCGAAAACAAATGTTGTTACTCCAATGATATCTCCGACGGGCGAAAAAGGACTCGGGAGCTAAACTGGGGGCAGGCTTGGAGGTCGTTTTGGCCCCGGGACCAAAGGAGGAGCCCCATGCGCGTAACCGTCCGCGACCTGTCTCGATTTAAAGGTGAGCACCGGCGTTTCGCCGTGCTTACCGCCTACGACTCACTCACTGCATCGATCCTCGACGAGGCCGGAATACCGGTCCTTCTGGTCGGCGATTCGCTGGCACAGGTGGTCCTCGGCTACGAGAATACGCTGCCGGTAACCATGGAGCAGATGCTGCACCACACCGCGGCCGTGGTCCGTGGCTCCCGCACCGCCATGGTGGTGGCCGACATGCCGTTTGGAAGTTACCAGGGGTCAATCACGGAGGGGTTCAACAACGCCGTCCGGTTCCTCAAGGAGGCCGGAGCCGGGGCGGTGAAGCTGGAGGGAGCCCGCGTGGAACTCACCCAGACCCTGGTGGACCACGGAATACCGGTGATGGCCCATCTTGGGCTCACCCCGCAATCGGTTCACGCTCTGGGCGGCTACCGGGTACAGGCCCGCACCCAGGAATCCGCCGACCGGCTGGCATCTGACGCACTCAGCATGGAAAAGGCCGGCGCCTTCGCGCTGGTTCTGGAGGCCATCCCGGCGGATGTTGCCACCGCCGTAAGCCGGTCGCTGACGATACCCACGATCGGCATAGGCGCCGGGGCGGGTTGCGACGGGCAGGTGATGGTGATCACCGACCTGCTTGGCATGGGGGCCGGTACTGCGCCGAAGTTTGTAAAGGAGTACGCGAACCTGAGGGCGGCGGTTACCGGTGCGGTTCAGTCGTTCAGGGACGAGGTCGAGTCGGGCAGTTACCCCGACGAACAGCACAGCTACAAGTAATCAGACGATGAGCGGGTGGAGGTTGCGGATGTAGCAGGAGAACCTCTCCGCCACCTCGCCGGCAAAGTCCTCGTCCAGGTCCGGCAGATCCACCACCTCCGAAACCCGGCGCCACCGGGCCGCCATCGGGCCGATCGCCCTGCCGGTTTCGGCCGCCTCCAGCCCGGGACCCCAGGACCCGCGTTCACCGAGGAGCCGGCCGAGTATCCGGTCGTTGCGCCCGGCATCCCCGGACTCCAGGTGCAGGCCGATCTCCAGACACGGATTCGGGCGGGGCGCCCAGGTTCCGGAGAGCATCTGGACCTCGAAATGAACTGCCGGGTCCGAATACCAGATCTTGATCAGCCGGCCGGTTCGCCGGGAGTTGAAGTTTGCGAGAGCCGGGCCTACCATGCCCCTCACCTCATCGTCAATCTGGTCGAAGAAGGCTCGGGTCATGGACC
>JAJCYF010000206.1 GCA_029263035.1 Actinomycetes bacterium
GCCCCTTCGGCGCTTCCATGACCGGTTCGGACTCAGTGAATCCGGTCGCCCCGCCCGTCCCCGGCCTGCGTTCGACCCGGGTTCGTGAACGAAGAGCCCGTTCCCGTCGAGGCCCGGCGTGCGCGGGCGCGGCGGGGAGACGGCGACAAGCTCCGCCAGGAGATCCTGACCGCCGCCGGAAACATGCTGGCTCTAACCTCGGACGAAAGCGCCGTCTCGATCCGGGCGCTCGCAGACGCAGTGGGAGTGACCCCGCCCTCCATCTACCTGCACTTCGCCGACAAGGACGAGTTGTTGATCGAGGTCTGTGAGTTGAACTTCGACCACGTCAGCCGGGCGGTGGAGGAGGCGGCGGCCGAGGCATCGAACCCGGTCGACGCCATCAAGCTGGCGTGCGTCGCCTACGCCCGCTTCGGACTGGAGCACCCTGAGGTCTACCGGATCCTGTTTATGAGAAAGGCGTCCACGCCGGAGCGGGAGCAGATCGAAATGGGCCAGCTGCTCAACAGCTCGGGATATGGCTGGCTGCTCCGCTCGGTCCACGAGTGCATGGATGCCGGCCTCATGCGCAGGACGGACCCGATGCTGGCGGTGCTGGGCATCTGGTCGCTGGTCCACGGAATCACTTCGCTTCTGGTCTCCAAGCCCGGATTCGACTGGCCCCCAGTGGATGAGCTGATCGGGTACAACATCGACGCCCACATGAAGGGCGTTCAGCCGTAGGGTCAGGGTCATTCCCTAGGAACCTGGTGCGCCGCGGGGGCTTTTTCGGTGGCTTACCCTATGGTGACGCGGCCCCGGTCCGGCCACAATTCCGGACATGATCACTCTTGAAAATCTGAGCAAGCGGTTCGGCGAACACCTGGCGGTCGACAACCTGACCGTCGAGATCCAGCCGGGGAAGGTCACAGGTTTTCTGGGTCCCAACGGCGCCGGCAAGTCGACGACGATGCGCATGATCCTCGGCCTGGACAGGCCGACCGCCGGCCGGGCGCTGATCGGGGGCCGCTCCTACGCCGACATCCCGTTCCCGATTAGGCATGTCGGCGCCCTGCTGGACTCCAAGGCCCTGCACCCGGGCCGCAGTGCCCGCAACCACCTGAGGGCCATGGCTCGATCGAACCAGATCTCTGCCGACCGGGTGGAGGAGGTGCTGCAGGAGGTGGGTCTGCAGGATGTCGCAGGTCGTAGGGCGGGCAAGTACTCGCTGGGCATGAGCCAGCGGCTGGGAATCGCCGGGGCACTGCTGGGTGACCCCGAGGTGTTGATCTTCGACGAGCCGGTGAACGGCCTGGATCCGGACGGCGTGCGGTGGGTGCGGCGGCTGGCCCGGTCGCTTTCTGCCGAGGGGCGGACCGTGCTGGTCTCCAGCCACCTCATGAGTGAGATGCAGCTCACGGCCGATCACCTGGTGGTAATCGGCCGCGGGCGGCTTCTGATGGATGCGCCGATCCACGAGGTGGTCTCCCGGATGGCGACACAGCGGGTGCAGCTCAAGATTCCCGAGCCGGATTCGCTGATGGAGCTGGCCCGCCGGCTGGCCTCGGAGTCCCTGCAGGTGTGGCGGCGGGGGAGCGACCACCTTCTCGTGGAGGGAGCGAGCGCAGTCGAGCTGGGGGATATCGCATATGAGATGGACATCCGTCTTCATGAGCTTCGTACGCTTGAGGGGTCCCTGGAGGACGCCTACATGGCCCTGACCGGCGACAGTGTGGAGTTCGGCTCGGGCACGCAGTCGCCGGCGGTGCAGAGCAGGAGAAGGTCGTGATCGAGCATTCGGACCGCGCCGGTTTGCGGGCGGCTGTGTCGTCCGAGTGGGTCAAGTTGTGGTCGGTCCGGTCGACGTACTGGTCCCTGGCGGCGACTGCCGCGTCGGTGGTCGGCTTCGTCCTGATCGTCGCTCTCTCGGCGGCCGCCACCAGCGCCAACGGAATCGAGATACCGCCGACAACCCCGGCCGAGGTGGCCGCCGGCGGCATGTTTTTGATGGGCCAGCTGGGACTGGCGACGCTGGCGGCGCTGAATATCGCCGGTGAGTACGCCTCCGGCAGCATCCTTTCCACCCTTCAGTGGGTACCCCGGCGACGTCGAATGCTGCTCTCCAAGGTCCTGGTAGTGTCGCCGGTGCTGTTTGTGGCCGGCACGGCCATTACCCTGCTCGGGGTTCTGGCGGGTATGCCGTCCCTGGATGGAATCTCCGCCCCCTGGGACCTGCAGCAGGTACTCGGCGATGCGGTCAAGCTGGGCCTGTATTCGGCGGTAGCCGGCGTGATTGCCCTCGGTTTGGGGGCGGCGCTGCGCAGTGTCGCCGGTACCATTGCCTGCACTTTCCTGCTGCTGGTTGTCGTGCCGCAGACGCTGACGTCGACCGGTATGTCGTTGTTGATGACCCTGGCCGACCTGTTCCCGGCACCGGCCGGCATGGCCCTGCTCGGCGGCGTCGACGGGCAGGCGGCTTACTCGACGCCGGTAGCTGTGGCGATCCTGCTGTTCTGGTGCACCGGGATAATAGGCCTCGGTGCGTTCGTCTTGCGGTCGAGGGACGCAAATTGAAGCCGCTCGATACCTTCGTAAAAATATTAGGTATACCTAACAAAAAGTATTGACCGTCTATAGGCAGTGACCTAGAGTGGGGTTCTCCTCTCCGACCGACTATCGGAGATCGGATAAACGGGGTTGCACGCCATGGTGACCCTATTTGCGAAGTGAGCCGCCCAGCCGACGGGCGGCTCCTTTGTTTTCCGGTCTTTTCCGATCCACGCCACAGCCGCTTCACAGGGAACCCAAAGGTTGGGGCGCTTTTATGGGTACCGAGGTCGATGGTCGACCATAGCCCGGGGGCCGCGGGCCCCGCCCGAAGGGGACCTGTCCGGCCGGACGGACTGACGGCTCGAAGGACTAGGCCGGGCGAATGCCCATGGTCAGGCCTCCGACGTACCCGTCACCGTTGCGGGTCATCTTCAGGGTCGACTTCGAGCCGCCCCGCGAGAAGATGCCGTCGTCTTCGTTGGTCGTGTCCATCTCGCCCCGGCCGGCGTAGGTACCTTCTTCGTAAACGCCGTTTGAGATGTCGTCCGGGAAGAAAAGCTGGCCGGTGTGGACCTCGTTTCCTCCGGTGCTCACCTTGGTGTGGATGTGGACCGCCCGGCCCTGGTACCAGCCGGGATAGATGGTCTCGAACCTTGCCCTACCTTCCGCGTCGGTCATCTGGACACCCCTGAGGAAGGTCGAATTCCGGGGAGCGCTGCCGACGCCGGAGTAATCGCCGCCGGCGTCGGCGTGCCAGATGTCCACGGCTGCGTCCTTGAGGGGCAGGCAGGTGCCGGCGTCGACCACGGTCAGGTCCAGGGTCAGCGGGGTCCCCGGCCTGCCCTCGGTGATGTCGCTGCGGATCATGTCCAGATCGAGGAAGTAGGGTCCCTCGGTCATCTCCGGGGTTAGCACGCAGTCCGCCTGACCGGCGGCCGCGGGGGAGGCCGTAGAATCCGTCCCGGCGGCGCCGGGCGTCGCCGGCCCTTGGGGGGTTACCGAGCCCCTGGAGCAGGCGGCGGCAACCGCCGCCAGGCCCGCCCCTCCCAGCAGTGTCAGGGCCCGGCGCCGGGTCAATCCGGTTGGTTGGGCCGGCGGGATCCGATCCTCGGCGTCCATACCTAGGACTCCTTCTCGAAGTTGATGGCGAACTCCATCAGACCACTGTCCTCGGTCTGTGCCGGTCCGCCGCTGGGGTTGTCGATGTTGTAGTCGGCGAACACGATCGGGATGGAGCCGGTGATCTGAATCTGTGAACCGCTGCGTACGCCCTGGATGTCAAACGTCACCTCGTTGGTGACGCCGTGGGCGGTCAGATTACCGGTCGCCGTGGCTTCTCCCTGGGTTTGCTCCAGGCTGATGCCGCTGAGGTTGAGGGGCTCGGTTAGCTCAAAGGTCGCCGTCGGGTAGGTCTCGACCTCCATGATGCGCCCACGGTACTGTCCGTCACGGCGGGACTGGTCGCTGGTGATGCTGGCCATGTCCACCTCGAAACTGCCCTGGGTCAACGCGTCGCCGTCGATGGTGAAGCTGCCGGTGACCTCGGAGGTGCGTCCGACGGCCTCGGCCTCCTGACCGAAAAGGATCTCCTTGACCCGGTATCCGACCTGTGAGCCCTCGGCCACCACCCAGGTTCCTTCCAGGGTGACGTTAGGGTCTACCGAAGCGGTTACCGTCGGTGTTGTGTCAAGAGGCGCCGGGGCGTCGTCCGCAATGAAGTTCGTGTAGACGAACGCCCCACCGAAGCCCAGCACCAGCAGGCCGGCCACCCCTAGCAGGCCGCACTTCATCAAGCGTTTGCCCTTGTTCGCTGCAGCCAAATTTAATCTCCCTTCGGTTGTTGTCTCTTTACACAAACGGTCCCCGCTGTGCCGTACATGAGCTTTAGCTGGGAGAAACCTGAGAATCCTGCAGCTTGAGAGCCACAAAGAACCGGGCACCGGCTCCCGGTGCGGTTTCCAGCCATACCCGGCCGCCGTGCGCCTCTACGATGGCGGAGACTATCGACAGGCCCAGGCCGGCGCCGCCGTCGGTGCGGGCTCTACCTTCGTCGACCCGGAAGAACCGGTCAAACACCTTGGCAGCCTGCTCGGGCTCTAGGCCCGGCCCTTCGTCGGCGACCTCAAGGACGGCCTCATCGCCCGCCGCGGAGACCTTCAACCGCACCGCGGTCGACTCCGGCGCGTGCTGCAGCGCGTTGGACACCAGGTTGGCGGCCACCTGACGCAGGCGGGGCTCATCGCCGGCGACAAATACCGGCTCGGGGGCATCCAGGTTCATCGGCCGGCCGGGCTGGACGGCGAGGGCGTCGTGGACGGCATCCCTGGCCACCGCCGACAGGTCGACTGCCGCCATCTCCAAATGCGGGTTCTGGTCCAGCCGTGCCAGGAGCAAAAGCTCGTCGACCAGCTTGCCCATTCGCGCCGACTCATCCTCAATCCGCTTCATCGACTTGGCTACGACCTCGGGGTCGGAACCTGCCCCGCTGCGGAATAGCTCGGCGTACCCTCGAATTGAGGTGAGCGGGGTCCTCAGCTCGTGGGAGGCGTCTGCGATGAATCGCCGGAGGCGGTTTTCAGAGGCCCGCTGCTGGGTGAACGACGACTCGATCCGTTCCATCATCTGGTTCAGCGCTCTGCCCAGCCGGCCGATTTCGGTGGAGTTGTCCTCGGGCCCCCTCCGGGAGAGGTCGCCGGCGGCTATCTCGGAGGCGGTCTGCTCCAGGCGGGTCAGGGGGCTCAGGCCGACCCGCACCAACCAGAGGGCCAGCAGGCCGGCCCCCACCAGTACCGCCATTGACACCAGGGTCTCCACCGCAATCAGGCGGGCCAGGGTGTCGTCGGCGTCCGCCCGGGACAGCGCTACCACCATGGTCCCTTCGCCGGACGGGAATGCGAGAGCGCGGTAGTTGAACGACCCGCTCACCGACGGCGCGTCGAACAGAGCGGCTTTGGGGTCTCCGCCCGTCCCCGGTAGTGGATCGGGTAGGTCGGGCGGGGAGGCCTCCTCGCCGAGGTTGGAAGCCTGATAGCTCACCACCTGGCCGCCGGCGTTCAGCTTGGCGACGTAGGAGGCCGGCAGGCTGGTCCCCTGCGGGCCACCGGGACCTTTGGAGGGACCGCCTCGCCGGCCGCCGGAGGGTGGCCCGCCGGTGTCCCCCAGCAGAGCGGTTTCCGGGTAACGTGCCAGCTGCCTGAGCTGCTCGTCGATCCGACGCTCGAGGTAGCCTCCCAGCAGCAGGTGGGTCGTCAAACCGGCGGCAAACAGCCCCACAGCAACCAGGGCCACGGTTGCTGCAGTCAGGCGGGTCCGTAGGGAAACCCTCTTCAGTCTCTCGGCAGCCGAAGGCAGTAGCCCACTCCTCGAATCGTCTGGATCAGCGGCGGGTCGAACCGGTCGATCTTCTTCCGTAGGTAGCTGATGTAGGTTTCAACGACGTTGGCGTCCCCGCCGAAGTCGTACTGCCATACGTGGTCGAGGATCTGAGCTTTGGACATCACCCGCCGCGCGTTGATCAGCAGATATCGAAGCAGGGTGAACTCCGTGGGGGTCAGATCGATTAGCGTGCCGGCCCGTCGGACCTCGTGGCTGTCCTCGTCCAACTCCAGGTCGGAGAAGGCGAGGACGCTCTCTCCGGCACCGGGCAGGCCCCCGGCCCGGCGGAGCACGGTTCGCACCCGGGCGACGAGCTCCTCCAGGCTGAACGGCTTGGTGACGTAGTCGTCTGCGCCCATGGTCAGGCCGCGCACCTTGGACTCGGTCTCGTCCCGGGCGGTCAAAAAGATTACCGGGGTCCTGATCCGGTCGGTGGCCAGGCGGCGCTGAACCTCGAAGCCGTCGAAGTCGGGAAGCATGATGTCCAGCAGGATCAGGTGGGGACGGAAACTTTCAGTCCCGGCGATGGCCTCGCGTCCGCTGCCTGCGGTCTGCACCTCGAATCCCTGAAATCGAAGGGCGGTGGCGATGAGATCGGTGATGTTCGGCTCGTCGTCGACCACCAGTATTCGGGCGCCCGGGAACTCCTGATTGTTCATAGCTGCCAATTATCGATCCCGAACCTGTGAGGAACCTGTGAAACCGCTGTCTTACGCCTCAGGGACCGGGGAGGTCATCATCTCAAGCGCCCGGTCCAGCAGCCGGCGCAGCTCGAGGGAGTCCGGTGCCAGGGCACAGGCGAGAGCGCCCGGCCCGGCGAGCGCAAGAATCGAAGCCGATCCGCTCAGGGCGGTGGCGGGAAAGGGGCCGGCGGGCAAACGGGGGCCCGCGGCCAGCAGGGACCCCGCGGCGCCGGCGTTGCCGATCACCGCCGGGCCGTCCCAGCCCGGCGTGCCGGGACCGACGGTGAGGAGGTTGCGCAGCAGGGGCCGTCCGGCGATTGTTGCATCGATCCGGCTCTCCACCCGGCCGGGCTCCTCGTCCCTGCGGCCCAGAACCAGCTCGTCGCGCCAGACGACAGTGGCCCCGGGCGCAAGATCGACCCGGTTGAAGATCCGGTGGTCGCAGCCGCCGCCGGCGATGACCGGCTCGGGAAGCCAGTGCAGGGTGCCACCCGGCGCGACCCGCGCATGGACCGTTACCGTCGACGGCCCCCGGCCGCTGCCCGGCAGGGCCAGCGAGGCGGCGGCGCTCCGGACCACCAGGGTGGCGCCTGAAGCTACCTCGATCTCCAGCAGCAGATCGTCGCCGCCCAGTGGGCCGGCCGCCCCGCCGACGAGGTAGACGCCGTCGGGGGTTTGCCGGACGTGGATCGGGGCGCAGCTTCTGATGCAGTCCAGGCGGGTCCGGCCTCCGGCAAGGCTGGCTCCGATCCGGCTCCGGGTCTTCACGCCTTGGGGGCCGGGATCACCTTCGTCACCGGGTTGGCGGCGGCCCACGACTGTATTTCCGACAGGATCCAGTCGCCTATGGCGCCGGCGCCATCGGACTCCCTTAGGGAGCAGAAGATCATCGCCCGGTCGCCGCGCTGGGCGACCGAGTCCCGGCGCATAACCTCAAGGTCGGCGCCGACCATCGGGGCGAGGTCGACCTTGTTTATCACCAGCAGGTCGGCGGAGGTAACGCTGGGGCCGCCTTTGCGGGGGACCTTGTCCCCGCCGGAGACGTCCAGCACGAAGATCTGCCGGTCGACCAGGCCGTGGGAGAACGTAGCGGTCAGGTTGTCGCCTCCGCTCTCCAGCAGAACCAGGTCGAGCGGGGCCAGGCTTGCCTCCAGCTCCTCAACCGCCTCGAGGTTCTCCGATATGTCGTCCCGGATGGCGGTGTGCGGGCAGCAGCCGGTCTGGACCGCCCGGATCCGTTCGTCGCCCAGCACTCCCTGGCGGCGCAGGAAGTCGGCGTCCTCGGTGGTGTAGATGTCGTTGGTGACCACGCCGATGTTCAGCCGCTCCGAGAGTTCCCGGCAGAGGGCGGCCACCAGGGCGGTCTTACCGCTGCCGACGGGCCCGCCTACCCCGACTCTGAGGGCACGACGCTCGGGGTCAGGAGGCAAAAAGCCGCATCTCCGACTCGGCGTGCTGCTGGGCGTACAGGTCGAGCAGGACCGAGCCGGGGCAGGGCAGCCCGGATAAGGGCCCGGAAGCCGCTTCGGCGGCGAGGTGGGCGGTGTCGTCCATTGCAGCCGCCATCTGCGCCAGCAGGCGGTGCACATTTACCGGGTCCAACCCAAGAAGCCTTACCGCAGCACTCGCCGGCCCGGTGACCGCGTTAAAAGCGGTGGCCCGGGCGGCGTCGAGCGGTTCCAGCCCGGCGGCCGCCGCCGCTGCCCCGAGGGCGACCGGGTGGTGAGGGCCCGCAGGTGTGGCAGCCGCGCCCGGCGCGGGGGCGGTGAACGACGCCAGCCCGTCAAGGATCGATCCCGGCCACAGGGTTCGGGCGGTCCGGATAAGCTGCCTGCCCTGCCTCCGGCTCACCTGCCGCAGAGCGGGCGACGGGGTACGGGCATCCGCCTCGGCGTCAAGCGCCTCCCAGGGGTGAAGCAGTGTGCAAGAAGCTGCCGCCAGCCCGGCGGCCGACAGCCCGGCGGTCGCCAGCCGCCCGGCCAGGAACGCGGTCAGCGTCTTTAGGTCGATCACCGCTCCCACCGCCACAGCCGTTTCCATCCCGCCGGAGTGCGCGTGGCCGCCCGCCGGGAATCGCCCGTCGGCCAGCAGGAGCAGGTTCATCGACGACATCTAGAAAAGAAAGTATCGCTGCGCCATGGGCAGCGTCTCAGCGGGCGCCGCCTCCACCACCTCGCCGTCGATCTTCACCGTGAAGGTGTCCGGGTCGACCTCTATGCGGGGGAGGGCGTCGTTTAGGGGGAGGTCGGACTTGGTCCGTTTCCGGACATCGGCCACCGCCACCATCCGGCGGTTCAGGCCCAGGCGTTCCTCCAGGCCGTCCTCCAGGGCAGCCGGTGCGACGAAGGCGACGCTCGTCCTGCCGGGAACCACCCCGTAGGCGCCGAACATCGGGCGGGGAAGCACCGGTTGGGGGGTGGGGATGGAGGCGTTGGCGTCGCCCATCGCCCCCCATGCGATCATCCCGCCCTTGATCACCAGGTGGGGCCGGACACCGAAGAACGCCGGCTCCCACAGCACCAGGTCGGCCAGCTTGCCCGCCTCCACCGAACCGACCTCTTCCTCCAGACCGTGGGCTACCGCCGGGCAGATCGTGTACTTGGCGACGTAACGCCTGGCCCGGTGGTTGTCGGCCGCACCGTCGCCGGGCAGCGGCCCCCGGCGCTCCTTCATCGCGTGGGCGGTCTGCCACGTCCGCAGGACCACCTCGGCCACCCGGCCCATGGCCTGGGAGTCGGAACCGATCATCGATATCGCCCCCAGGTCGTGCAGGATGTCCTCGGCGGCGATGGTCGAGGGCCGGATGCGGCTCTCGGCGAACGCCAGGTCCTTGGGAACACCGGAGTTCAAATGGTGGCAGACCATCAGCATGTCCAGGTGCTCATCGATGGTGTTGACCGTGTGCGGGCGCGTCGGGTTCGTCGAGGAGGGCAGGAAGTTCGGCTGCCCGGCCACCGTGATGATGTCGGGGGCGTGCCCGCCGCCGGCCCCCTCGGTGTGATAGGCGTGGATCCCCCGGCCGTCGACCGCCGAAATGGTGTCCTCCACGAAACCGGCTTCGTTCAGGGTGTCGCTGTGCAGGGCCGCCTGGACGCCGGCGGCGTCGCAGACCTTCAGGCAGGCGTCGATCGCCGCCGGCGTGGATCCCCAGTCCTCGTGCAGCTTGAAACCGCTGGCGCCGGCCCGAAGCTGCTCCCACATGGCATCTTGCGAGGTCGTGTTCCCCTTGCCCAGCAGGGCGATGTTCACCGGCCAGGGGTCCAGCGCCTCCAGCATGCGGGCCAGGTGCCACGCCCCGGGCGTCACGGTGGTGGCTTTGGTCCCCTCCGCCGGGCCCGTGCCGCCGCCGACGACCGTGGTAATACCCGAACCGAGCGCCTCGGTGAGGATCTGCGGGCAGATGAGATGGACGTGGCAGTCGATGGCGCCGGCCGTGAGGATCCGCCCGTTACCCGAGATGATCTCGGTGGAGGGCCCGATGACCAGCTTCGGGTCGACCCCGTCCATCGTGTCCGGGTTGCCGGCCTTGCCGATGGCGACGATCCGCCCGTCCCGGATGCCGATGTCGGCCTTCACAATTCCCCAGTGATCCAGGATCACCGCCCCCGTTATGACGGTGTCGGGTGCTCCGTCCGCCCGGGTGGCGTTCGACTGGCCCATCGACTCCCGGATGACCTTGCCGCCGCCGAAGACCGCCTCGTCGCCGCCGGCGCCCAGGTCCCGCTCGATCTCGATCAGCAGGTTGGTGTCGGCCAGCCGGATACGGTCTCCGGTGGTCGGCCCATAGAGCAGGTTGTAACGGCTGCGGTGCAGTTCCATCAGGGGCGATCCAACGGGCCGGCGCACTCGCCGCGCAGACCGTGAATGATGCGCCTGCCCCCGAAGGGGACCAGCTCGACCAGCCGGTCGATGCCCGGCTCGAACCGGACGGCGGTCCCCGCCGGAATGTTCAGCCGCCGACCCCAAGCCGCCTTGCGGTCGAACTCCAGGGCCGGGTTGGCCTCCGCGAAGTGGTAGTGGGACCCGACCTGGATGGGGCGGTCCCCGGAGTTGGCTACGCGGGCGACGGTGACCGGGCGTCCGGCGTTCAGCTCGATCGCGCCGGAGCCGATCAGCACCTCGCCGGGGACCGGCGGCGGGCCGATCCAGGTTGGTTCGCTCATGTCGATCATGGGATCGGGGTGTGGAGGGTGACGAGCTTGGTGCCGTCGGGGAAGGTCGCCTCCACCTGAACCTCGGGGATCATCTCCGCCACGCCGTCCATCACCTCGGAGCGGCTGAGGACCCCGCGGCCTGCCTCCATGAGGTCGGCGACGCTGCGCCCGTCCCGGGCCCCCTCCATGACGAAGGAGCTGAGGACGGCAACCGCCTCGGGGTGGTTGAGCAGCAGGCCCCGCTCCTGGCGTTCGCGCGCCAGCTTGGCGGCGACGTGGATGAGGAGACGTTCCTGTTCATGTGGACTAAGACGCATTGACCGCGATCATATCGAGACCAGCTTGCGCATCTGGGCCTCGTCCATGTCGCCCATCCTGCCCGACGACACCACCTCTCCGGCATCAAGGATCAGATACCGGCCGGCCAGCCGCAGCGCAAACTCCATGTACTGCTCGACCAGAAGGATCGACATTCCCGTCCTGGTCAGGTTCGCGATGGCGTCCTCGATCTCCATGATGATCGACGGCTGGATGCCCTCGGTGGGCTCATCGAGGATCATCAGGCTCGGCCTGGTCACCAGAGCCCGGGCGATGGCGAGCTGTGCCGCTTCGCCGCCCGACAGGAACCCCGCTTTGCGGGGGAACAGCTTCTTCAGCCGGGGGAACAGGTCGACCGCATCATCCAGGGCGGCCCGGTTGCCGCGGTCCGACGCCTCCGAGACCACCCTCAGACTCTCCAGCACGGTCAGCTGCGGAAAGCTGCCCCTGGTCTGGGGAACGTAGGCAAGTCCGGCCTTGACCCGTTCGTAGGGGTGCATCCTGCCGAGGTCCCTTCCCTCGAAAAGGATCTTGCCCGATACCGGCCTGAGAACCCCCATGATGGCGTTCAGTAATGTGGTCTTGCCCACGCCGTTGCGGCCCATGACGCAAAACAGTTCGTTGCTGGATACCTCCATGTCGACCCCAAAGAGGATCTGGGTAGGCCCGTAGGCCACGTCGATGTTCTGAACCGACAGCATCAGGCGGTCACCTCCTCCTGTGACCGGCGGTCGTGGGCCCGGCCCAGGTAGACCTCCTGCACCATGGGGTTCGCCTGTACCTCTTCGATCGGACCTTCGCACAGGATCCTGCCCTCGCAGAGCACGGTTACCTTCTTGGAGAAGCGGCGGACGAAGTCCATATCGTGCTCGATGACCATCAGGGTCTTGGTCTGGGCGATGAACTGAAGCAGCTCGCCGGTCTTGGTCCGCTCCGACTTGCTCATGCCGGCCACCGGCTCATCCAACAGCAACAGCATCGGGTTCTGCACCAGGAGCATGCCGATCTCCAGCCACTGCTTCTGGCCGTGCGACAGCACCCCGGCCGGGCGGTCGGCGTAGGCGGGCAGGCCGACGATGTCCAGGGTCTCCATCACCTCGGGCAGCACGCTGCGGCGCCGGCGGAACAACCTGGGAAGCGTAAGGCGGAAGCTGGCGGCCAGGTCCAGGTTCTCGACCACGGTCAGCTCCTCGAAGACGTTCGCCTTCTGGAACGTCCGGCCCACCCCCAGCCGGACGATCTCGAACTCCCGGCGCTGCAGCAGGTCCCTGGTGTCGAAGGTGATGGTCCCCTTCGACGGCTTGACCAGGCCGGTGATCGCATCGATCAGGGTCGTCTTGCCGGCGCCGTTGGGTCCGATGAGGAACCGTAGCTCACCCTCCAGCACGTCCAGGTTGACCTCGGAGTTGGCCTTGAAGCCGTCGAACGAGACCTCCAGGTCCCGGATCTCCAGGAGGAGCTGACCCTCGCTCACGTCGTCACCTCGGCCGGCTGCTGGTGCATCTGCTCGGAGGAGGGCACGGCCTTCTTGCTGCGGAACCGTTCGTTGTACATCCTCCACAGGCCGGCGATCCCCCTGGGGGCGAAGGCCATGACCACCACAAAGAGCAGCCCCTGAAAGTACAGCCAGCCGGAGGGGTAGGCCTCGCTCAGGGTGGTCTTGGCGTAGTTCACCAGAACCGCTCCGATGACTGCGCCGATCAGCGTTCCCCGGCCGCCCAGAGCGACCCAGATGACCATCTCGATCGAGGGGACGATCCCGACCATGGCGGGGGAGATGATGCCGACGATCGGAACGAACAACGCTCCGGCCAGTCCCGCCATGCCCGCCGAGATGGAGAAGGCGATGATCTTGATGGTGGTCGGGTTGTAGCCGAGGAACCGGACCCGGTCCTCCCGGTCCCGGACCGCCATGAGTACCCGGCCGTAGCGGCTCTGTACGATCTGGCGGCCCAGCAGGTACACCAGTCCCAGACAAACCGCGATCAGGACGTACAGCGACCTCTGGTTGACCGGGTCGTTCAGGTCGTATCCCACGAAGGTCGTGACGTTGGTCAGCCCGTTGGTCCCGCCGGTGATGCCCTGCTGGCCGACGAGGAGAATGGCGAACGCCAGGGTCAGCGCCTGGGTGAGGATCGCAAAGTAAGCGCCCCGTACCCGCCGGCGGAAGATCAGCGCGCCCAGGGCTGCGGCGACGACCATCGGGATCAGGACTGCGCCGGCCAGGGCAAACACCGGGCTGGCAAACGGCTTCCACAGGCCGGGCAGTGTTTCGACTCCGCTCCAGACCATGAAGTCGGGAAGGTTGCCGGGGCCCGCTTCCTGGAGCTTGAGGAACATGCCCATCGAGTAGCCCCCCAGGCCGAAGAACAGGCCCTGGCCGATCGTCAGCATCCCGCCGTAACCCCAGGCCAGGTCGATGCCGATCGCGATGATGGCAAAGCACAGGTACTTGCCGAGCAGCGCCAGCCGGAAGCCGCTGAGGGACGCCGGCATCACAACCACCAGGACAAAACCCACGGCCAGGAAGATCGCCCGGCGTTTCCACGGGGTCAAACCGCCGCCCAGAATTTTCGGCAGGGAAATCGACGTCATGCCAGCCCCCTGCTCTTGAGAACGAACAGCCCCTGCGGCCGCACCTGCAGAAAGGCAACGATCGTTATGAAGACCGCCACCTTGGCGATGCTGGCCTCGGTGTTGAACTCAACGAATGAGTTGATCAGCCCAAGACCGATGGCGGCTATCACGGCACCCTTCAGCTGACCCAGCCCGCCGACCACGACCACCAGGAAGGCATCGACGATGTAGTTGGTGCCCAGGGTCGGGCCGGTCGAGCCCAAAAGCGTAAGCGCCACCCCGGCGAGCCCCGCCAGGCCGGAGCCGATGAAGAAGGTAAGCCGGTCGATCGAGTGGGTCTTCAAACCGCTGCACGAGGCAAGCTGGCGGTTCTGCATGACTGCCCGCATCCGGGCGCCCTGAGGGAGCCTGGTGAGGAATAGCCAGATTCCCACCACGCAGACCACCACCAGACCCATGATGAATATCCGGGAGTAGGAGAAGGAAGCTCCGCCGGCATGGAGGGACCCGCCGAGCCACTCCGGGGCGCTAACTTGAACGTTAGGCGCCCCGAAGAGGTCTCGGGCGAGCTGTTGAAGCATGAGGCTCACTCCCCAGGTGACCAGGAGTGTGTCGAGTGGACGTCCGTAGAGGCGCCTGATGAGCAGGAACTCCAGCAGCAGACCCATAACCCCCGCAATCCCGAAGGCAATGGGCAGCGCCACCAGAAGCGAGATGTCTCGCCCCAGCAGGTCCTGCAGCATGTAGGCCGTGTAGGCCCCCGCCATGATGAATTCACCGTGCGCCATGTTGATGACGCCCATCTGACCGAACGTGAACGTAAGGCCCAATGCGATGAGGATCAGGACGGAACCAACACTCAGGCCGGTAAAAACCTGCCCCAGAAAAGCATCCACTACGCGGTCCTCCTAGATCGCTGAGCCTGATTGGAAACGGGTCAGGAGAGGCCCTCGGCCCAGTCGTAGCTCCTCAGGTACGGGTCCGGCTTGATCGGCCCATCGGAACCGGAGACCTGGGTGATCAGACCGTCGGCGCCAATAAGTCCGATGCGCGCCGTCTTGTGGATGTGCTGGGTCTCCCCGTCGACCGTGACCAGGCCCTCGGGTGCGGCGAACTCGATGCCTGCAGCCGCCTCCTTCACCGCCTCCACCTCAGTGGTGCCGGCCTTCTCGACCGCAGCCGCCCACAGGTTGACCGCCACGTAGCCGGCCTCCATCGGGTCGGACGTGACCTTGTCGTCGCCGTACTTGTCCTTGAACGCCGCCACAAAGGCCGTGTTCTCCGGGGTGTCGGTGGTCTGGTAGTAGTTCCAGGCGACCAGGTGGCCGGCCAGGAACTCGGGGCCTATCGCCCGGACCTCCTCCTCGGCAACGCTGACCGAGACGATCGGCATGGACTCGGGTGTGATGCCCTTGGTCTTCCACTCCTTGAAGAACGCGGTGTTCGTGTCTCCGTTCAGGGTGTTGAAGACTGCGTCCGGCTGAGCCGCGACGACCTTGTTGACCATCGTGGCGACCTCCTGGTTGCCCAGAGGGATGTACTCCTCGCCGACGATCTCCATGTCGTTGGCCTCGGCGTAGGCCTTGATCTCCTTGTTGGCGGTGCGGGGGAAGACGTAGTCGCTGCCGACCAGGAAGATTGTCTTTTTACCCTGTTCCTTCAGGTAGTCGAGTCCGGGAACGATCTGCTGGTTGGTGGTGGCGCCGGTGTAGAAGATGTAGGGCGACTGCTC
>JAJCYF010000207.1 GCA_029263035.1 Actinomycetes bacterium
ACCCAACGCCAGCGCGATCAGGGCCAGGGTGGCGTTCACCTGAGTGGACGTGGGGCTGGCGGTAACCGTCGTTATGGGCGCCGTGGTGGGCGTCTGGGTGGCGGTCGTGGGGTTGGTGACGATCGGGGTGGTGTTGTTACCCGGGCTTGTGGTGTTGGTGGTGATGGGCGCGGTCACCGGGTTGGTCGTGTTGACTGCGCTGGTGATGTTGGCCGGGTTGTTGGTCGGGTTGTTGGTGTTCGTATTCACCGTGGTGGGCACGAAGGTGTTCTCGTTCACCGGACCGACGGGGCCGGTTGGGCCGATCTGAACCGTCGGGTTGGTGGCCGTGCTCTCGTTGTCGTTGCTGGTTGCATTGGTGGCGCTGACCTGGGTGGTGTTGGTCAGGCGCGGTTCTGAGGTTGCGCTCGAGACCGCCCCGCACTCCAGGAAGGCAGCCGAGCTGGTGGGAGCGATCAAAAGCATGGTGCTGATGGTAAGAAGACTTACCAATAGGACGGCCAGCGTCCTGGTTGTGGTTGTTACCCGAATTGCCGGCATTGCGTGGACCCCCTAAATAAGCAGCGGCAGCAGACCTTGCCCTTATCGATCAAACCGATTTACGCGTGCCGCTACACGCAAGATTTGTCCACATTCGGGGCTGATCCACTGTGTCGCACAATGTACTTTGAGTTGAGGTTTGCCTATTTGTATTGAGCGCGCGAATCATACGTACTGACAGCGCGATTTACTAGCTTCACCGAGCAAGGATTTCATGCCGGCCCCCAAAAAGAGCCGGATGATGTGGCTGTTGGCCGATGCCCACAGGTAAGAATTCACCGCAGCCCTCGATAATTGGCGGGCTGACCGCGCACCGGGGCCGCGTGCCCTACCATCACCCTGCAGGGCTCAACTCATCTCCTTGGAGGCGCATGGACCTCAAAGTGAACAGGGGCGGGACAATCCGGCTACCGGCCGAGTTCCTGTCCGACAAAATGCCTACCGACCCCACCGAGACCACCGTGAACATCCTGGACCCGTCCGGGGCTGCGGTGGCCACCGGCATCAAGCCCGTCCGGGAACAGCTGGGGATCTACCACCTGGACTACTCCGTCTCCCAGGATGCTCCGCTGGGCACCTGGCGCGTTGTCTGGAATGCAGTCGTAAACGGCAGGAAGGTCTTCGGCGACGATCCTTTCGAGGTACTTGCAGGCGAGCCGGTAGCTCCTGCTCCGGTAACCCCACCTCCCGCACCGGCGGCTGCCGAGCCGGGGGTATCTCCGTCTCCCGACTCCCCTCCGGCTGCCGCAACCATTCCCGCCGCCGGCCCCAAGCCCGCCGCCCCTCCTGCTGGCAAGGCCCCGGGCTCCCCCCAGGCCCCGGCCGCCGCTCCTGCTGGGAAGGCCCCGGGCTCACCCCAGGCCCCGGCCGCCGCTCCTCCGGTCAAGGCCGCGGATTCGGCCCCCGCCCGGCCTCCGGTCAAGGCCGCGGATTCCGCCCGCGCCCGGCCCCGGGGCGCCGCTCCCCCGGTCAAGGCCGCGGATTCCACTCCCGCCCGGCCCCCGGCCGCCGCTCCTCCGGTCAAGGCCGCGGGTTCCGCCGCCGCCCGGCCCCCGGCCGCGCCTGCGGGTAAATCCTCCACTTCGCCTCCTTCACGGGCCCCCGGTTCTGCGCCGAAACCGCAGCAGCCTTCCCCTAGCCAACGGCCTGCAGCACCTGCTGCCGCGGCAAAGGTTTCGGGCCCGCCGCCGCCGGTTCCAACCTCTCCTCCTGCCGCGGGCAAAAAACCCAAGCCCTCCAAACCGCCTGCGCCCCCGCCTTCCCCCAGATCCACCCGGACGCCCGAGGCTGAGCATGATCCCTCGGTGTTCGTCATCACCGCTCCCAAGACCGACTGGGACCAGGCGCAAGAGGAGCTTGAGCGCAAGCAGGCCGATACCCGGAAGTTTCGCACGAGGAGGTTGAAGGTCGCGCTCGGGATTTTCGGAATCATCGCCCTGGGGTTCGCCCTGTTCCTGACCTTTCAGCTGGACCAGGATGCAAACTATGAAGCCGCTTTTGCCCAGGCGGAACAGGCCATCGCCGATGGAAACCTGGAAGGGGCCCGGGTGGTCTACCGGGACATACTCCAGAGGGACCCGGCGAACAAGTTCGCCCATTTCAACCTCGGCATGCTGGCGCACATGCAGGGACGGGGGCCGGAAGCCGAGGACTTCTACCGCAGGGCGCTCCGCTCGGACCCCACGTTTTTGGCCGCGCTGTTCAACCTGGCCATCCTCCAGGAGGCGCTCGGCCGGGACCAGGAAGCGGCGCAGACCTACCGCGAAATCCTTGCCGAGTACCCCGACGATGCCGCCTCCCACTTCAACTACGGCAGCCTTTTGATCCGAAAGCTCGGTGAGACCGAGGAGGGTCAAAGCCAGATCGAACGGGCGGTGGAGCTGGATTCCAGCCTCTCCGCCCGGGTATCTCCCGGTCCACCCGATCCCGGGGATCCGGTGGCCAGCCCCCAGTCGGAGGAGTGATCATGGCGGCAGAGCCGCCGGAACCAAACCAGCAGGAGCCCTCGGCCGTTCCGGTGTCCCGCCTGGTTCTCCCGGAGCCGGCAGCCGGCACGGTGCACTACTGGTCGGTGGATATCGGTCCCGGGCCCGGGGGCCGGGGGGTCCTTTCAGAGGACGAGCAGGAGCGGGCGGCCCGGTTCGTATTCGATCTGCACCGCAACCGTTACATCGCATGCCGCTCGGTTCTGCGGTGTCTTCTCGGCCGCTACCTGCACGCGTCACCCGCAGAGCTGATCTTCGACTACACCCCCTACGGCAAGCCGGAGATAACCGGCTCCCGGATCCGCTTCAACGTCTCGCACAGCGAGGACCGGGCGATCATTGCGCTGACCCTTGACAATGCGGTCGGCGTGGACGTGGAGAGGCTGCGGCCGGTTCAGGACTGCCTGGGGCTGGCGGAACGGTTCTTCTCCGGTTCGGAACGGGCCCGGCTGGCGGCGTTGCCCGAAGAACTCCACAACGAGGCCTTCCTGAACTGCTGGACTCGCAAAGAGGCGTTTATCAAAGCCATCGGCGAGGGCCTGTCCCACCCGCTAGACACCTTCGAGGTGACCCTGGTCCCCGGCAAGCCCGCCCGGCTGGTTTCGGCGGCGGGGTTGGCGGATCCCGAGCGACACTGGTCGCTGCTGGACCTGCTGCCCGCCCCCGGCTTCATCGGGGCCTGCGCGGTCCGGCGTGCGGGGGTTCTGGCTCAGCCGGCGGGGGTCATCTGCGGCTGGGATTGAGTAAGCGGAACCCGGGGTCGGCCTAACGCCCCACAACCGCCATGAGACGGTTGAAAACCTCGTCGGTGGTCCCCAGGGCGTCCATTTCGGTCAGCAGGCCCCTCTCGCCGTACAGCTCGTAAAGCGGCCGGGTCTGCTGGCCGTAGATTTCCAGGCGGCGCAGGGTGGTCTCCTCCAGGTCATCGTCCCGGCGGATCAGCGGTGCGCCGTCGTTGTCGCAGACCTCATCGTCCTTGGGCGGCTGGGTGTCCATGTGATAGACGGTGCGGCACACCGGGCAGACCCTCCGGCCGGCCAGGCGCTGCACAATGTCGCTTCCCCGGACCATGAACTTGATCACCAGGTCGATCTTGGTCCCCAGATCCCCCAGGACCTCGTCGAGGGTGTAGGCCTGCTCCACATTGCGGGGGTAGCCATCAAGGATGAAGCCGTCCTGCGCGTCGGGCCGGCTGAGGCGCTCCCGGACCAGCTCGTTGGTCAGACCGTCGGGGATCAGCTCGCCGGTCTCCATAACCTTTCGGATCCGGCGGCCCGGTTCGGTCGGTTCGGCTGCGGCCTCCCGGAACATGTCCCCGGTCGCGATATGCGGGATTCCCAGGCGCTCGGCCAGCCGGGACGCTTGCGTGCCCTTACCGGC
>JAJCYF010000208.1 GCA_029263035.1 Actinomycetes bacterium
CGGTTGCTGGACATGACGGTCGCCGGGCGCAACCCCGGTCGGATCATCGGCTCGGTGCTGACCCGGTTCATGGACGACCACCCCGGCCGGCGGGTCCGGATCATCGGCGAGCCGATCTGGCCCGGGCGCACCGACACCGAGTACCCCGCCTGCGTGCAGCACGAGGCGCTGATCAACGCGGCGTACACCGGCCGGGAGGCGACGATCCTGTGCCCGTACGACACCCGCCGGCTACCGCCGACCGCGTTGCTGGACGCCACCGAGACCCACCCGATCCTGGTGGAAGGCGGGGCGCGGTTCGACAGCCCGGGCTACGTCGACCCGGTTCGGTTGGCCGCCCGGCACGACGTGCCACTGGCGGAGCCGCCGGAGTCCTGCGACGTCGACGTCATGGTGTTCGACGAACACGCCGGCGCTCGGGCGGTGCGCCGGTTCGTGCATGAGCGGGCGGAACGGGCCGGGCTCGAGTCGGCGCGGGTCGCCGACATGCGGGCCGCTGCGCACGAGGTCGCGGTGAACACCCTGATGCACACCCGGCGGCCCGGCATCGTGTCGGTGTGGACCGAGGGCGGTCACCTGGTCTGCCAGATCCAGGACAGCGGAACGCTCACCGACCCGCTGGCCGGCCGGCGTGCCCCCGAACCATGCGACGGCGCGGGCAGCGGGCTGTTCCGGGTGCACGGGCTGTGCGACCTGGTGCGCACGCACGTCACCGGGCACGGCCTGACCGTCCGCATGCACATGCGGCTAACGAACTGGTCATGACACGGTAACAATCGGTGAGGATGGCACGCCGTGCCGCTCGCTGCCGACCAGTGACCTCTCCGTAGTAAAAACGTCGCTGACCTGCACTTATGGTGGCAAGCATCGGCGTGAGACAGTCAACCTCCACTCTCACAAGGAGGTCCGATGCTCGCCCTCGTCGCCGCAGTTGTCTTCCTCGTCTCGTTGATCTTCAAGCTCGCCAACCTCGATCTTGGCGTAATTGACGTGGAGTTCCTGAACATCCTCGGGTTCCTGATCGTGGCGCTGTACCTGGCCGGGATCGGCGGTCGCACCTGGCGTCGTTGAGCAGCGGCTGGCGCTGCGCGCCCTGTGAGTGCGGAGTGCGGCTCTGGCCGCACTCCGCACTCACAGGCGCCTCAGGCGCACCCCGGCGGCCAGGGACTCGAGCAGTACCGCGGTGGTGTCCCAGTCGATGCAGGCGTCGGTGATGCTCTGGCCGCGGGTCAGCTCGCCGGCCCGGCCGAGGGTGAGTTCCTGGCGACCGCCGACCAGGAAGCTTTCCAACATCACCCCGGCGATCCCGGGCTCCCCGGCGCCGACCCGCGCGGCGATCTCCTCGACCACGCCGGCCTGGCGCCGGTGGTCCTTGCCGCTGTTGCCGTGGCTGGCGTCGATCACCACCCGCTCCGGCAGCTCGGCGCGGCGCATCCGGGACAGCGCGTCGGTCACGTCGGCCCGGTGGTGGTTCGCCCCGGCCGCGCCGCCGCGCAGGATCACGTGGCAGTCCGGGTTGCCGGTGGTGGCGATCAGCGCGGCCAGCCCGTCGGCGTTGATGCCGGGGAAGACGTGCTCGCCGGCCGCCGCGCGCACCGCGTCCACCGCCACCTGCACGTCGCCCTCGGTGGAGTTCTTGATCCCCACCGGCATCGACAGCGCGCTGCACAGCTGCCGGTGCACCTGGCTGGCCGCCGTCCGGGCGCCGATCGAACCCCAGCTGACCACGTCCGCGAGGTACTGCGGGGTGATCGGGTCGAGGAACTCGCAGCCCACCGGCAGTCCGAGCTCGGTGACCTCCAGCAGCAAGCTCCGGGCCAGCCGCAGGCCCTTGTTGACCGCGTAGCTGCCGTCCAGGTCGGGATCGTTGATCAGGCCCTTCCAGCCCAGCGTGGTGCGCGGCTTCTCGAAGTAGGCGCGCATCACGATCACCAGCCGGTCATCGAGCTCGTCCCGGACTCCCACCAGCCGGGCGGCGTAGTCCAGCGCGGCGTCCCGGTCGTGGATGGAGCACGGGCCCACGACGACCAGGAGCCGGTCGTCGCGGCCGTCCAGCACGTCGGTGATCTCGGCCCGCGCGCGCTCGACCCGCTCGGCTCCGGGCGTGCTCAGCGGATGCTCGGCACGCAGCAGCGACGGTGGGATCAGCGGGCTGATACTGGCGGTACGTCGGCCGTCCAGCTGGGGGGCGGCGGCAATGACGGACATCAGGGCGTTCCTTTCGGCAGGAGCCGCCCCGGAACCATTCGCGCCGAGCCGGCTCAGGAAACCGGCTCGGGGTGGGAGGTCAGCGCACGCGGTCGCCGCCGAGCCCACCCGGGGCCGGCCAGCTAAACCAGTAGTAGCGCCACACGTCGGTCACCTTACACGGCGGGGTCACTCGTAGTCGGTGAAGCCGGGAACCCATTCGATGACGATCTGTCGGGCGCTCGCTGAGCAGTCGATCTGGGACAGGATGCTGAACCAGCCGACCACCACCCGCAGCACCATCAGGTACTGCGGCGGCAGGCTCAGCGCGCGGCCGGTCTGGAAGTCCGCGCCGCCGAAGTCGGTCAACCGGCCACCCTCGGCCTGCATGAAGTCGCGGTTGAAGTGGAAGTAGTCCTCGCGCAGCGGGTTGGCCAGGGCGCCGATGTAGTTCAGTGCGTCCGCGCCGGTGACGCGGTCCTCCAGCCCGACGAATCCCTCCCGACGCAGCAGCTCCAGCAGCTCGTCGGGCCGGGAGTCGGCGGCCAGCCGCAGGATCCGGCCGAGCGGGCGCGGGATGCCGTCGGGCAACCGGGCCACCGCGCCGAAGTCGATCATCCCAAGCCGGCCGTCGGGGAGCAGCCGGAAGTTGCCGTGGTGCGGATCGGCATGCAGCAGCC
>JAJCYF010000209.1 GCA_029263035.1 Actinomycetes bacterium
CACGTAGCCCCAGGACGCCAGGGTCAGGGCGATCTGCGCGTTCTGCTCCACCAGCAGGATGGTGGTGCCCTCCTTGTTGATCTCCTCGATCGCCTGGAAGATCTTCTCCACCACCAGCGGAGCCAGGCCCATCGACGGCTCATCGAGCATCAGCAGCTTCGGTCGGCTCATCATCGACCGGCCGATGGCCAGCATCTGCTGCTCGCCGCCGGACAGGGTGCCGCCGGCCTGCTTCGCCCGCTCCTTGAGCACGGGGAACAGGGCGAAGATCCGGTCCATGTCCTCCTTGATTGCGGCGGTGTCGGTGCGCTGAAACGCCCCCATCTCCAGGTTCTCCCGAACGTTCATGCGGGGAAAGATCCGCCGGCCCTCCGGCGTGTGTGAGATCCCCCTGGACACGACCTCGTGCGACGGCAGGGTGTTGATGGGCTCCCCGGCAAAGCTGATCTTTCCCGACGATGTGGGCAGAGTTCCCGAAATCGTCTTCAGGGTGGTGGTCTTGCCGGCGCCGTTTCCCCCGATGAGGGCGACGATCTGCCCCTCCTCGACGTGCATGCTCACGCCCTTGACCGCCTCGATGTTGCCGTAGCGGACTCTTACGTCCTCAAGCTCCAGCAGCATCCTCGACGGCCCCCCTTCCCAGATATGCCTCAATGACCCGGGGATCCTTTTGCAACTGCTCGGGCGGGCCCTCGGCGATCTTCTCGCCGTGGTCCAGCACCGCCACCCGCTCGCAGACCCCCATGACCACCTTCATGTCGTGCTCGATCAGCAGGATGGTCACCTCCGAGTCCCGGATCTTGCGGATGAGTTCCATCAGGCCTTCCTTCTCTTTGGGGTTCATCCCGGCCGCCGGCTCGTCGAGCAGCAGCAGCTTGGGTTTGGTCCCCAGAGCGCGGGCAATCTCCAGCCGGCGCTGGTCCCCGTAGGACAGGTTGCGAGCCGGTTCATTGGCGTACCTGTCGATTCCGACGAACCGCAGGAGCCGCAATCCCTCCGCCGACCCCTCCTTGTTGTCCCGGCGGTGCGCCGGGAGGTTGAAGATCGCGCTGATCGCTCCGGCGCGGTGCCGGGCGTCGAGGCCCACCTCCACGTTCTCCAAGGCGGTCATCTCACCGAACAGCCGGATCTGCTGAAAGGTGCGGGCGATGCCAGCCCTGGTGATCTTGTGGGGCTTCAGCCCGTTGAGGCGCCTCCCCTCCAGCAGCACCTCACCGCCGTCGGGCTTGTAGACGCCGGTGATGCAGTTGAAGAAGGTCGTCTTCCCCGCGCCGTTGGGGCCGATGAGCCCGCGGATCTCGCCGGGCGAGATGGTCAGATCCACCTCCCGGACCGCGGTCAGGCCGCCGAAGACCTTGGTCACCTTGCCGGCGGACAGCAGTGCCTCGGCCATCAGGCGGCCGGCTCCGCCGGGATATCCGGGTCTCCTTCGAGGGCCAGCTCGGCCTCACGCCGCTTCGATGGGATCAGCCCCTGCGGGCGGAAGATCATCATGGCGACCAGGATTATCCCGAACGTCCAGTACCGGTACTCGTCCAGCTCGGGGAACCGAAGCTGAAGGAACGACGGCACCCCGACGATTACAAAGGCGCCGGCGAGGCTGCCCGGGATGCTACCCATGCCTCCCAGTACCACGGCGCACAACACCAGGAAGGAGGCGAACACGTCGAACGAGGCGGGGGAGACGAAGTTGGACTTGGAGGCAAAAACTACCCCGGCGACCCCGGCGGTGGTGGCTCCGATGGCGAATGCCAGCAGCTTCATCCGAAGCGTCGGCACCCCCATTGCCTCGGCGGCCACCTCGTCCTCCCTGATGGCGATCCATGCCCGGCCGATGCGGGAGTGGTCCAGGCGGGTGATGACGATGATGCCCGCCACCAGCAGGAGCAGCAGCAGGTAGTAGTAGGGAACCGGGTCGAGCCCGAAGTCGTAACCGATGATGGGAATTCGGGGGTGGGGGATACGGCTGATTCCCAGCGCGGCACCGGTCACACCGTCCAGGTTGTTGGCGACGATCCGGACGATCTCCCCGAAGCCGAGAGTGACGATGGCCAGGTAGTCCCCCCTAAGGCGCAGGGTGGGGGAGCCGAGCATCGTACCGATACACATGTTGACGGCCAGAACGACCAGCAGGATGATCCAGAACCCCCACTCGGCCCAGAAGTCGGTACCGGCGAAGGGCGGTTTGATGGGCCCTGCACCGGAAAGGATGCCCCAGGTGTAGGCGCCGGTGGCGTAGAAGGCGATATATCCCAGGTCCAGCAGGCCGGCGAACCCGACCACGACGTTCAGCCCCAGCGCCAGCAGCGAAAAGATGGCGATCAGCACCAGGATCTCCTGCGCCGCGAGCGACACGAAGTGGGGGATCACGACGCAGAACAGGGTCAGCAGGACGAGGCCGGCGTTGACCACCATCCGGCGCTGCCGGGCGTTGCCGTTCCTGGTCCCGCCGTCGGTGGACACTGCGGTATTCATGTTGCTTCCCTGTCGCCCATGAGCCCGGTCGGGCGGAAGAGCAGGACCAGCACCAGGATCAGGAATGCCACCACATCGCGCCACTGGACGCCGAAGCAACCGGCGGCCACGTTTTCGAAGACCCCGAGCAGAAGACCGCCCAGTAGTGCCCCCCGGATGTTGCCTATCCCGCCCAGGACGGCGGCGGTGAAGGCCTTGACCCCCGGCAGGAAGCCGATCTGGAACCGGGTCACCCCGAACGACCAGGCGAACAGCAGCCCGGCGGCGCCGGCCAACAGACCGCCGATGATGAAGGTCACTGTGATGACCTTGTTGATGTTGACGCCCATCAGGCCGGCGGTCTCGGAGTCCTGTGCCACCGCCCGGATGCCCCTGCCGGTCCGGGACCGGTTGATGAACTGGTCGACGGCAATCATCGCCGCCATCGCCACCAAAAAGACGATGATGTCGCGATTTTGGATCCTCACCCGCTGCACCGACTCGGGGAGGATGCCGCTGAAAAAGGTATTGCCCAGATCCAGCACGATCCGGGACTGGATCGTGCGGGGCAGGGTCTCGAAGTTGGGGCCCCGCCAGATGCGCACCGAGTTGGACAGGAACAGCGATGCCCCGATGGCGCTGATCAGATAGGCAAGTCTGGGAGCGTTTCTTCGCCGGAGCGGGCGGTAGGCAACCCGCTCCAGGGCCACCGCGGCCAGGCCTCCAAGCAGCACCGCCGGCACCGCTGCCGCCAGCAGGATCAGAATCCCCTGGGCCTCGCTGGTGACCCCCCCGTCCGGCACCAGCCGGCTTACGGTTAGGAAGGCTCCCAGGGCACCCAGCATGAAGACCTCGGAGTGGGCAAAGTTGATCAGCTGCAGGACTCCGTACACCAGCGTGTACCCGAGGGCGATCATGGCGTAGACCGCCCCGGTGGACAGCCCGCCCGCCAGCCGGAAGGGCAGCTCGGAGGTCAGGCAGTCGGGCACGGCGCCTCCCCAATTCCGGCTCGCGACAGAGGAGGGCCCGAAGGCCCTCCTCTGCGTGGGGTGAACACGATCCCCGGAGCCGCTCCCTGCCTTCTAGAGGGCGTCTACCGGACCGACCTCACGGACCACCGCGTCCTTGATGATGAACAGCGACACGGTGCCGGTTTCAACCTGGCCGTTGTCGTCGAAGGACATGGTCTTGGTGATGCCTTCGTACTCGGAGTCCCCGACGTTGTTCACCACGCACTCCCGGGTCACCCCAGCCGCACCGTCGGCGCCGCACTCGCGGATGGCTTCGATCGTGGTGTTTGCAACGTCGTAACCCTCGGCGGCGTAGATGCCGGGCCGCTCGTCGAACTTCTCCTCGTACGCTTCGACGAATGCCTGGGCGTCCTCATCGTCCGACAGGTTGATGTCGGGGCACGGGCAGGTCAGCAACACGTTCTCCGCCTCCTGCTCGCCGATCTTCTCGCCGATCGGCTCCTCCTTGGAGCCGTCACCCGAAGCGATGATGCCCTCGTAGCCCTTCTCACGAAGCTGCCGTGCGACGAGCTGGAACTGAGCGGCGTAGCCCGAGTAGAACAGCGCCTCGGGGTCGGCTGCAATCACGGAGTCGACCAGAGCGGTGTAGTCGGTGGTGGGCTCGATGCTTTCGTCCAGGACGACGTCCATGTCCGCATCCTCGGCCGCGGCCGATGCCACGTTGCCCAGACCCGCGCCGTACTGGGTCTTGTCGTCGATGATTGCAATGCGGTCGCAGTCAAGGTGCTCGAAGACCTCGATGATCGCCGCACCCTGGTCGTTGTCGTTGGCGAGGCCCCGGTAGAAGGTGTCCCAGCCCTGGTCGGTCAGGTCGGGACGGGTGGCGGAAGCGCTGAAGAACAGCAGGCCCGCCTCGCTGAACAGCTGTCCGGTGGCTCCGGTTTCGCCGGAGAACCCGCCGCCGAGGACCGCCACAACCGAGTCGTCGCCGATGAACTGCTGGGCGATTGCCGGAGCCGTGTCTGCGGCGCCGTTGCGGTTGTCCAGCGGCTTGAATACCAGGTTCACGGGCAGGTCACCCGCCTCGTTGGCCTGCTCGATGGCAAGCTCCATGGCGTTGTGGCTGGGAATGATGATGTTGGAGTTCTCACCGGTGCGGTCACCGAACACGCCGATGGTCACGTTGGGCTTGGCCTGGGCGAGCCGGTACCCGTTGCCGGACGCCTCGGCGTCGGCTTCCAGGGCTGCGGGTTCAAGGGTTGAGGGATCGCACCCCAGAGCCTCGGTGCCTCCGCCGTTGTCTCCGTCTGCGTCCCCGCCTCCGTCGCCGCAAGCGGCCAGCACCAGCATCACCAGTACCAGCAAGGACAACAGAGTCGTGCCTCGTGCCTTCCTCATCCGAACCCCCTTGTGAAAATCCCGGGCCACTTCAGGCCAATTGGCCGGATTCTACAGTTTCGCTGCGGGAGGGGGCGAAATTAATCGCGAGCGCCGGGAGGGGGTCGAAAACCGCGTCCGGGGAGGATCTAAGCCTTGTCGGATTCGGTGGTTTTTGCGGAACCGGGCGCCGGCTCATCGTCGTCCAGGCCCTTTTTGAACTCGCCTTTGGCTTTGCCCAGGGAGCGGGCAAACTCGGGAAGCTTTTTGGCGCCGAACAGCAGCATCACCACTGCGGCGACAATCAACAGCTCTCCGCCTCCGAGGTTCGGCATCTTGCGCTCCTTTACGTTTGGTTGGTCAAAGTATCCCGCATCGGCCGGGCCGCGTCTGCATTCGCTACCGTTTCATCAGCCTGGCTGCGAGGATCGTGCCTTCGTACAGGAGGCCCAGCGGGAGGGCCATGATCATCAGCGTGATCGGATCCTGGGTGGGGGTGATTACCGCGGCGAGGACCAGGATCACCACCCAGGCGATCCGGCGGGCCGAGCGCAGCTTGGCGCTGCTCAGGACCCCGACCAGCGTGAGGCCCAACAGGATGATGGGGAACTCGAACGAGAACCCGAAGGCGGCGATCAAAATCAGCACGAAGGAGAGGTAGTCCGCCGCCCGGGGGAGCAGCACCAGCTCGGTTCCGGCGAAGCCCGCCAGCACCTCCAAAGCCTTGGGGAGCGAGACGAAGGCAACCGTCACCCCCAGTGCGAACAGGATCAGGGAGACGAAGACAAAGGGCAGGGCGTACTTCTTCTCGTGGGCGTGAAGCCCCGGCGTGACGAAGCGCCACAACTGCCACAGGATCACCGGCAGGGCGAAGACCATGGCGGTGAAAGCAGTGACCTTCAGCCGGATCAGGAAGGCCTCGGTGGGGGCGGTGTAGATCAGCTGTCCCTCGTCCAGCAGCTGGTCGGCGATGGGGAGCCGGGTCAAAGGCTCGATCAGCATCGCGAGGATGTGCGAGTACAGGTACCAGGCAGCGACGCAGCACAGGGCGTAAGCGGCGACGATCTTGAACAGCCGGCCCCGCAGCTCTTCGAGATGCTCCATGAGGCTCATCTCGACCGGCTGGTCCACCGGTTCACCCGGGTGTTCAAAAGTTTTCATCGGTTCAACATTAGAACCTGCGGGGCCGGAGCGCTTACCGGAGCGAGCACGTAGCCGGACGAGCCAATTAGTCTCGCCGCTCCCTCAGCGCCACCGTACAGGTGCCGAAGGCCGTCATCCGGCCCTCGTCGTCGGTGATCTCCACCGCCCAGACCGCCAGGGTCGACCCCGAGTGCAGGGGCCTGCCGGTGCCGGTAACCCAGCCGTTCGATGCCGGCCGGAGATGGTTGACCTTGAGCTCCACTCCCAGGGCCAGCTTCTGGGGATCGGCCAGGTAGCCGCCCAGGGAGGCGATGGACTCCACCAGCACCGCAGACGCCCCGCCGTGGAGCATCTCCCACGGCTGGGAGTTGGGTGCGACCGGCATCCGGGCGACGATCCGGGTGGGGGAGGCCTCCACCCACTCGATGTCCATCTTCTCCAGGAGCGGCCCGCGGCCTCGCTCGTTCAGCTCCTCGGGAGTCGGCTCCTCATCGCTCACTTACCGGCCAGCGATCCCTCGTGGGCGCTCTCGATCTTGGCCACCTCCGCCTTGGGCGCCAGCCGCCAGAAGTGCTCGGACTCGGCATCCCAGTTCTCCAGCAGCGAGTAGGCCTTCTGTGATCCGGTCAGCTCGGCGTGGTCGGCGATCAGCTCCAGCAGCTCGGCGAGATCTCCACGACGCGGACGGTGAAGGTCGACCAGCTCCGGGTTGACCCGAGCCCGAAGGCGCATCTCCGGGTCCCAGACGTAGGCCTGCCCGCCGGTCATTCCGGCCCCCATGTTCCAGCCGGTCGGGCCGAGAACGACGACCGTTCCGCCGGTCATGTACTCGCAGGCGTGGTCCCCGGCGCCCTCGACGACCGCGGTGGCCCCGGAGTTGCGGATGCACAGGCGCTCGCCGCCCCGGCCGGCGACGAACAGCTGCCCGCCGGTGGCGCCGTAGAGCACGGTGTTGCCGATCAGGTGCGGGTCGCCGGCGTCGTTCTCCGGCGCTTTGATCACGATGCGCCCGCCGCCCATGCCCTTGCCGACGTAGTCGTTTGCCTCGCCGGTCAGGATGAAGGTCACCCCTTCGCTGAGGAAGGCGCCGAAGCTCTGGCCCGCCTCCCCGTCGAAGCGCGCGGTGGCCTTGCCGGGAGGGGCGTTGAAGCCGTGCTCGTGGGCAATTCCCCCGCCCAGGCGGGCGCCGATCGTGCGGTCCTTGTTGTGGATGTCGTAGGAGAAATCGACCTCGCCGCCCTTCATCAGGGTCTCGAAGCAGTCATCGAACACTTTGTCACCCAACTCGGAGGTCGGCTGCTGGATCGGGTGCGATGCCACGAAGTGGCGGGTGCCCTCCTCCTGGAACATCATCGGGCTGACGTCGAGCATCCGGGCGCGGTCGCTCTTCAGGTCCGCATCCAGAAGGTCCATGCGCCCGATGGCCTCATCCAGCGAGCGCAGCCCCAGGGAAGCCAGGATCCGGCGGGTCTCCTCCGCCACGAACACCAGGTAGCGGGCCACCTTCTCCGGCGTGCCGGTGAACTTGGCCCTCAGGTCCGTGCGCTGGGTGGCGATGCCCACCGGGCAGGTGTCCCGGTGGCAGGCCCGCACCATGATGCAGCCCTCGGCAAGCAGCAGAGAGGTCCCGAAGGAGTATTCGTCGGCGCCCAGCAGCGCTGCCATGATCA
>JAJCYF010000210.1 GCA_029263035.1 Actinomycetes bacterium
CTCGGTCTGGTGCACTCCCGGTTCTCCACCAACACCTTCCCGGCCTGGCCGCTGGCCCACCCGTACCGGATGGTGGCGCACAACGGCGAGATCAACACCGTGCGCGGCAACCGCAACTGGATGCGCGCCCGGGAGAGCCAGTTGGCCACCGACCTGATTGCCGGCGACCTCGACCGGATCTGTCCGATCATCACCGAGGAGGCCAGCGACTCCGCGTCCTTCGACGAGGTGCTGGAGCTGCTGCACCTGGGCGGACGCTCGATGCCGCACGCCGTGCTGATGATGATCCCGGAGGCGTGGGAGAACCACGCCGAGATGGACGCCGCCCGGCGGGCGTTCTACGAGTTCCACTCGACCCTGATGGAGCCGTGGGACGGCCCCGCGCTGGTCGCCTTCACCGACGGCAACGTGATCGGCGCGGTGCTGGACCGCAACGGCCTGCGCCCGGCCCGCTACTGGGTCACCGAGGACGGGCTGGTGGTGCTGGCCAGCGAGGTCGGCGTGCTGGACATCGACCCGACCACCGTGGTGCGCAAGGGCCGGCTGGAGCCGGGCCGGATGTTCCTGGCCGACCTCACCGCCGGCCGGATCGTCGGGGACGACGAGATCAAAGGCCAGCTGGCCGCCGAGCACCCGTACGCCGAGTGGGTGGCCAACGGGCTGACCCGGCTGGAGGACCTGCCGGCGCGTGAGCGCGAGGTGTTCACCCACGCCTCGTTGGTGCAGCGTCAGCAGGCCACCGGCTACACCGCCGAGGAGCTGGAGGTGTTGCTGGCCCCGATGGCGCGCACCGGCGCCGAGCCGATCGGCTCGATGGGCAACGACGCTCCGCTGGCGCCCTTCTCCCAGGGGCCTCGGCCGTTGTTCGACTACTTCAGCCAGCTGTTCGCCCAGGTCACCAACCCGCCGCTGGATGCCATCCGGGAGGAGCTGGTCACCTCCCTGGAGGCGCAGATCGGCGCCGAACCGAACCTGCTGGTCGGCGACGCCGACGCCTGCCACCGGATCGTGCTGCGGTTCCCGGTGCTGGACAACGACGAGCTGGCCAAGATCGTGCACGTCGACGACGACGGCGACCAGCCGAACTACCAGGCGGTCACCGAGCGCGGCGTCTACAAGGTGCGCGGCGGCGGCGCGGCGTTGCGGGCGCGGCTGGAGTCCATCTGCACCGAGGTCGCCGAGGCGGTCGAGGACGGCGCGCGGCTGGTGGTGCTGTCCAGCCGCGGCGTCGACGCCGACCACGCGGCGATCCCGTCGCTGCTGCTCACCGGCGCGGTTCACCACCACCTGGTCCGGCAGAAGACCCGGACGAAGGTCGGCCTCGTGGTCGAGGCGGCCGACGCCCGCGAGGTGCACCACATCGCCTTGCTGATCGGCTACGGCGCGGCGGCGGTGAACCCGTACCTGGCGATGGCCACCGTGGAGGACATGTGTGACCGCGGCCTGCTCGCCGAGCTGGACAAGGCCACCGCCACCGGCAACCTGATCAAGGCGCTGGGCAAGGGTGTGCGCAAGACGATGTCCAAGATGGGCGTCTCGACGGTCGCGTCCTACAACGGGGCGCAGATCTTCGAGGCGATCGGCCTGGGCGCCGAGGTGATCGACACCTGCTTCACCGGGACGACGTCGCGGCTGGGTGGGATCGGGTTCGACACCCTCGCCGACGAGGTGGCCCGTTGGCACCGGCTCGCCTTCCCGGCGGACGGGGTGCGCGCCGCACACCGTGAGCTGGCCACCGGCGGGGACTACCAGTGGCGCCGCGAGGGCGAGGCGCACCTGTTCAACCCGGCGACGGTGTTCAAGCTGCAGCACTCCACCCGGTCCGGACGCTACGAGATCTTCCAGGAGTACACCCGGCTGGTCGACGACCAGTCGGAGCGGCTGCTCACCCTGCGCGGGCTGTTCGCCTTTCGTGAGGGGGTCCGCCCGCCGGTGCCCATCGACGAGGTGGAACCGGTGTCAGAGATCGTCAAGCGGTTCGCCACCGGGGCCATCTCGTACGGATCCATCTCCCAGGAGATGCACGAGACGCTGGCCATCGCGATGAACCGGATCGGCGGCAAGTCCAATACCGGTGAGGGCGGCGAGGACGCCGACCGGTTCACCCCGGACGCCAACGGCGACTCCCGCCGCTCGGCGATCAAGCAGGTGGCCTCCGGCCGGTTCGGGGTGACCAGCGAGTACCTGGTGAACGCCGACGACCTGCAGATCAAGATCTCACAGGGCGCCAAGCCCGGCGAGGGTGGCCAGCTACCCGGTACCAAGGTCTATCCGTGGATCGCGAAGACCCGGTACTCCACCCCGGGCGTCGGGCTGATCTCTCCCCCGCCACATCACGACATCTACTCCATCGAGGACATCAAGCAGCTCATTCACGACCTGAAGAACGCCAACCCGAAGGCCAGGGTGCACGTCAAGCTGGTCTCCGAGGTCGGCGTCGGCACGGTTGCCGCGGGCGTCGCCAAGGCGTACTCCGACGTGGTGCTGATCTCCGGGCACGACGGTGGAACCGGGGCCTCACCGCTGTCCTCGATCAAGCACGCGGGCACTCCGTGGGAGCTGGGCCTGGCCGAGACCCAGCAGACGCTGATCGCCAACAAGCTGCGTGACCGGATCGTGGTGCAGGCCGACGGGCAGCTGAAGACCGGCCGCGACGTGGTGATCGCCGCACTGCTCGGCGCGGAGGAGTTCGGGTTCGCCACCGCGCCCCGGGTGGTGTCCGGCTGCATCATGATGCGGGTCTGCCACCTCGACACCTGCCCGGTCGGGGTGGCGACGCAGAACCCTGTGCTGCGCGCGAAGTTCGCCGGCAGGCCCGAGTTCGTGGTGAACTTCTTCGAGTTCGTGGCGCAGGAGGTGCGCGAGTACCTCGCGGCGATCGGTTTCCGGACCCTGGAGGAGGCGGTCGGTCGCACCGAGATGCTGGACACCCGGCACGCGGTGGAGCACTGGAAGGCGTCCGGTCTCGAC
>JAJCYF010000211.1 GCA_029263035.1 Actinomycetes bacterium
CGTAGTCGGGGCTCTCGGAGTCAATGGCAGCCTGATAGGCAGCCCTGCATTCACCATGCTCTCCCAGGCCCTCCAGCAGGGCGCCCAGGTTGAGGGCGGCGGCCGCGGCCAGGTCCGGATCGCCGGATTCCATCGCCGCCCGGTAGGAGCGCCCGGCGGACTCATCGTCGCCGGCGGCGGCGTAAAGGCCGCCCAGACTGAGTTGGGCGGAGGGCGAGGCCTGGGGGTCGCCCAGCTCTACGGCCGACTCAAATGCGGCAATCGCCCCGGTGATGTCGCCGCTCTCCTCCAAAAGGTTGCCGAGACTCAGGGCGGCTGCGGGAGCAAACCGGTGATTGCCGGAATCGATGGCGAAGTAGTACACGATGCGCGCCTCCTGCATCCGGCCGAGCCCACCCAGCATGGATCCCAGTGCCACGGCGCCCGCCGGTGCCGCGTCGGGGTGGCCCGAGTCGATGGCCCGCTGAAACGCCTCCTCGGCGGACCCGTGGTCGCCGCGCTTTTGAAACAGGCTGCCCAGCTTCACCATGGCCGCCGGCGAAGCCTCGCTGGACTCGTAGCCAATGACCCTCAGGTACATCTGCTCCGCCTCGTCTGCCCGCCCGGTCTGGGCGAACAGGTCCGCAAGGCTGGTTGCGGCCCACGGGGCTACCTCCGGGTGATCCGAATCGAGCGACTGGGAGTAGGCCTTCTCGGCTTCGCCGGGACGACCGGCCGACTCCAGCAGACCGCCGAGCTTGAGAGCCGCCCACTGGGCCGCGTCCGGGTGAGCCGAGTCGACTGCCCGCCCGAGCTCCTGTTCCGCCCTCACCGGGTCGCCGCTTCGCTCCAGGAGGCTGCCCAGGCTGAGCAACGCCCAGGGGGCGAACTCGGGGTGCTGCGAGCCGGCGGCCTCCTTGTAACAGCTTTCGGCCTCATCGATGCGGTCCAGCTCTTCCAACAGGCCACCCAGCTCGACTGCCGCCCACGGCGCGATCTCGGCGTGCCCGGTGTCGATCGCCCGGCGGTAGACGGCCCGGGCCCCGTCGTAGTCTTTCCTGCTTTCCATCAGGGAAGCCAGGCTGGAGGCCGCCCACGGGCCGATCTCGGGGTGCCCGGAATCCATCGCCCTGCGGTAGGACTCCATGGCTTTCTCCCAATCCTCCTGGCGTTCGAGCAGGGTGCCGAGACTGAACGATCCGGCTGCCGCATAGTCGGCGTGACCGGATTCCGCAGCCACCTGGTAGAAGCCGCGGGCGCCGTCGAGGTCGCCGGCCTCCGACAGCAGGGAAGCGAGCTTGATGGCCGCACCCGGGGCGTCGTACTTCTGCGGGTCGGCCAGGGCCCGGCGCAGCTCCGCCTCCGCCGCCTCGACCTCCTTCAGCAGGTAGGCCTCCCCCGGGTTCTCGGCATTCGCCTTCTTCCTGCGATGCGAGCCGGTGATCAGCGGAATCACCTCATGACGTACGTGGTCCAGGGTTCGAGTGCGTTCGTAGCGGCAGCCGCCGTCGCTGCGCACCCCGGCCACCGGCGAGTGATCGTCGATGTGGACGGTGATGCGGTTGTCCGCGCTGAGTGACAGGTGAAGACCGCCCCCGTTGACCGCCTCCCGAAACGAGGTGGATCCCTGGTGGAGCAGACCTCCTGCGGCGGTGTCCTTGCAGAACCGGCCGCTCGCAACCAGATCCCGCAGGAAGGCCTGGTTGTCGTGGGTGGTAAAAGAAGCGCCGCCAATGCCCCGAGTCCAGCTTCCGCCGACCGACCGTATGTGGCTCCACAGGCCGGCTTCCCCAAGCCTTTGGTAGAGCGTGGTCATCACCAGGCGGGCGCTCGGGTCCAGCCGCGATCCTTCACGTTGCATAAGGTTCCTTTCGTTACCAGCCCAACGCAGCCGGGGGGTTGGTAATTCCATCCCCGAGCCGAACAGACGCTCAACGAGTTGGCGGAAGAGGGCTGGGAGCCGTTCATGGCCACGAGCAGTCACTTCGACGTAAGCCAGACGGTGTTCCTGCGGCGGCCCGGGCCAAACGGCTCGTAACCCTACGGCTTCGGCACCAGCTTCAGCGTCCTGACAGTCGCCCCGGCGACCGCCTCCGGGGTCCATGCGATGATGATCCCCCGGCCTTCCCGCCACAGCGGAAGCTGATCCTCGTAGTGGGGCGACAGCGGGTTGCCCGACTGACCTGCAGGAATGATCCACTCGCAGGCGTCCCAGTTGCCGACATCGGCGACGAAACGCAGCGACGCAATGAACCCGGGATCGTTGGTGGCCTCCATCGGGTCGACCGAGGTCTGGGCGATGGTGTTGGAGTCGCCCCCCCAGGGAAAGGGGCCCAGGTTGAATATCTTGTTCATGGGCTTTTGCTCCCCCACCGGGTGCTTGATCTCCACCGGCCGCACCTTTCCCCACGCCCATCCGGCGGTGTCCTCGCCCTTCAAGGTGGTGAGGGTCCGCACCGCCGCCTCCACCGCGGCGGCGATCTCATCCTCCCAGGGCCGGCCGAACCAGTCGTCCTTCGGGGGGTTGTTCATTAGCTGCACCAGGTGGCCCACCCTCCGGTAGGAGAACGAGGTGTAGGGCATGAGCTGGGCGAATCCCTTTCCCAGGACCCAATCGGCACTTTTCGGCGCCTTTGCCTGGGCAACCCGCCGGGCCATCTCCGCCAGGAAGAACTCGAAGACGGCGGCGCCGGGTGAGCCGGCCGAAACCCGGCCGTCCCACTCCCCGAGCAGCTCCAGGCCGATCCGGGTGGCCGGGTTGGCCGGCGGGGCGGCCAGGACCGTGTCGCGCATGTCCCTCCAGGGGATGGAAAGCTCGTCCAGCTGCAGCGCATGGGTTGCAGCCATGTCCCAGTCCGAACGGTCGTCCAGCATCTCGGTGATCCGGGCCAGGCGGTAGCCGTCGATCCAGTCGACCCCCAGGAAGGGCTCGTCCACCGTCGGGTAGGGCCGGGTGTTGGCGGTGGCGATGAACCCTCGGGCGGGATCGAGCTGGTACGGCATGTCGTCGAACGGCACCGGCCGGTCCTCCCATCCGGCCGAGGGGTCCCATCCGGGCAGTGGAACGGTGCCCCATCCCCGCTTGCGGACCGGCACCGCACCGACCAGCTGCCAGCCGATGGCTCCATCCGAGTCGGCGTAGCTGAGATTCAGATCGGGAGCCGGCCAGCGGGCAAACCACCGACGGAACTGGTCGAAGCCGGTGGTTCGGTGCACCCTGAGGAACCCCTCCACCGGCATGTCGCCCAACCAGAAGGCCTTGATGGACAGCGCGCCGACGCCCTCGTCGAACGCCGGGCTGACCACCGGGCCGCGGGGTGTGATCACGACCTTCTCGGTCAGCGCCTTGCGGTACCGGACCTTGATCTTCTCGGTCAGGACCTCGCACGGCACGAACTCGTCGCCGGAGCGGATTGAAGCGCCGTCGGGGCCCAGCTCCTCCTGAAACAGGTCGGTGTTGTCGAAGAGCGCCGCGGTGATTCCCCACGATGCGAAGCCGTTGTGTCCGACCTCAACCGCCGGCCCCCCGACCAGCGTTGCGCCGGCCACCGACCACTCCGGTGTCGTGATGTGGGCCAGGTACCAGACGGAGGGCAACAGCGCGGGAAGGTGCGGGTCGTTGGCCAGAACCGGGCGTCCCGTGGCGGTGCGGCTCCCGGCCAGGCACCAGCTGTTCGACGCTCCCCCGGCTCCGACAAAGCTGCCGAATGCCGTCAGGTCCTCAGAAAGGCGGTCTACCGCCGGAGCCACCGCGTCGGCCCTGAGACTCCCCTGCCAGGACTCGCCGTACCCGGGGTCCAGTGCGGCCAGCACGTCCGGTCCGTCGGCAAGAAGGACCTTCAGGCGCGCTAGCTCGGCATCGGCATTGGTAGCGAACAGGAACGACTGCAGGCGGATGATGCCGACCACGTCCTGGGGGGTCCATGGGGTCGGCCGGGATGTCAGCAGTACAAACTCGTGGGCCTTCTTCGGCAGCCCGGTGGTGTTGCCGGAGTTGACGCCGGCCACGTAGGAGGTGATGTTCGCCTGGATGTCGGCATCGAAGTTGGCCAGCTGGCGGTCGTTGTGGCGTCCGAAGCCGATGCGGCGCGACATCCGGTCGATGTTGAGACCGTCCTTGCCGATCAGCTCGGAAAGCGTCCCGCGGATCACCCTAAGAAGGGTTTCGAGCTGGAACGACCTGTCCTGACCGTGGCAGAAGCCCAGCCCGTACCATCCGTCGCTTTCGGTGGACGCCTCGATGTGGGGAACGCCCCAGCGGTCCCGGCGAATTGTCAGAGGTTCTTCGACCCCGGATACCTCCAGCAGGCCTTCGGTCCAGGGCAGACGCTCGCCCAGGAGCTTTCCGAACATCGTGCGAGGAAGGTCCAAATAAAAACCCCAATCCAAAAGAAAAATACCCGGCCGGATTACCGGCCGGGTATTTCGATCCTAGAGCAGGACTGATGCTTAGTTGACCCGCTTGCCTGTGGGAGCCGTGATCTTGTCGGTCAGGCCGTAGAGCAGCGGAAGTGCGCCGGCGATGACTCCCAGGGTGCGGTTGATCTGTCCAACCCCGGGGATGATCGGCTCGACGTGTCCGACGATGGTGGCAACCGTGGCCGAGCAGTCTGCCAGGTTGTTGTTGATGTTGTTCAGGCGGTTGGCGATGAGGATGAGAAACAGCGCCAGGACGCCGAGCAGAATTGCTGCGTCGACAATGGTGAGAAGAGTAAGTAGTCC
>JAJCYF010000212.1 GCA_029263035.1 Actinomycetes bacterium
GACTGTCCTCATCGCTTGCCGGCTCATCGGTCACAGCAAGACCTTGATCTTCAGCCAAATTACCTGCCTCCTCGGTCGATCAAAAACAGGACTCCCTTTAGAGCCACATAATCGATTCCTGCAATAACAACCATAAAAAAGATCACGGTGACCAGCACCACGATGCTGTAGGTGATGACCTCCGGGCGGGTGGGCCATGCAACCCGGGTCAGCTCGCCCTTGACCTCTTTCAGGAAGGTCAGCGGCTTGGTCCGCTTACGACTAGGCGCCGTGGGGGACCTCTTCAGACGATCGGAAGCGCCCTCACGCTTTTTCATCGCCCGCTTCATCTCCCGGTTGACCCCGGTACCGGTTCCGTCGGTGCCCGGCTCCTCGGTCTTGGTGCCCTTAGCGGCTGCTGCCTTGGTTGCCCTGTCCCCCCTTGTCGGTTTGTCGGCTCTGGTCGGTTTGTCGGCTCTGGCAGTGGCGGTGGCGGTGCGGGAGGCCGGTTTGGCAGCACCTTTGGCCGCCGGCTTGCCGGCTGCCTTGTCCGAGGGCTTGGCCGCCGCCCGGCCGGCAGGGCGCGAGGAGGAGCGGTTGGCCGTCCCGGCCGCTCGTCCGCCGGGCTTGGCGCCCGACTTGGGTGCGGTCTTGGCGCGACCGGATGCCGGCTTGGCGCCGCCCGCGGGCTTTACCGACTCTTTGCCCTGCTTCTCACCATCTGTTGCCATGCTTATGAACTCCAACGGATATAGGGATTCGGGTGAAACCGGCAGGCCCGGAGGGACTTGAACCCCCAACCCCCGGTTTTGGAGACCGGTGCTCTACCAATTGAGCCACGGGCCTAAACGAAAAGCACTCGGCAGTGCCCGTCTGCAACCGAATAAGTATAGGCGATGGACGCCTCGGCGCAGCAGGCTCCGTAAAGCGGACCCATCCTAACCGGTCCGGTCCAGTCTATTGCCTGCAGCCCACAAAACAAAGAGGGCGCCTGAGGCGCCCTCCTTGTTTCCTGCTTGAAGCGTTAGGCGACGGTCCTGCCGTTCACCTTGCCTACGATTCCTGCCAGCACACCGGCAACCAGTACTGCGGTGCCGAGGGTGGCTACGTAACCGTAGATGTCCTCCGGAAGCTGGCCGGCCAGGAAGTAGGCGGCGAGACCACCGGTTGCACCCAGCGCGACATCCCACAAGATGCTGGAGTCCTTGAGAAAGACTCCCTTGATGAAGATGCCGGCGGCGATACCGAGGACCACTGCGGCGAGAACTTCCATTCGAAACCTCCTGCTTTTTCGGGCTCCTCCCCCGGCCGGCGGCCGGAGCGTTTCCCGATTCTGTGCCTGATCTGACGCAGAACTCGCAGCTTGGTTACAAACGGTCTCCCTAGGCGGCCACCTTCACCCCGTGACGCTTGGACCTTCCGAACAGAACCGCTCCGGCAAGTACCGCAAGACCGAGCGCAGATCCGGCAGCAACCCTGTGCTCGCCGAACTGCCTGGTGGTCACGGTGGTCGCCCGGCCCAGCTGCTTGCGGGTCTCCTCGATGACGGCTCGCCTGCGGGCAGCCTCGGCCACCCTTTCGGTAATGGTTCCCAGCAGCCAGGAAGGCGGCTGGAGGTCAATGTCTGCCAGTGATGCCAGGCCGGCCTGCAAAACCCGGTACTCGGCCAGCTGGGTCCTGCAATCCTCACACCTCTCCAGGTGAGCAAGAACCTGGGGAGAAAATTCCTTTTGATCAAATGCCGGGAAGTGCTCCCGGGCGTGTGCACACTCCATTACCTCTGCCTTTTCACTCATCCCGCCGCCAATTCGTCGCGCAGCAAAACCCTGAGCTTCTGGCGGGCCCGGAAAAGCCTCACCCGGGCCGCACCCTCCTGGATCTTGAGTTGCTCGGCGATCTCATCGAACCCCAGGCCGTAGACGTCCTTCATGACGACTATGGTCCGGTGGTCCTCAGGCAACGATGCGATGGCCGCATCAAGCCTCGCTCTTAGCGAGTGCTGCTCTGCAGTAACCGCGGGGTCGGAGGATTCGACGGCGGGCAGAAGACTCCAGTCCTCCGGTTCCATGCGAACCTCGACATTCCTGCGGGACCTGCGGCGCAGCAGCGTGATTGCGACGTTGGAGGTGACCCGGTAGAGCCAGGTGGAAAACTTGGCATCTCCTCGAAACTGCTTGATGACCCGCAGGAGCTTGATGAAAACATCCTGCGTGACCTCGGCGGCATCTTCGGGGTTGCCCACTATTCGGAGTGACAACGAGTACACCGAAGCGTGGGTCAAACGAATCAACTCCTCAAACGCGGCTTGGTCGCCCTCTTGGCATGCTTTGATGACACTGTCGGGGACGTCCAAAATGGTTGCCTAACCCCCAGACGCGCAAAGCGCCCTGAAAGTTACAGGGCGCTCCGCGTGAAGTTGGTGACTATTCAATTTGGTCGAACGGCGTACAAGACGCCCGCCTCGGGAGATGAGAACTACCTGGTCTCCCGGTGAGCGGTGTGAAGCCTGCACCATCTGCAGTACTTCTTCAGCTCCATCCGGCCTTGCTGCTTCTGGCGGTTCTTGGTGGTGATGTAGTTGCGGCGCTTGCACTCCTGGCACGCCAGAGTTACATGGGGCCGCTTGTCGCTCTTGGCTGCCATTTTTCTACCGTCCCTACTTGATGATCTTGGTCACACGGCCGGCGCCGACGGTCCGGCCACCCTCACGGATGGCGAACTGCAGGCCTTCGTCCATGGCGATGGGCTGAATCAGCTCAACGTGCATGACCGTGTTGTCGCCCGGCATGACCATCTCGATACCCTCGGGAAGCGTTACCGCCCCGGTGACGTCGGTGGTTCTAAAGTAGAACTGCGGCCGGTAGTTGTTGAAGAACGGCGTGTGGCGTCCACCCTCGTCCTTGCCCAGAACGTAGACCTGGGCGTCGAAGACGGTGTGCGGGGTGATAGATCCCGGCTTCGCCAGGACCTGCCCGCGCTCCACGTCGTCCTTGCCGATACCACGCAGCAGTGCTCCGATGTTGTCGCCCGCCTGACCGGAGTCAAGCAGCTTGCGAAACATCTCGACGCCGGTACACACGGTCTGCTGAACCTTCTCGCGGATTCCGACGATTTCGATGGTCTCGCCAACCTTGACCTGGCCACGCTCGACACGACCGGTTACGACCGTTCCCCGGCCGGTGATCGAGAAGACGTCCTCGATAGGCATGAGGAACGGCTTGTCGATGTCACGGGTGGGCTCGGGAATCGAGTCGTCACACGCCTGCATCAGTTCCATGATCTGCGCCTGGGCCTCGGTGTCGCCCTCGAGCGCCTTCAGAGCCGAGACGCGCACGACCGGAAGGTCGTCACCCGGGAAGTCGTAGGAGCTGAGCAGCTCGCGAACCTCGAGCTCCACCAGGTCCAGGATCTCCGGGTCGTCCACCATGTCGCATTTGTTCATGGCTACGACGATGTAGGGCACGCCGACCTGGCGGGCCAACAGCACGTGCTCACGGGTTTGCGGCATGGGGCCGTCCGCAGCGGACACGACCAGGATTGCGCCGTCCATCTGGGCTGCGCCGGTGATCATGTTCTTGATGTAGTCGGCGTGGCCCGGGCAGTCGACGTGAGCGTAGTGACGGTTGGGCGTCTCGTACTCAACGTGCGCAATGGTGATTGTGATGCCACGAGCCTTCTCCTCCGGTGCCTTGTCGATCTGATCGAAGGCGGTGAAGAAGTTGCCCAGGCCCTTGTCCGTCAGGGTCTTGGTAATAGCGGCCGTGAGCGTCGTCTTGCCGTGGTCGATGTGTCCAATGGTTCCGATGTTGAGATGCGGCTTGTTCCGCTCGAACTTCGCCTTTGCCATGCCTACTTCCCTTCCGGCTACCTGTCAGCCTCGTTTATTCTTTTCTCTAAACAAATTCACTCTTACTAAGAGACTACCTAATCTTTGGCGTCCCGCGTAAACGTCGTGGCACGGGCCACGTCGGTAGCGGCGGGCGGAATCGAACCGCCGACACAGCGATTATGAGCCGCTTGCTCTGCCTCTGAGCTACGCCGCTAAAGATGCTACCAACCGTTTAACCAGTTGCGGCCCACTCCACGAGCAAGCCGCTTCCACCTCTTTCAACGCCTACTTATTCCCGAGCCCTCTCGCGGAATCGAACCGCGGACCTACGCCTTACCATGGCGTCGCTCTACCGACTGAGCTAAGAGGGCACAACTGCTGAGGACCTGCCCCACCTCCCGGAAATCCGGGATTTGAGACGCCTCCGGCGCATCAGTCTAACGAACAGCCCTACGAGCTGTCGGTGCGGCTTCAAGGACAGACCCATCCAGTGTAGAGCCACTGTGCGACTCGCGTGACTCGCCGCCCTGTTTTTGTTCCGCGGACCACCCCGGCGACGTAGGCTCAACCCATGATTCGCACCAGGGTCTATGAAAAGGGCCGGCTGCTGGCTGAGGACTGCGACCCCGCGCTTATCTCGGACTACCTGGCGCTTCCCGGGCACGTCGTCTGGCTGGACATGGTCAAGCCCACGCGGGCGGAGCTCGGGCTGTTTCAGGACGAGTTCGGTCTGCACCCGCTGGCAATAGAGGATGCAGTTCACAATCACCAGCGGCCTAAGGTGGACCGCTACCGGAGCCACCTGTTCGCCGCGGTGTACGGGACCTGGCTGGAACCGGAGTCCGGGGACGCCGGGACCGGACTGGTCACCGGCGAGGTGGACATCTTCGTCGGCCGCCAGTACCTGATCACGGTCCGCAAGGACCCCGCCTGGGACATCGCTGCCGTGCTCGAACGCTGGGAGCGGGAGGAGGCATTGCTGGAGCACGGGGTCAGCTTCCTGCTCCACGCGCTGCTGGACCAGATCGTGGACGAGTACGGCCTGGTGACGGACCAGCTCGACGACCGCCTGGACCTGGTGGAGGAGCAGCTTCTAAAGCAGGCGAATAACCACGACCTCCAGGAGGACCTGCTGGACCTGCGCCGAGCCGTGGTGCGCCTGCGAAAGGTGGTGCTGCCGCTCCGGGAGGTGTTCGGCTCCCTGACCGGGGGGCAAATCCTGGAGGTCTCCGAAGAGATGCATCCGTACTTCGGCGACATACAGGACCACGTGCTGCGGGTGGCGGGGGACCTGGAGGCGCTTCAGGAGCTGCTGCTGAACGCAATCCAGCTCAACATGTCGATCGCCTCCAACCGCCTGAACATCATCATGAAGCAGCTCACCGGTTGGGCCGCCATCATCGGAGTCAACACGGTGATCGTGGGGATCTACGGCATGAACTTCCGGCTCTGGCCGGCCAACGACAGCCCGTACGGTTTTTGGATTGCCAACCTGTTCATGCTGATCAGCTCGGTTTTTCTCTACACCTATTTCAAGCGCAAAGACTGGTTGTAACTGCAGACTTTTCCCGAACTTGTCATGGGCCCAGGCTAGACTCCTCACCATGACTCAGCCCCCTGGACGTAAGCGGCGCGTCAACGGGACGTCTACCTCCGATTTCGGGGTCGGCGCCCGGGAAAACCACGACGCCAGCCCCTTCTACGCCCGCTTTGTTGCACCCGAGCTGAGCCGGGAGAGCTCCATCGCTCGCCAGTCAAGGCTGGACGAGATTGTGGTCGGGGATGCCCGCCACATGGATGAGGTGGAGGACGGCTCGGTCGCCCTGGTGGTCACCTCACCCCCCTACTTCGCCGGCAAGGAGTACGAGACCACCCTGGGGGAGGGCCACGTGCCCGCCACCTACCTGGAGTACCTGCAGATACTGGAGGACGTCTTCGCCGAATGTGTGCGCAAGCTGGAGCCCGGCGGGCGAATTGCGGTCAACGTGGCCAACCTGGGCCGCAAGCCCTACCGGTCGCTTTCCTCGGACGTGATCACCATCCTGCAGGACCGGCTCCGGCTTCTTCTCCGGGGCGAGGTCATCTGGCAGAAGGCCCGCGGGTCCTCCGGCTCCTGTGCCTGGGGGTCTTTTCAGCGCCCCGCCAACCCGGTGCTCCGGGACCTGACCGAGCGGGTGGTCATCGCCAGCAAGGGCCGGTTCGACCGGGCGCTCAGCGCCAAGGAGCGCGCGGAGAACGACTATCCCTCCACCGCGTCGCTGTGGAGCGACGAGTACATGGAGGCCACCACCGACCTGTGGGAGATCCCATCGGAGAGCGCCACCCGGGTGGGCCACCCGGCGCCCTTCCCGGTCGACCTGCCCAAACGACTGATTCACCTCTACACCTATAAAGGGGACCTGGTGCTGGATCCGTTCATGGGGTCGGGGACCACCGCGGTGGCCGCGGTCCGGACCGGGCGCCACTTCTTCGGCTACGACACCGATGAGGCCTATGTCCACCGGGCCCGGGGCCGGATCGATGAGGCACGCGCGGCCCACGCCGTCCGGGAGGACGACCCGGAGCAGCTTCGGTTCGAGCTCCCCGCCACCAAGCTCCCCGCCACTGCGGACATGGATTTCCAACAGCGGGCGGTTGCCGAAGGCCGGGCGGCCAAGCAGATCGCCGAGGCCATCCTGCTGGATTGCGAGTTCGAGTTCATCGAAAAGAGCGTCCGCCTGCCCTCCGGGGTGGAGGTCAACTTCCGGGCCAAGGATAAAAAGGGCGGAATCTGGCTGTTCGACGTCTCCGGCGGATTCACCAGCAACCGTCCGGGTCTCAAGCGCACCGACACCCTATGGAAGGCGCTGGGCAAGGCCGCCGTCCTGCATGAGACCCTGCCCGACACCCCGCTGGTCCTGCTTACCACCGACACCCCTCCCAAAGGAAGCTCCGGGGACGTCGCCCTGCAACTGGTCCTGGGGGACGGCAAGCCCATCACCGACGTCATCTCAATGAGGTCCACGCTGGACCGGGCGCGCCTTAGGCTTTACGCCGAGAACGGGCGGGTCGTGGACCCCCCGCCGGTCGACCTGCCGGCCCCGAACGGCCGGGTGGCCGCCGCCTCCCGGGCCAACGGCAACGGCCGGGTGAGCGGGAAGGTCAACTCCGCTCACTAACCGCCATTCGATCCTCACTGGTCCTACCGGTTACGGACTCGCGGGCCCGCACCAGTCGATGACCGCGCGAGCGTATTCGGCGGGAACTTCGAACGGCGGCGCATGACCCACACCGTGGAGGACGACCAGGTTCCAGTCGGGCCGCTGCGCCGTCCAGTCATCGATCGACGCGCGGGGAGTGAGGCGATCCTGATCGCCCCAGACCAGAAGGGTCGGCGCCGCGACCCGGCGCATCGCGTCGAGCACCGGCTGCCGCCGGACGAGCATCATCGACGTCACCGACGCGTACACGGTGACCGCGCTTTGCAATCGCCCCGGCTCGACCGCCGACATCTCGTCCCGCATGAGGTCGGTGATTTCCGCCGACATCTTC
>JAJCYF010000213.1 GCA_029263035.1 Actinomycetes bacterium
CCGATCAGCGAGGCGCTGGGCCGCCACCTCGGCACGCCGGTCACCCTCGCCGTGGTGGTGGATCCGGCCGGCGCCGCCAACGGCACCGAGATTCCGCGGCCTTCCGGTGAGGACACCGACCGGATGCGCGCGGTCGACCCCGCCGCGTCGAACGGCTACCCCGGCTCGTCGTTCGGCGGCCCGCCCGATGTCCGCCCGAACGGTGGCGGCCGGGCCGGCTGGGCCGACCAGCGGGGCAACGGCGTCGGCGAATCCGCCCCCCCTCCAGGCAACGGCCCGCCGCCGCGCCGCAACGGCGAGATCGGCCACCGCGACGGTGAGCGCCCGGGCGATGCGGAGCCGGTGCCGAACTGGCCGACCTACTCGGCCGGGTCCACCGGACCGTCCGGGGCAACCGCGCGACGCACCAGCCCGCTCAACGAGAAGTACACCTTCGACACGTTCGTCATCGGCGCCTCCAACCGGTTCAGCCACGCCGCCGCGGTCGCGGTGTCCGAGGCGCCGGCCCGGGCATACAACCCGCTGTTCATCTGGGGCGAGTCCGGGCTGGGCAAGACCCACCTGTTGCACGCCGTCGGGCACTACGTCGAGCGGCTGTTCCCCGGCATGCGGGTGCGCTACATCTCGACCGAGGAGTTCACCAACGACTTCATCAACAGCCTGCGCGATGACCGGAAGGTGGCTTTTCAGCGCCGCTACCGGGACGTCGATGTGCTGCTGGTGGACGACATCCAGTTCCTGGAGGGCAAGGAAGGCACCCAGGAGGAGTTCTTCCACACCTTCAACACACTGCACAACGCGAACAAGCAGATCGTGGTCTCCTCGGACCGGCCGCCGAAGCGACTGGAGACCCTGGAGGACCGGATGCGCACCCGGTTCGAATGGGGGCTGATCACCGACATCCAGCCGCCGGAGCTGGAGACCCGGATCGCCATCCTGCGCAAGAAGGCCGCGCAGGACCGGCTGGCCGCGCCGGCCGAGGTGCTGGAGTTCATCGCTTCCCGGATCGAACGCAATATCCGAGAACTGGAAGGTGCCCTGATCCGGGTCACCGCGTTCGCCTCGTTGAACCGTCAGCCGGTGGACACCCAGCTCGCCGAGATCGTGCTGCGGGACCTCATCCCGGACTCCCAACAGAGCGAGATCACCGCGCCGACGATCATGGCGGTGTGCGCGGAGTACTTCGAGCTGACCATGGACGAGCTGTGCGGGCCGGGCAAGACCAAGGCGGTCGCCGGCGCCCGGCAGATCGCGATGTACCTCTGCCGGGAGCTCACCGACCTCTCCCTGCCCCGGATCGGGCAGACCTTCGGCGGTCGCGACCACACCACGGTCATGCATGCGGACAAGAAGATCCGCAAGGAGATCACCGAACGGCGGCGCACCTTCGAACAGGTGCAGGAGCTCACCGCACGGATCAAACAGCGCGCCCGCGGCTGACTCCCGCCGGACGCCGCCCGCACGCGACCGGCCGCCGGTCCGCCCGTCTCGAACCGCCTCGCCCAGGTCCGGCACGCCCTTGTCCACCGGCACGAACACCACGCGCCGCGTCGGCAACCCCCTGTCGACCACTCTCGGTGATCGCCTAGCCCGCTGCCGACACTCCAGCGAGCCGGCCGACAGGCGACTCGATCCGCTGTGACCAGGCGCGTGTTCGTGGCACTGTGTCACCTTCCGGCAACCCTCCACCCACACTTGGGGACAAACCTGTGGATGGATTCACATGATGCGGTGGACCAGAGGTGGAACGTCCGGCCCGGTGCGGTGGATCGATCGCTCCGCCGGGGTGCACAACTCCGAATCCAGGCCATCTGTCCACCGCCAGATCCGGCTGTACCCCGGCTGACCCCCTAGCTGTCCCCAGTCCGACACGCCGCCGGAGCACCACCGACGGCCGCCGTCCCCAGAATCCACAACCGCTACTGCTACTGCTGTTCTTCTCCTATCCAAGTACTCGAACAGCAACAAGCCTGTGCACCGGCCGGGGACCCTCGCCACCCGAACCGGAGGTGGCCGCCCTGGGGTGACGGCTCAGGCAGCGACGCTCTACGGTGGCCTCCCAAGACGGTGTTCCGGTGGAAGGTCGTGCCATGAAGTTCCGGGTCGAACGTGACGCGTTGGCCGATGGCGTCGCCTGGGTCGCCCGCAGCCTGCCCGCCCGCCCCCCGGTCCCGGTCCTGGGCGGGGTACTGCTGCAGGCCCATGCGGCCGAGGACTCCGAGTCGCTGGTGGTGTCCGGGTTCGACTACGAGGTCTCGACCCGGGTGCGGATCGATGCCTCGGTCGGTGAGGCCGACCGCGCGCTGGTGTCCGGGCGGTTGCTGGCCGACATCACCAAGTCGCTGCCCCCGCATCCGGTGGACGTGGTCGTCGACGGCGCTCGGGCCACCATCGTCTGCGGCAACGCCCGATTCAGCCTGCCGACGATGCCGGTCGAGGACTACCCGAAGCTGCCGGACATGCCGGAGCTGGCCGGCTCGATCGCCCCGGACCTGTTCGCCGAGGCGGTCACCCAGGTCGCGGTGGCCGCAGGCAAGGACGACACCCTGCCGATGCTCACCGGCATCCGGGTGGAGCTGTCCGGCGACACGGTGACCATGGCCGCGACCGACCGGTTCCGGCTGGCCGTGCGTGAGCTGGAGTGGACCCCGGGCGACTCCGGTATCGACACCGCGGTACTCGTGCCGGCACGCACCCTGGCCGAGGCGGCAAAGACGCTCACCGGCAAGGACGCCGTGCAGTTGGCGCTGGCCGACCGCGACGGCATGCTCGGGCTGGCCGGCACCGGTCGGCGCACCACCACCAGGCTGCTCGACGCGGAGTTCCCCAAGTACCGCCAGCTCCTGCCCACCGAGCACACCTCGGCCGCGGTCCTGGACGTCGCCCCGCTGATCGAGGCGGTCAAGCGGGTGTCGCTGGTGGCCGACCGGGCGGCGCAGGTGCGGATGGAGTTCACCGAGGGTGCGCTGCGGCTGGCCGCCGGCGGCGACAGCGTCGGCGCCGAGGGCAGCGCCGAGGAGCAGCTGGCCTGCGAGCTCGACGGCGAGCCGCTGACCATCGCGTTCAACCCCGGCTACCTGCTCGACGGGCTGGCCGCGCTACGCACCGACCGGGCCCAGCTGTCGTTCACCACCCCGAACCGGCCGGCGCTGGTCCGCCCGGTGTCCCCGACCGACGCCCCCGGCGCGGTGAGCGGGTACCTGCACCTGCTTATGCCGGTACGGTTGCCGGGGTAGCAGCGCCAGCGCCCGCACCGCACACGAGGGGGAAATCGTCGATGCAGCTCGGGTTGGTCGGGCTCGGCCGGATGGGCGGCAACCTGGCCGAGCGGCTGCGGGCAGCCGGGCACGAGGTGATCGGCTACGACTCCCATTCCGA
>JAJCYF010000214.1 GCA_029263035.1 Actinomycetes bacterium
TTGACCTCCGTAGCGAAAATGGTTATGAGACCGCCAGCCGGCCGTCCATGCCTGGGTGAAGCTTGCAGTAGAAGTCGTATTCGCCGGGCTGCGCCTCGAAGCTGACCCTCTGCGACTTGCCCGCCGGGACCGCCAGGTCCACCCCGAGCGAGTCGATGGTGAAGGTGTGCAAACCGGCGCCCCGGTTGTCCACGTGGACCGCAATCTCGCCTGCGGAGGCGGTGATGTTCTCCGGGATGAAGTCGAACTCGTTGGCGCCGACTCGAATATCGCCGGTGGCGGCGGGCGCCGACTCGAAATTCATCCGGGCAAACGAGCTCCACACGGTGATGCCCACGAGGATGACTACGGTGGCGGCCCCCACAGCCCGGGCGGTGCCCGACCGCTCGAAGCCCCGGCTCCGGCCCCGGACCGCCAGAGCTCCGGCGGACACGACCACGACCAGCGCAAGGACAAAACCCCCCACCAGGGGGATGAACTCCCGCGGCTCCTCGGGGGCGCCGATCACGCCGAGTACGAAGCTGCCGCCCATCCCACAAAACATCGCACCGCCGAGTGCGGCCAGGACCACACCGGCCACCCCGATCCGTCCCTTCCTACCGGCAAGGGTTCCGCCCGCCGCCAGCAGCACGAAGATCACTGCCAGGGGCGGAATAATCGTCTTGAATACCAGGGCGCTGAGCACCACGATGGAGGCGGCGGACCCGAACGCCGCCCGCCTGAGCAGCCCCCTCCAACCGGGATCCGTTGTGGAACCGGAAGGCCGGACACCCTCGGTCCGCCGGTTGTCGATCTGCCGTTCCTTGAGAGCCTGGTTCATCTTTTTCCTCCTGTCCCCCGGCCGCCGGCCGCCCGGCCTGCGGAACCTGTTCGATATCGAAGCACTCGACGTTGCGAAGCCTCTTCCGAGACCTTTGGAAACCGCTAGGACACTGCTAGGAGCGGCGTCCTAGCCATTTCCAAGCGGACCTGCCGATACTTGGCCCATGGAAAAACCCAAGGGTTCCGAGCAGGTGGAGGTACCGCCCCTGTTGCTTCGCCAGGTAGAGCTGAGCGACGCGGCCGGCAGCGCCCTGAAGCTGTTGTTCTGCAGCTTCGACGCAGAGATCTTGAGCCAGGGCCGCTGCGGGGTGCGCTTGTTCGAGCTGGTCGATGTCGCCGCCGGGGACGACTCGGCCCCTGCCGCGGCGGGGCTGACCGTGGACGTCGATCCGGAAACGGTCGAACTGCACCGCTACACGGTCAACCCGGGATTTCCGCCCCTGCTCGTAACCGGGCGACTGATCTCGGGAATCGCCGACCGGCTACGGGCGGCCGGCGCCGGCAGCCTGCTGGTGGCCACGCCCGGCGATATCGAGGAAATCGGGGCCCTGTGGTCGGCAGGATTTCGCAAGTCGCTTGCCGGGGGGGAGTGGCTGGAACTTTCACTTTGAGCAAACGTCACCCGTTGCCGTTCCACCGGTTTAGTTGAAGGCCGGATGACCCGGGGTACAGCCGCCTGAAAGACACGTCAAAAGGCTACAATTCCGGCGTGCATGACGTGGATCGGCTGATGGTAAACCAGGCTCGGAGCAGGCCGTCCGCAAAGAGCGTCGATCCGCATTTCCGGCAGCTTTCCGCCCGCAGATGATCCAGTTTTGCGTCCTCGGGCCGTTCGAGGTGCTTCTCAACGGCCAACCGCTGGATCTCGGCCCCCGCAAACAACGGGCGGTGCTGGCTGCGCTGACTATTGAGGCCAACCGGGTGGTCTCGCTGGACCGGCTGATCGACGAGCTCTGGGGTGAGGAGCCGCCGGCGCAGGCGATAGGGACCCTGCAAGCGTATGTTTCCAACCTGAGGCGGGTTCTGGAGCCTGGCCGCACCCCCCGGGACCCCCCGAAGGTGCTGGTCACCCAGAACCCCGGTTACGTGCTCCGGGTTCCGCAGGGTTCGCTCGACTCGGCGCAGTTTGAGGCTGCCGCAGCCGAAGGGCGCCGGCTGCTGGCGGAGTCAAGCCCGGCGGCCGCCCGCGGCCGCCTGGATGAAGCCCTCCACCTGTGGCGGGGATCCGCCCTTGCCGACTTCGCCTTCGAATCCTTCGCCCAGGCCGAGGCCGCCCGTCTGGATGAGCTGAGGCTGGTGGCCCAGGAGGACCGCTTCCAGGCCGACCTGGACCTGGGCGCCCACGACGCGGTGGTTCCCCACCTGGAGGCCGCGGTTGCGGCCCACCCGCTCCGCGAGCGGCTGATCGGCATGTTGATGGTTGCGCTGTATCGCGCCGGACGCCAGGCCGGCGCCCTCGCCGCCTACCAAACCGCCCGCAACCGGCTCGTAGAGGAGCTGGGGATAGATCCCGGCCCCGCGCTTCGGCGTTTGGAGTCGGACATCCTGGGTCAGGCTCCATCGCTCGACTGGCACCGGGCGGGCACCGCCGCCGGCATCGAGGACAGGACGCCTTGCTCCGTGGAACCGCTCCAAAAAGCGGTGGAGGCGCCGGAAAACCACACGCCGGCCGGACCGCAGACCGAGGCCCCGATAGTGGGGCGCCGCCGGGAGCTTGTCCGCCTCGTGGCCGGCCTGGAACGGGCGGAGGCAGGACGCGGAGGGGCGGTGCTGGTCCAGGGCGAGCCGGGGATCGGTAAGACCCGCCTGGTCCGGGAGCTGATCTCCCGGGCGGCAGATAGGGGTATCCCATGGGCGTGGGGCGGCAGCATTGAGGGAGGCGGTACGCCGGCCTACTGGCCGTGGGTTGAGGTAATCCGGTCGCTCGTCTCCCAGCCCAACCGCGTCTCGCTCACCCCTTCCGGTCCCGGAATGGCCGAGCTTGCCCAGGTGGTTCCGGAAATTCAGGCGATCGCCGGACCTCTCGAAGCCCCGCCGGCGCTGGACCCCGAAACCGCCCGGCTACGCCTGTTTGAGGCGATGGCTGGTCTTTTGGGCGAAGCATCGGTCAAACAACCGCTGGTGGTGGTCCTGGATGACCTGCAGTGGGCCGACGGTGCCTCGTTCCAGTTGCTCTCCTACCTGGCGCCGAGGCTGAAGGACTCCCGGCTTTTGATCCTGGGCACCTACCGCCCGGCCGAGATAGGCCCCGGCCACCCGCTGCGGGACTGTCTGGCGACCCTTTCCAGGCACCAGGTGGCCGACCGGGTGGAGCTGGAGGGTCTGAGCGAGTTGGAGGTTGCGGACCTCATCGAGGCTGCCACGGGGACCTCGGTCGCCGGACAGACGGTCGCCGCGGTACGGACCCGTACCGAAGGCAACCCGTTCTTCGTCACCGAGCTGGCCCGCCTGCTTGCGTCCGAACACGACCTGGGTGTCTCCACCGGACTCGCCCGGGCAGTTCCGGCGGGGGTGCGTGACGTGGTTCGCAGGCGTCTTCGGCGGCTTCCGGAGGAAACCATGGCCGTTCTCTCCCTGGCGGCGGTTGACGGCCGGGACTTTGAATTACGGGTCCTGGAGGCTGCCGCCGAGCTCGACTCGGAGCGGACGCTGGAGCTGGTGGAAGCGGCGCTCATGAGCGGGCTGGTGCTGGAGCACCCGGATGCGGTGGGGCGCTTCCGGTTCAGCCACGACCTGGTGCGCGAGACCATCCTGGAGGAGCTGACCGCTTCCCGCCGGGCCCGGCTGCATGCACGGGTGGGCGAGGCAATCGACGCCACCTACGGCGACGATCCCGGCCGCGCCCTTGAGCTGGCCAACCACTTCTTCCAGGCGGCGCCGGCGGTGGGGGCGCAAAGGGCCATACCGCTGGCTCTTACGGCCGCCGAGGTGGCGTACTCCCGGCTGGCCTACGAGCAGGCCGAAGAACAGCTGTTCCGGGCGCTCGATCTGCTTCGTAATGTCCGGGCCGGGGAGGAGCGGGACCGGCGGGAACTTCAGGTCCAGCTGCGAATCAACTCGCTGGTCATGATCACCAAGGGCTACGCCGCCCCGGAAGCCGGCAAGGCCCTGGAGCGGGCCAAGGAGCTATGCCTGGCCCTGGGAGAGAGCCGGGAGCTGGTCCCGGTGCTGTGGGGCCTGTTCGCCTTTCACTTCGTCAGCGGCCGCTACGTTATGGCACACGAGATCGCTCGCCAGCTACTGGAGATCGCCACCCGTTCCGGGGACCCGGCCGAGCTGGTCGCCGCCCACCATGCGGTGGGGTCATCCCTGCTGCACCAGGGTCAGTTCGTCGGCGCCCGTGAACACCTGGAGAAGGCCCTGAGCATCAACGACGGGCTGCGCGACGCCTGGTTGGCGGGTTGGCTTCCGCAGAACCCGTTCGTCGCCTGCGCCTGCTTTTTGGCCTTTACGCTGTGGGAGGTGGGCGAACCCGAGGCCGGCAAGAACCTGGCCGCGGATGCTCTGGAAGCCGCCCGGAAAACGGGCCACGACCCCTCCATCGCCCACGCCCTGGACATCGTGGCCTGGGTGGCGGCGCTCGACCGTGACGTCGAGCTGACGCTATCCGCCGGCGAGGAGGCCGTCGCCTTCTCCGCCCAGAAACGGTTCCCCCTTTACGTTGCGCTGAACTCGATCCTTCGAGGCTGGGCCCGGGCGATGAAGGGCGAGCCGGCCTCCGGGGTCCGGGAGATAACCGAAGGAATCGCAGAAATGAAGGCAACCGGAGCCTGGATGCTCCAGACCTTCTTTTTGAGCCTGCTGGCCGAGGCGAAACTGCTGGCGGGCGAACCTGCCGGGGAGGCCCTGGAGCTGCTGGACGAGGCTTTGGTGCTGGTGGACAGAAACAGCGAAGGGTTCTGCGAAAGCCAGATTCGGCGGATGCGGGGGGAGATTCTTCTGGAGCACTACCCGCAGCGCCGGAGCGAGGGCGAACAGGACCTGAGGCTGGCGCTCAAGACGGCGGCCGACCGCAAGTCGGTCATTCCCGAGCAGCGGGCGAGAGATAGCCTGCGGCGCGCAGGACTTGCGGGCTTCTAGCTCGACCGGGGGATGTGACTGGTGGAGGTTTTGTCGGGACTGGTGAAGATGCTGACTCCCTGGGTCCACACCGGCTCCCGGCCGGTTTCGAACCAGCTGTCTGCGGTGTCGGTTAAGCAGGCCCGGTGACCCCACCGGCGTTCGGAGCGTCCCTGGGTGGTTGAAAGAACGTAGCCTTCGCCCTCCGGGGGCTTGGCACTGCAGATATCGCAACCTCCGGCATTGTCCCGGACCTGTTGAAGGATCTGCTTCGCCCGGTCGGTCTCACCGTTCTCGACCGCTTGCACGATCTCCGCCTCGCGGCCCTGGATCTTGGCTTCACGCCAGTCCCGCGAGTTCACGTGGATGGCATCCTCCCGTGACTCGGCGCCGCGGGCCGCGGCCTGCCGGAGCTCTTTGGTCATCTCGGGCGCCTCAGGAGAGAGCCGGTTCAGCGCCGACCGCTGCTTGGCCCGGCGCTCCCGCTCCGCTGCACCGGGTCCTTTGCGGCGCTTCTTGGTCTGCTTTCCCACCCGGTCAGCCTAGCCCACGCCGGGCTCAGGGCGTCCAGCCGAACAGGGTTTCACCGGCGGTGAGGATCACGAACCACGCCACCGCGGCCACCACCGGCACCAGCAGAACGAGGGGTCGATGGCGGTTGCGATAGCCCCAGACGGCCAGGGCAAGCCAGATCAACATCAGCAGGGCCACTCCCCACAGCGGCGCCACCAGACCCGAAGCGAGGTAGAAATAGCCCGCAACCAGATGCAGCGCCGCGGCGAGGATAAAAATTACCAACTGCCCTGCGGACATCTTTGCGCCGGCCATTGTTTTTGCCACTCCTCGATCTAGAATTGCCGATTTCCGGGAGCGTAACGATAGTCCTGCCGGACCGGTTAAAGGCGCATTGTCAGGCCAGATCGGCGGCAAAAGCTTGCGCCTCTCGCTCCTTCAACCTCACCGTGTTCCACATCCGCTCGATGTTCTGGGCCAGGGTCTTTTCGCCCTGGGGCACGGGATGGGCGGCAAAGAATGCCTCCACCTCTTCGGCCCAGCCCCGGTCGGTGATCACGGTCACCGCCGACACCATCCGGACGATGCTCCCGGCCGGGAACCGTTCCAGCAGGCGGTCCCAGTTGCCGGCGATGAAGTCCCAGACCATCCGGCCGGTCTCCCGGTTGGACATTGCCCGGGCCAGCGTGAAGGGGGCGTCCTGGGTCCTCACCTCGGCCAGGATCAGCTCCACCAGCCGGGCAGCCAACTCCGGTTCCGGGAAGCGGCCCAGGGCGTGCAGGTAGCGCACCGCCAGCTGGGGGCTGGACGCCGTCTGGTGCCGGTCCCAGAACAGTTCGAAGTTCTCCGCCCCGCCGGCGTCGGCAATGACTCCGATAGAGGCAGCGGCCAGCGCGGGATCCACCGAGGACGGGTCGGCCACAAACGCCTCGTGCAGCTCCCGGCACCTACCGACCACGTCCTGGTCGGCCCCCACCGAGCCGAGCGTCTCCAGCAGGACACCCCGCAGCTGGGCGTTCCGCTCGCTCTCGCCTACTCCCGGTTCCCAGCCCAGCCGGTCAAGCGCCGGGCGCACCAGATCCCGGACCGCCGCCCGGTAGGCATCACGGTGCGGTTCGTCCACCAGCCGGT
>JAJCYF010000215.1 GCA_029263035.1 Actinomycetes bacterium
GGTCCAGTCCGGCTTACCCAGGTCGACCCGGGCGCCGGTGGCCTCCTGAATTGCCGATCCCACTGCGATGTTGATGTCCAGCGACTTTGTTTCGAACGAGGAGTTGCCCCGTCGGGCCCGGACCTTGAAGCTCTCGAAGACGGCCGCCTCGGCGAGGGAGAGGGCGGTGGAGATCAGGGAGTCCATCGTCGGGTTCACCAGCTCGAAAGCGGGCGAGAAGCTCGACAACCCGAAGGTCGTCGAAAGGTGCCGGACCACCTCTTCGTTGCGGGACTCGTCGGGCAGCCGTACCAGCAGGCGCCCCGGGATGGGTTTGGCCTTTGCGCCGGGCAGCGCCTGCAGCTGGAGGGCGATGTTGGAGGCGAGGGTGCGCTCGAAGTACGAACGGTTGCGCCCCTTCAGGCCGATCTCGGTGTAGTGACAAATGACAAGGCCGGGAGAGTGATCTCCCGGCCTTGTCGAGGTTTCTTCTGGGGTGTTCACCCCATCTACATTACAGAGTGACCATGTCCCGCAGCTTGCCGGGGCTCGAGGGGTGGCGCAGTTTGGACAGCGCCTTTGCCTCGATCTGGCGAATCCGCTCCCGGGTCAGGGTGAACTCACGTCCAACCTCCTCCAGGGTGCGAGGCTCGCCGGTCACCAGTCCGAACCTGAGAGCAAGAACCTTCTTCTCCCGGTCCGAAAGTGTGCCCAGCATCGTCCACAGGTCCTCCTGGCGCAGTGCCAGGGCGGCTGCCTCGAACGGGCCCTCGGCGTCCTCATCCTGGATGAAGTCGCCCAGCTCCGCGTCCTCGTCACCGACGGGCTCGTGGATGGAAACCGGCTCGGGAAGAACCCGGAAGGCCTCGCGGACCTTCTCAGGAGTCATCTCGGCGGCTGCCGCGATCTCGTCGATCGTGGCCTCACGTCCCATCTGCTCCAGCAGCTCGGACTGAACCTTGCGGACCCGGTACAGGGTCTCCACCATGTGAACGGGGATTCGGATGGTCCGAGCCTTGTCGGCGATTGCTCGCGTGATGGCCTGGCGAATCCACCAGGTGGCGTAGGTGGAGAACTTGAACCCGCGGCGGTAGTCGAACTTCTCGACCGCACGCATCAGGCCCAGGTTGCCCTCCTGAATCAGGTCAAGCAGGGGAAGCCCGGCGGCGGAGTACCGCTTGGCGATGGAGACGACCAGCCGCAGGTTGGACTGAATGAACCGCCTCTTGGCGGCCAGGCCGTCCTGCACGACCTTGCCCAGTGCCTCTTTGCGCTTGGGGCCCAGCCGGGGCTTGGCCTCCAGCGTCGCGGCGGCTTCCTGCCCGGCCTCGTAGGCTTTGGCGAGCTCTACCTCGTTGACATCTGTTAGCAGGGGATACTGACCAATCTCACGCAGGTACTGGCGAACCAGGTCCTCGTGAGGAGCCTCCTCCCGGACTTCTACGCGGGTGGGCTCGTACTCCCGATACTGCTCTCGTCTCACAGCGTTCCTTCCCTCTTTAACTCCTGATTGCGGCTGCTGAAATCTTCTGCGCGACGCTGAGGCCGCAACCCTCGCGATTAGCGCTTATCTCGCACACATTTTGGAATACCCAATGGAGCGATTGTCAACCGAGCTTTGTCAACTCCCATTGGATCAGCCTCCAAAGCATAAGTTCCGTTTGACAATTTGACAAGGCCCTCGAGTTCTTCTTAACAAATCCTTCACATTGTCAAACGTCGATGAGTCTCGGTTCATTCCCTCTATCGGCAGAAGTTGGCCGGCCTCACGGTTTTGGGGCAGAACCCCGGCGGGAAATAGGCAGAAAGGGCGAAAAGAGCCACTATTGGCAAGTTTCTGCTGAGTGCCGGGCGGTGAGGCATTGGTTTGGAAGCTAGGGCTGTTACACTAAGGAACGGTTGTAGGTTTCGGTTTTCGGTTCTTTCAAAATGCCGTGGAGCTCAAACAGGCCGCGGCTAGTTGTTTTTCTGGGCCCGAACTGCAGCACAGTACCGCAGGTGCGGTATTTGAAGTAGCCGCAATGTGCGGCTGGAGGGAGGGTTACAGATGAGTCAGCGTGGAACCGTAAAGTGGTTCAGCGATGAGAAGGGCTTCGGCTTTATCTCACAGGAGTCCGGCGAGGATGTTTTCGTGCACCACAGCGGAATCCTGGGAACCGGTTTCAAGTCGCTCACCGAGGGTCAGATCGTCGAGTTCGACGTCACCCAGGGTCAGAAAGGCTTGCAGGCGAGCAACGTTCGCCCTGCATAGGACCACAACCACAAGCTTTCGAATCCAAGTCAAAGGCCGGCCTTCGGGCCGGCCTTTCTTGTCGTATCCCATGCTCAGTCGGTCTCCAGGTCGATGAGGAACTCCGAGAAATCGCGGTCCGCCAGATCCGGCTCATAGCGGTCACTGGTCGACCTCAATTCAACGGGTTCGTACTGCTCCACCGGTATTGCCAGGTACACGGTTACCGGCTGGTAACGGAGCCGGATTCCGCGGATGCGCCGGACGGTCCCGGTCCACTTGAGTCCGGGCGTTCCCTGATACTCAGGGTGTTCGTGGCCATCCAGCCACAAGCGGCCGTGTAGCTCAACCTCCGGTCCACTGCCCGACCCGGGCACGATCACCCGGTAGCCGCCCAGGTCCACGATCGTCGACCGTTCGTGAAGTGTCGTGGAGGCGGTGGTTCCCCAAAGGCGTACGGCGCCCAGCTCGCGAACTTCATCGGGAATCGGGTCGGGGACATGCGCGGCCCACCAGGGTTCGGGGGGTTTTAGCCCTACAACAGAGATGGTCCATCGGTCGCCGACGGTCGCGTTCGGCTGGCAACACTCCAGCTCCCAAGCCGACACCCATATCGGAACCCGCATGCCATTTCCGAGCGTACAGCTTTGCCCGGCTCTAGGCTTGACGACAA
>JAJCYF010000216.1 GCA_029263035.1 Actinomycetes bacterium
GATTTCACCCCCGGCCAGTACTCGGCGGTTGCGCTGATCGCCGCCGGCGCGGGTTTGGTCGTCGGATCGGTGTGGGGCCGGGCGAGGAGCCTGATCTTCTGGGGCCTGCTGCTCGTTCCGTTCGTCATCTTTGCCGACACCACCAACGTCCCCTTCGGCAACGGCAGCGGCGAAAGGACCTATTCGCCGGTTCTGCCGGCCGAGGCGGCCGGCGAGTACGAACTGTTTGCCGGGCATCTGGTGATCGACCTGGAGGACATGCGCTGGGGGGACGAACCGGTGACCGTGGACGCCAGTCTTTTCATGGGTCAGATGGAGATCTTCGTTCCGCAGGGGGTAGACGTAAATTTCGACGGCCACACCCAGATGGGCGGAGTGCATTTCTTCGACCAGGAGCGAACCGGCACCGACGTCAATCTCAGTTCCGACGAGGACTCCGGTGAAGGACCCGAGCTGGTGCTGAACACCGAGGTCTTCATGGGCGAGGTTGTTGTCCACCGCACCGAAGAAACGGCAAAGGAGCAGTCATGAAAGCGCACTCATTTGATGCGGTGTCTCTGGTCTTCGGGGTTATCTTCGCCGGCATCGGAGCGATGTTTTTGACCGGCAACGATGTCGGGGACCTGGTCGCCCGTTTCTGGCCGGGAGCGGTGGTCCTGCTCGGACTGGCTATGTTGTTCACGGCCAAGAGGGCCGACGAGGCAGAACCGCTGCCTGCGGCCGCCCCGGCTCCGGCCGTCGCCCCGGCCCCGGCAACCCCGGTCCCGCCGGACGACAGCGCCCCCCCGGTTGAAAAGCAGAGCCCGCCGCCCTCCGGGCCGGAGTAACCAGGGTTCGCTTCAGGAATTCGGGGTACCTTCCGGGCGGGAGGAGCAAGCATGGGCACCGCACCTGAGGTTTCGATCAACACCTACCCGGACGGGCCTTTGCTCGTCCGGGGCGACTACGTGGTCACCGACGGCAAGGGCAACGAGATACCCGCCCGCCGCCGAACGGTGGCTCTGTGCTGTTGCGGAGGCTCGTCGATCAAGCCCTGGTGTGACGGCAGCCACAAATCCCCAGGCTGCGCCCCCGATCCGTAGCTCTCAGGGTTGGCGGAGAGAGGTGCGGCCCGCTTCCCAGCAGTCCAGGACGTAGCCGGAAAAGCGGGCGTCCAAGCCCGCGCAGGCCCGGGCACCGAACCTGATCATCGGAGCCTGCTCCGGCTCCTGCGCCGCCAGCCCCCCGGCCAGGTCGTGGGCGGCAATGACCTCGTGCACGGAGTCGGCCTCTACGTGTTCGTCGTAGAACTCGGTGGCCTCGGGGCTCGCGCCCAACCGCCGGGCACCGTCGCCGTAATCCCGGTTCGGCAGCGACGAGGTCATCTCGAAAATCGCCAGGTGTCCGACCGCCGCACCCCGCAGCCTTCGGTGCAGGCCGAAAAAGGAGATCAGGTTGACGGTGGCCAGGGTCTCCCCGGGGATCCGCTCCAGATAGGCTCCGTAGGCACCGTTCAACCCCAGGGCAACCATCGTCCGGCGGAAGAGCTCGGCATGCATACGCTCGTGGCGTCCGCCGCCGTACTCGTCGGACTGGATCTCCACCATCGCGGCTTTGGCTTTGCCCTCCAGGCGAGGAATTGCCCAAGTATGGGGATCTGCCTCCTTGAGCTGGTAGGCGGACCGATGGATTACGAATTCGATGAACTCTTCGTAGCTGGCCTGGGTGCTGATGTATGAGGACAGACTCGGGCCGGAGCCGGCGCTTGCCAGCTGTTTGACCGCCTCCACGACAGGCAGCTCGGATCCGCCGTCCAGGAACTCGTCCAGCAGAGCCTCCTCGAAGAGCTCCTCCAGCCGGTTGCGGAACGCGATCAGCCCCGGCTCCCACTCCCAGCGGGGGTCGACCCCGGGAAAGCTGCGGTAGTGCAGCTCGTAGCAGCTGTAGAGCGCCAGATGGAAATCGTCGTCGGCCAGCGGGTCGGCAGGAGGCTGAATGTCGAGGTCGATGGCGCAAGGGCTGCCTCGAAGCGCATTCAGCAGCCTGAGTGAGATCGGACCGCGGGGCGATGGAAGCAAAACCTCTTGTCCTCGCGCCCGGCCGGGTGCTTCGGGGGCTAGTGTTGGGTTCATGGCGAAAGCGTTCTGCCCTGAAGTTACCTGCGTTAAACGTCGATCGCTCTGGTTAGGCTTACCCGATGGAGATGCGATACGTCTGCGCCCTGTGCGCCAAAAGCACGACCAACCCGACGACGATTGACTGGTGTGCCGAGTGCCGGCGGCTGGTATGCCGGGACTGCCGGGAGGAACATCTCAAGAAACACCCTCCGAAGGCGTGACAACCTCCTCCGACCCGGTCATCCAGTGGGGTACGGCCCGCGCCCGCTGGGTGCTGGCGGCAACGGTCGGCGGCTCCGGAGTGGCGATGCTCGACGCCACGACCGTGAATGTGGCGCTCCCTGCTCTCGGTGAGGAGCTCAATGCTTCCGTAGCCGACCTGCAGTGGACCATCAACGCCTACACGCTGGCGGTGGCGTCGCTGGTGCTGCTCGCCGGCTCCCTGGCCGACCGCTTCGGCCGGCGGCGGGTATTCATGATCGGGGTGGCGTGGTTTGCGGTTGCGTCGCTGCTGTGCGCCGTCGCCCCCGACGTACAGTTCCTCATCCTTGCCCGCGCTTTACAGGGCGTCGGGGGCGCCCTGCTGACACCGGGAAGCCTGGCGATACTGCAGGCCTCGTTTCGTCCGGAAGACCGGGCGCGGGCGGTCGGCGCGTGGTCGGGACTCGGCGGCGTGGCGGCGGCGCTGGGGCCGGTCCTCGGAGGGTACCTGGTGTCGACGGCCTCGTGGCGGTGGATCTTTCTCATCAACCTCCCGGTGGCCGCAGTGGTCCTGGCGGTCACGGCACGCTACGTACCGGAAACCCGCTCCCCGGATCGGGTTCCGGGATTTGACCTGAGCGGTTCCCTGCTGGCGGTGGCGGGGCTGGGCGCTTCCACCTGGGCG
>JAJCYF010000217.1 GCA_029263035.1 Actinomycetes bacterium
AGAGCCAGGAGTTCGAGGGCCAGGGGAGCAAGAAGCAGACCTTCAAGGCGGGGGGAGGCCTGACCGTCTTTACCCTCACCCACGAGGGAAGCCAGAACTTCGTCGTCCAGTACGGCACTGCGGACAACCAGAATCTGCTGGTCAACGAGATCGGCAAGTTTTCAGGTTCCAAGGCGGTCGGCCTTCCGGTGGGCGACTACACCCTGGACATCGCCACGCGCGGTAGATGGACCGTCAATATCGACCAGTCGGTACCCACCGAGGCGCCGCTTCCTCCGAAAAAGCTCGAGGGAACCGGGGCTACCGCGTCTGAGTTCTTCTCCCTCAAGGCCGGTCCGGCCCGGTTCCGGCTGACCTACAACGGAACCGGTCTGTTCGCCCCGCAGCTGATCAACGCCGCCGACGGCACCGTGATCACCCTGCTGGCCACCGAGCTAACCGACTTCCGGGGCGATAAAACCGTGGAGATAGTTGCCGACGGCATCTACCTGGTCGACGTTACCGCCGGGGGCACGTGGACCATCGACGTATCGCAGTAGGCGGGCGGCAGGCGGTCCTTGACTTACGCCGGCCCGCGTTTTAACTTCATCCGAACAAATGTTCGACCGGGTGGATTTCGACCGATTGGTTGTGGGGGTTGAGCGTCCGAAGGTGAAACTTTCCGTGCGTCTCCTTCGGGCGCTTGTCCCACTCCGGTGAACAAACCCTCCGGCGACTGGTCCAGCCCCATTCTGCATGCAGACCTGGACGCCTTCTACGCGTCGGTCGAGACCCTGCGGGATCCGTCGCTGCGGGGCAGGCCGGTAATCGTTGGAGGCACATCGGGCCGGGGGGTAGTGACATCCGCCTCCTATGAGGCGCGCCGCTACGGCGTGCGATCCGCCATGCCCACGGCCCGCGCCCGAAGGCTGTGTCCCAACGGTGTCTTCATCCCGCCCACGTTCGGGGCCTACATCGCCAGGTCCCGGGAGGTGAAGGAGGTGTTCGACGCATTCAGCGTCGCAGTGGAACCGCTGGCGCTGGATGAGGCGTTCCTGGACCTGAGGAGGGCCTCCCGGCTGTGGAGGGACCCTGCCACCGCGGCAGAGGCGCTCAAAGACCGGGTGCTGCGGGCAACGGGCCTGGTGCTGTCGGTGGGGGTCGCACCCAACAAGTTCCTGGCCAAGCTGGCCTCCCGGCTGGCTAAGCCGGACGGGATCCTGGTGGTACGTGCCGACGCGGTGCAGGAGTTCCTCGCCCCGTTGCCGGTCGGGCAGCTATGGGGAGTGGGGGAGCAGACCTCGATAGTCCTGCAGCGACTGGGTCTCAAGACCGTCGGCGACGTGGCGGCGTGCCGGCCCGCGGTACTGGAAAACGCCCTGGGAGCCCACGGCGCCGCTCTGGCGCTGCTGGCCCGCGGTTGTGACTCCAGGGAGGTAGTCCCGGGACAGGTGGCGAAGTCGGTGGGCGCGGAGGAGACGTTCGAAACCGATCTGGTTGAGCCGGTGTCGATGCTCGGCGCGCTCCTAAAGCTTTCAGATCGTGTTGCGTCTCGTTTACGGGGACAGGGGATCAGCGGCCAGACGATCAGCCTGAAAATTCGCCTGTCCACGTTTGAGACGTTCAACCGGTCCCGCACGTTGGGCCAGGAGACCGACAGCGCCACCGCGGTCTACCGGGTGGCCCAGGAGTTGCTGGAGAGGTTTATCGATGGACGGCCGCCGAGCGGTTGCCGGGTCCGGCTGCTGGGGGTGTCGGTGGCCAACCTGTCGCAGTGGCCGGCGTCGAACCAGATGGTCTTTGACCGGGAGCCCGAGTGGGCGGCCGCCGAGACGGCTCTGGATCGTGTTCGGATGAGGTTCGGCGAAGATGCGTTGGGTTTTGGGGCACTTCTGGAGGATGGCTGAGCCCTATTGACCTATAATCTACCCCTAGGGGTTGCAGGCCTCAGCTAAGGGTTTTCAGCCTGAAAGGGAACGCCGGGATGCCTCTGTCGGATCGAGAGCAACAGATACTCCAGGAGATCGAGGATCAGCTCTACGAGCAGGATCCTGAGTTCGCGCGAGGCGTGTCCTCAACCACCCTCCAGGTCCACCTGCTTCGCAACGTCCGCCGGGGGATAGCGGCCTTTGTTGCCGGATTCGCCGTCCTGGTCGTCTTTTTCGTCAAAACGGAGTTGTTTATCGGGATCGGCGCATTCCTGCTGATGCTTGCCGGCGCGGTCTACACCTACGACAACCTGCGTAAAATCGGGTCCGAGCAGCTTCGGGCTCTGCGTGAGCAGGCGCCACTGTCGGACTTTGTTACCAGATTCCGGGGTCGCATGCGCGACCTTGGGAACCGCGACGGATCCTAGTCCCAAGGGTCCCAATAATTTAACCCTAAAGCTCTGGTTGAGACTTGTGACCAGGGTTAACCAGAGCGGGAAAGTATTTCGAGTTGCGGCGAAAAACCCCTCCCCTCCGTATTGCGTACGGTTGCAGCGATTAGGTAGAACAACAGGACCGTCGAATTTCCAATTCCATTTCGCAAACCAAACGATGTTTCTAATTTTTTCGGAAGGGGCCACCGTTGGAGGGTTTCAGCGTTCTTCTGGCATGTCGATTTACGGGTTGTACCAGCCATCAGCTCCGTTACTGGGATCAGATCGGGTTGGTTCGGCCTAGCGTTCAATCGACGGGTGGCCGCCCCGGGGTCCGCCGGCTGTATTCGTTCCGGGACCTGGTGGCCCTCAAGGTGGTCAAGGCGCTCCTGGATGGCGGGATGTCCCTCCAGCGGGTCCGGCGAGCTTACGAATATCTCCGCAAGAAGGCGGGGCTCGAAGAGCACCTTTCGGAGGTCAAGCTGATCACCGACGGGCAGAGTATCTTCCGGGTCGCCAAGGACGACGGCGAGATCCTGGACGCGCTGCGTCAGGGCCAGATGTCGTTCTTCGTGGCAATCGACCAGATCACTCGCAACCTGGACCAGGGCGTCGCCGAGTTCCTTCGAGACCGTGAGGAGTTCGTCGAGACCCTGAAGCTGGCCGGCGAAAGTCTCCAACAGGAGCGGGCCCGCCAGGCTCGTTAGCTCTCCAATAGAAACAACCTAGTCCCGGGCCGGCAGCCGGGGTCCCAGGGACCCGACCCAATTCCTGTCATCGCCCGCACCTGTTCCAGGCCTCGCCCTGCTTCAACGCGGGGTCCCGCTGCCGGTGAGTTGTCTTGGTTCAGTCCTGGCCCTAAACTCGGACCTAGGACGCCTCCCCCGTCCACGGGAGTTCCGGCGCCGTGTGCTTCGAATCGGTGCCGGTCTCAAGGTAGCTGTTTATGAAGGCTTGGACTTCGATCCAGCTGGAAAAATAAGCGCGGGTTCCGTCGAGGAGGCAGGTCATGTGGCCACGAAAGTCCAGTGGAGGGCCGTCATCGGACGGGTCTTCTCGCCAGATCCTGAAGATAAAGGATTGGGTTTCAGGTTCGGGGGTTGAGGGCACGCCGCCGATTATATTCCCTTACAGATTTTGTCCCCTTTCACGCGGAGCATGTAGGTGGTAGGCGTCTCGACCAGCCTGGCGCCGGAGTTCCTGTTCGGCAAGGACTGGCCGATCGACGCCTCCTGCCGGCCCTACTCGTTTCTGCTTCTGGGACGCTTCCAGGCCCGCCGGGAGTTCTCCGACTGGGGGCAGCTGGAAGGCCGGAAGATGCAGGAGATCCTGTCCTACCTTCTTTTGTTCCGGAACCGGCCGCATCAGCGTGAGGTACTGGCGGGAACCCTGTGGGGATCCAGCTCCGGACCCCGCTCCCGAAAGAACCTGAGGCAGAGCCTGTGGCATCTGCAGGACAAGGGAGATTCGACGCCTCTTTTGTTGGTCGAGAAGGAATGGGTCCAGGTCAACCGGAAAGGTATCTGGCTGGACGTGGCCGAACTCGAGTCGGCCTTCCAGAGCGTTCAGTCGACCCCGGGCGAGCAGCTTGCCGGCGATCAGGCCAAGACCGTTGCGGCCGCGGTGGATCTGTATCGCGGGGACCTGCTGGAGGGCTGGAACGAGGAGTGGTGCGTCTTCGAGCGGGAACGGCTGAGGGCAGTCCAGCTGACCATGCTGGAGAAGTTGCTCGGCTACTGCGAGGCTACCGGCAGTTTTGAGGAAGGGCTTCTTTACGGAGAACGCCTCCTGCGATCCGACCGGGCCCATGAGCGGGCGCACTGGCGCATGATGAGGCTCAGCTACCTTGCCGGGGACCGGACCGGCGCGCTGCGACAGTACGAAAAATGCCGGGCCGCGCTGGCGGAGGAGCTCGGCGTATCCCCGGGTCGGGTGACCCGTGACCTCTACGATCAGATCTGTGCCGATGTCGAGGGGGCCCTGGCGCCGCTGGGCGGCCACTAGATCAGTTTGCGCCGGGGCATCCGGCTTCGGCAGCTCGTTGGATCTTTCCTCATCACCGGAAAACGCGACGGGTCTTATACTTTGGTCCAGCGTCTGCCGGTTGCTTTCGAAATCGAACGACCCGTCGGACGCATGGCAAGCAGCAGAGCCCACGCAACGAAGCCATGAAGGAGATGGGGCTTGGGGAGAGCGCTGGTTCTAAACGCCTCTTACCAGCCGCTCTGTGTCGTTTCGGCACGGCGGGCGGTTGTCCTTGTCCTGAAGTCCAAGGCGGTGATTGAGCAGCCGGCCGACGAAGGGACGTTCTCCTCCGAAAGAATGACCCTCCCGGTCCCGTCGGTCGTCCGCCTGGTGTACTTCGTGAAGGTGCCCTACCGGGCACGTGCGTCGCTCAGCCGGCGGGCGGTTTTCGTCCGGGATGAGTTCGAGTGCCAGTACTGCGGATCGGCAGCGGAGAACGTCGACCACATCCAACCCCGGTCCAAGGGCGGCACCCACACCTGGGACAACGTTGTGGCGTCGTGCCGGCCCTGCAACGCACGTAAGGAGAACATGCTCCTTACCGAAACGAACATGAAGCTGCGCCGGCCTCCTCACGTACCGAAGGACAGCCTGTTCCTCATCGCGGCCGCCGGTAAGATTTACCCGGCGTGGGAGCCGTATCTGATGGTGCCATCCACCACTGCGGAACCCGGCGACCCGAGACTTTTGTCCACCGGCTAACTGCTCCGGTAGCTGCGTTCTTCCCGATGCGGCGCTGAAACCCCGTAAAACCACCACTCCTAGTGTCCGGCCGGTGCCGGCACACACTCCCTTGCGATCCGGCTCCCTCCGAGCCACCTGGATGGAATCTGAATAACCATTCAAGGGTGCGAACGCGGGGCATTTTGATGGGCCGATATCGTTGACTCTGAACATTAAAGTGGCGTAACGTGGCGCAAAGTGGTGGAGGGCCAAAGGGTCGCTCAACCGATTCGACCCCGCGGATCCTACGCGGGGGAGCGCCTCTTCAAGGGGATTCGAGATTGAAAGTGGAGACGACGGATGTTGCTCGGAGAGTTCACCCACACGCTCGACGCCAAAGGCAGGGTGTTCCTGCCGGCCAGGTGGCGGGAGGAACTGGCGGGCGAGGTCGTGGTGACGGCGGGTCAGGAACGCTGCTTGTTCGTGATGACGACGGAGGCATTCTCCCGCCGGGCGTCGCAGCTGGAGGTGCTGTCGTCGGATCAGAAGGCAAACCGGGACTACAAGAGGATGTTCTTCTCCTCGGCCTCGGAGGAGTCGGTGGACAAAACCGGCCGTATGTCCATCCCGGCCGCGCTTCGGCGCTTCGCGGGGCTCGAGGGCAAGGAAGTGATGTTGATAGGCGTCTCGGACCGCGCAGAGATCTGGGACCGGGCCTCCTGGGTCAGCTACCGGGAGAGCGTTGAAGAAAGTTACGCGCAGATAGCCGAGGAGCTCACCTGAGCGGTGGGCGCAGTTGGGGCAAGGCGGTTGTTGGACGAACGAAGGGAGGCACCAGTGGAAACAGTTACAGGGGGCGGCCTGCTCAAGGAGGTACGGGAGACCTTTCTGCTTCTGGGGATCTCGGCGAGTGTGCTGGGCGGATACCTGGGTCTGGCTCTGGTTCTGTTCCGGGCGGCCGGTTGAGCGTTTGCCTTTAGAGGGTCCGGCCGAGCAGGAGGGCGCCGGCTTCCGGCACATCCCGGTCCTTTCTGGAGCGGCGCTGGAGTGGCTGACACCCGCTGCATCGGGGGAGGGCCCGCTGGTCGACTGCACCCTGGGGGCCGGGGGTCATTCAGAGGCATTTCTGAAGGCCCTTCCGGACCTGGTGGTGATCGGTATCGATCGCGACTCCGCTGCGCTGGAGGCGGCCGGGCGCAGGCTCAGGCCCTTCGGCGGGCGGGTGCGTCTGGTCCGGTCGAATTTTGCAGAGATCGAGCAGGCAGTACGAGATGAGGGATACAAAAACGTGGGAGCGATTCTCTACGACCTGGGGGTTTCATCGCCTCAGTTGGATCGAGCCGAGCGAGGCTTCGGTTTCAGGCGCGGCTTTCCCCTCGATATGAGAATGGATCAAAACGCCGAGCTAAACGCTCGCGACATTGTGAATAATTATTCAGAAGATCGCCTTGTCGACATCTTCTTCCGGTACGGCGAGGAGAAGTTCTCCCGCCGGATTGCCCGCGCGATAGTGCTGCGCCGGGCGGTTCAGCCGTTCGAGGAAGCATCCGACCTGGCGGAAGTGGTTAAAACGGCCATTCCGGCCGCGACCCGGCGGACCGGCCCGCACCCGGCCCGCCGAACTTTTCAGGCGCTTCGGATCGAGACCAACTCAGAGCTCGATTCGCTGGAGCGCTCCCTGGCGGCGGCACTGGACCTGCTGCGTCCCGGCGGGAGGGTAGCCGTGATCAGCTACCACTCCCTTGAGGACCGCATCGCAAAGCGCACATTCCGCTCCGCTGCCGAGGGCTGTATCTGTCCCAAGGACTTCCCGGTGTGTGTCTGCGGCCGGACGGCACGGGTCAGGGTTCTCACCAACCGCCCGGTACGCCCGGGCGAGGAGGAGGCCGCCGCCAATCCGAGGTCCGACAGCGCCCGTATGAGAGTGGCCGAAAAGATGCCGGAGGCGGCCTGATGTCCGCCGTTCCCCGGCACCGGGCCGAGCCCTCCACC
>JAJCYF010000218.1 GCA_029263035.1 Actinomycetes bacterium
ACTCCAGGCCCTTGGCTCCGTGAACGGTGGTCAGCTTCACCGAGTCGTCTGCCTGGTGGACCTCCAGCTCCATGGTGTCTTCGGCATCTTCGGCCGCGTCGAGGTACTCCAGGAACTCGGCCAGCGACGGCTCGCCGGAGATGGGGGCGAAGTTGGCGACCAGGCTCATGAACTGGCGCAGGTTGCCCATCGAGGCCGCGGCATCCTGCCTGGGGCTCGCCGCCAGCGCGTCGGCGATGCCGGTGGTGGCGACGATTTTTTGCACCAGGTCGAGCAGCGGTGCGCCGGCGCCCCTCCGCAGCGCCCACAGCTCCGCCCTCATGCGCAGCAGCCTCTCCAGCGCATCGGGGGCCAGCTGAGGAATGAGCTCCAGGTGGTCCAGCGCCTCCACCAGCGAGAACGCCACATCGTCCGGCTCGAAGTCGGTCTCGTCCGGCACCTTGGTGCCCTCGGCGTGCGGCAGGTCCCTCTTTTTGGTGTCGGACAGGGCGCGGGTCCTCCCGGCCGCCCAGCGGGCCAGCACCGCCAGATCCCGGTAGTGGATGCGGTAGCGGGGGCCGAGAAGGATCCGGGCAAGCCAGCGGTTGCTCCCAGGGCCCGGCTCCGCCACCAGGCGCAGCCAGGAGACCGTGTCCATGACCTCGGGTACCTGGAGCAGCCCTCCGAGCCCCACGACCTCTACGGGGATCTCATGCTCTTTGAGCACCGAGTAGATGAGGCCCATGTGCGACTTGCGGCGCACCAGGATGGCGAAGTCCTTCCAGCCGGTGACCGGCCGGCCCGGCCCCACCGGCTTGCCGTGGTACTTGAGAATCTCGCCGGCGATGAACTCCGCCTCCGCCCGCTGGTCGGTCAAAAGAGCGGTGCCCACAAACCCTTCGCCGTTGAAGGCCACCGCCTCCAGGGGCTGTCCGGGGCGGCGTTCCTGCGAAACCCGGCCGATCACCGCATTGGCGACCTCAACCACCTTTTCGCCGCTGCGGAAGTTGTCCGAAAGCGACAGGAACTGGTGGGCCTCCCCGCCCGCCCGGAGAAAGTGCTTCAAAGGAAAGTCGATGAGGTTGAAAAGTGTGGAACCCCGCCACTGGAAGATGTTCTGCCGGGCGTCGCCCACCGCCGTGACGTTGCTGCCGTGAGGCGCCAGTGCCTGCATCATCCGCCGCTGGGCGACGTTGGTGTCCTGATACTCGTCGAGCAGGATGGCCGGGAACCGCTGCCGCAGGTCCGCCGCCACCGAACTCCAGCTCTCAAGGATCTGCACCGCCTTGGTCACCTGGTCCCCAAAGTCCATACAGCGGCGGGCGCGCTTGAGGTCCTGGTAGGCACGCACGACCTTGGTCAGCTCGCAGCGCCGGCCGGAGTTGACCAGGACATCCCGCTCGTACGCCTCTTTGCGGTCCAGGATCCGCCCGTCCTCCTCCGCCACCTGCTCGGGGGTGACGTAGTTGTTGGCGCACTGGTCCGCCAGACCCAGGGCCATGCGGGTCAAGGAGGCGATGGAGCGGGAGTCGATAGCGTCGAACGGCTCCACGTGGTTGAGCGACTCCGCCAGCAGCTGCCAGGTCTGGGCCTGCGAGAGCAGCGACGACTCCGGGTCGATGCCCACCCGGACCCCCTCCTGGCGAACGATCCGGTCGGCAAACGAGTTGTAGGTGGAGACGGTGGGCAGCTCGCCGGGCTGCGGGTCCATGGCTTCGAACGCCAGCTCGATGCGTTCCTCCAGCTCGCGGGCGGCCTTGTTGGTGAAGGTTAGACCCAGGATCTGCGACGGCCGGGCGATGCCCTCCTCCACCATCCACACCATCCGGGCGGCCATGATGGCGGTCTTGCCGCTTCCGGCACCGGCGATGATGGCCAGGGGCTCGGGCGGGTGCGACAGGGCAAGCCACTGCTCCGCGGTGGGCTCATTGCCCCGCATCGCCGCCCGGACCGCCGGGCTGGCCGCCAAACCGGCTCTCACAGGCCCACCTCCTGGCCGTCGGGGTACAGGGGGCACAGCGGACGCATCTTGCAGAAGTGGCAGTCGGCGCCCGGGCTGGGCCGGAAGTCCTCGGTTCTCACCGCTTCGATGATCCCGGGAAGCTTCTCGATAACCTTCTCCGCCTCCTCGGCGTTCTGGGTGAGGACCTGATGCGATCCATCCCGGTTGTACGCCCCGGGGTAGACCAGCCGGGCCAGCAGGGGCTCCCCGAACTCCTGCAGCGCCGGGTCCGCCTTCACCGCCAGGTGGTAGATGGCCAGCTGCAGCGAGCTCTGAGCTTCTTTGTAGCTGGGGGCCCACTTGGCGGTCTTGTAGTCGGTGAGGGTGACTGCAGTGCCTTTGTTCTTACGGTCCATCCGGTCGATCCGGCCCCGCAGCACCGCCCCCGCGTACGGGAAGTCGAACTGCTTTTCGGACACCACGTTGGGCCCGGCCGCCGCTTCGTGCCGGTAGAAGACCTCCAGCATCTTCAGCCCGTCGCGGTGGAACTGCCGGGCGATGGTGGAGTTGGGGAAGATGGTTTCGTCGAAGATCTTGGTGTACTCGGCCTGCAGCTCGGCCGGGTCCTTGATCCGTTCCTGATGCCACGCCTCGAACAGGGCGTGGATCCAGGTCCCAAACTTCATCGAGTAGGTGGAGGCCGGATCCAGGCCGAGAACCGACTGCAGCACGTACTGCAGGCCGCAGTTCTCGAACACGCTGAGCCGGGAGTAGGAGGTGCGCAGCTCACCCTCCACCAGCGGGTCGTCGCCCGAGGTCCAGCCGGCCCGCCCGTACCAGCCGGCCGGGTCGGTGCCCGGGATCTCAGAGAGCGCCACAACCGCCGCCACCTTCTCCGCCTCGGGAACGGCCCGGGTGGCCAGCCGCCGGCGAAGGCCTGCGGCCAGCTCGGCGTGGGTGAGCGGCGGCAACTCGCCCGGCACGGTGACCGCCGGTGCCTCGCCGGAAAGCTCAATCAGGAACCGGCTGGGCTTGGACCGCCCACCTCCCGGGGGCGCGGCGGTGAAGATCGCCCGCTTGCGGGCCCGTGAGGCCGCAACGTAGAACGTCCGGCGGTCCTCCGAGATGGCTGCCAGCTCGCGGTTCACCGCATCGGGCATCTGAAGCAGGTAGGGATCAAAAAGCCCCTGCGCCCGGTGGCCCTTGGGAATCCAGGCATCCAGGCATCCGGCGACCACCACCACGTCCCACTCCCGGCCCTTGGCCCCGTGGAAGGTGGAGATAGCCACCCCCTCCGCCCGCCGGGTGGACGGCGCCAGCCATGGGTCCGCCCCGAAGTCCGCCCGGGCCGCCTCATTGAGGTAGTCGCCGACCGAACCGGCGCCTCTCCGGCGCTCGACGAACCGCTCCAGCCCGTGGCTGAATGCAACCAGCGCGTCGATGGCAGCATTGGCGGGGTCCAGCGGATCCTCCAGGGCCCTGGCCTGAAGGCTCTGGTAGTAGGAGGAGCTTGAGTAGACCTGCCAGAAGCACTCGTCGGCCTGGTCCTGGTGCCGGCGGACCAGCTCCGACAGCCGCGCCAGCTCTGCGGCCTCGGGCGCCGCGGCCACCACCTCCTCCAGCGTGCGCCGGGTGCGCCAGGCGTCCCGCTCGAAACCCCGCCGGGTGGCGTAGTCCAGCCCGACGAGCGGACTGGTGAGAAGGTCCGGCAGAAGGCGGGGCGTAGCCTCACCCAGGGTTACCCGTACGAGGTCCAGGAAGCACTTCACCACCGGCTCCGACGCCAGGGGACGATCACCCTGTATGGGCTGGAAGGGGACGTCGCACTGCTCCAGTGCCCGCTGCAGGGGGGTCAGCAGGTACCGCGGCTGTGAGACCAGCACCGCCATATCCGGCCACGCCACCTTCTCCAGCACGTGCAGACGGCGCAGCTCCCGGGCGATCGACTCGACCTCCTCCACCGTCGAAAGGTACTGGCGGCACTCGAACTCGGTGTTGTGCCCGGCTACCTGATCGGGCCGGTGGGTGGCCAGGTCGTCGTTGTGGCGGATCAGCCGGTTCAGGGCCGGCGCCAGCGGCGCGCCTATCCGCTGATTGGTGTCCAGCACCACTGTGCGGTGCGCCCCGAACTTGGTCCCGAACCCGAACACCCAGTCCGGCTCGGCTCCCCGGTAGGTCTCGATACCGCTGTCCGGGTCCGCGGCGACCACCAGGTTTCCGGTCTGCAGGTGTCCCAGCAGCGCCAGGTGCGCCCGGCCCATGTCCTGCCCGTCGTCGACCATCACGTGCGGAAAACGGTCCCGCAGCGCCTCCGCCACCGAGGGGTCCTGCTCCAAAAGGCGCACCGCCGAGGAGATCATCTGCGCGTAGTCCATACGGGAGCGGTTCCGCAGATGGGCGCGGTAGACATCGACGAACGCCACCACCTCCGACCAGTCCGGCCTGGCCCGGGTTAGGGAGGCGAGGCTCTCGGCCGAGTGCAGGCTCTGCTCGACCCTGAGGCAGAAATCTGCCACCTCGTCGGCAAAAGCCCTCTCCTTGAGACGGTCCCCCCAGTGAGGCCAGCGCCCGGGGTCTTCGCCGTCCAGCAGTTCCCGCACCGCTCCCCACTGCTCCGGCGCGGTCAGCAGAACCGGCGGCTCGGAGAAGCCCAGGACCGGGTAGTACCGGGTGACGAGGTGGTAGGCCAGGGCGTGCCACGTGTACACCGGAACCTCAACCGAAGCCTCATGGGGCAGCAGCCGCACGATCCGCTCCCGGGCCTTCATGGAGTAGGCCCGGTTGCTGCACAACAAAAGAATGCGGTGCGGGTCCACGCCGCCGGTGGTGGCCAGGTGCAGATAGCGCTCCTCGATCAACCGGGTCTTGCCGGTCCCGGGTGCGCCCAACACCAGCATGGGTGAGCCGGAGTGCGTGATCACTTCTTCCCCGAATTTGCCGGCTAAAGGGGTCACCAGAGCCATCCTTTGGTCAACCGGGGGAAGTGGGTTAAGGGTTTTCATCTTAGATCCCAAACTACTCCGTGGGTATGACAGAACGGCCGCCTCCGGCAGCCGCAGGCACTGAAATGCCGGCCTACGGCAGGGTCAGCGTCTGTCCGGGGTAGACCTGGGGGGACTTCAGGTGGTTGATCTCGAGCAACCGGTCCACGTACACCCGGGGGTCGGAATCGCCTCCGTACTCTCCGGCCACCGCCCACAGGGTCTCCCCCGACTCCACCACATGGGTCTGCGGGGTGGAGACGCTGGAGACCACCGAAACCATCCGGGGCACCAGGAAAAGGCCGACGACCAGGAGGACTCCCAGGAACAGCGCGATGCGCCCGGGGACCAGCCTGAGCTGCGGCGCCGCGGGCGCAACCGCCCCCGCCGGCACCGGGACCCGCCAGCCCCCGGTCACGCCGGCCATCTGCCGGGCGGCGGAAGGCCTGCCGTAAACGGCGGAGGTCGTTGACTTCGAACGTACGTTCTGCATAATTGGCATGGTAATGAGAACGTGTGTTCGAGTCAAGGATCAGTCGAACATATGTTTGTCCCGGGCCAGATGGGCCCGTTCGGCGGAAGGGACCTTCGATGGAAAAGACTTTGGACGGATCGGATCTCACCCTTAAACAACGGGCAATCCTGGACTTCATTGTGGCCACGGTGGAGACGCGCGGTTTTCCACCGGCGGTGAGGGAGATCTGCGAGGCGGTGGGGCTCAGCTCCCCCAGCACGGTTCACGCCCACCTGGGCAGCCTTGAAGACCGCGGGTACATTCGCCGGGACCCCACCAAGCCCCGGGCCATCGACGTCCGCTGGGGCCGCCAGGTGCCGGTTCAGGCGGCCGCGCCGGAGGACCGGTCGGTCACCGACCTCCCCATCTACGGATCCATCGCCGCCGGACCAACATCGCTGGCCGAGCAGAACCTCGAAGGCACCCTGCCGTTCCCGAAGGACTTCATCTCGGACACAAATCACTTCGTGCTGACCGTCAAAGGCGAGTCGATGATAGACGCGGGTATTCTGGATGGCGACCTGGTCGTAATCCGAGCGCAATCGGATGCGTCGAACGGCGACATCGTCGCCGCCCAGGTTCATGGGGAGACCGGGGAAGCTGAAGCAACCATCAAACGGCTTCGAAAAGAGGCGGGCAGGATCCTACTGGTCCCCGCCAACCCGGCCATGGA
>JAJCYF010000219.1 GCA_029263035.1 Actinomycetes bacterium
GGACGACGACGGCCCGACCGATCCGGACCCGGCCTGCGACCCCGCGCGCCCGGTTCCAGTCGGGGCGTAACGACGATGTGGAAGTGCTGCCCCATCGACGGCTGCGAGGACCGAGTCCACTCGAAGGGCCTTTGCAACTTGCACTACCACCGTCAGCGGCGCAACGGCGACGCGCTGGCCTCCGGGAAGCACGGAGGCCACACGCTGGCAGCGCCGTCGGCACCGCCCGATCCCGCGCCCCTCATCGCCCTGCGCCAGGAGCTGGAGCGCCACCGCACGGAGGGCCGGTCGTTCGACAAGGCATGGCCGCTCGCCGTGTCCACTGCAACCAGCGGCCTGCCTGAACCACAGCGCGCCGACTGGCTGGTCGTCCTTGGCGCTCATCGCGCCATTTGGTCAGCGGCCTATCGCCGGGCTCCGGCGCGCCCGTTCTCGTTGAGCCCGCCCGAGGAGGCGCGGGGCCCTGCTCGCCGGGATGGCGCTCCGCTGGTCTTCAGCGGCTCGAAACACGACGCCGGGCGTGGATCACTTGAGCCCGCCCCGCCCGTTCCGTGGTGCGCGTAGCGAGAGGCCCATACAGGTGTTCTCAGCCGCCCAGGCCGCTAGGTAACCCAATCATCTAGATCAGAATCACCTAGCCCGCCACACACGCTTCCTGAAGCCCACAGAGCCACCATGCGTCCGCCCACTCCCTGCATAGAACGCCTGCCCACCGGGGTCGGCTGTCCGAACTACGCCGAGCCGGACAGCAGCCGCTGCGCCCAGCACGGCCACCTGGCACCGAAGGGCCGATCGAAGGGCACGACCACCTCGTGGCGCAAAGCCCGCCAGGCCGCGCTACGACGATCCGGCAACCGGTGCGAGAAGTGCGGCCGAACCGAACAGCAAGCCCGCGCCGACGGGACATGGCTCGAAGTCCACCATCTCACTGGGTCGCATCTGACGCCAGGCCGCAGCCTCGAAAGAACGGAGCACCCGCTCGAAGAGCTGCAAGTCCTGTGCAGGAAGCCCTGTCACCTCGAAACGCTCAGGAAGAAGACCAGGCCGACGTACGCGCAATACGCCGCCGAGTTGAGAGCGAAGGCGAAGGGCAGCTGAGACAGGCAAGACCGGGCCGGCCAGAACGCAGCCAGACCGGCCAGAACCGGCGGCAGAGCAAGACCCCCCGGTGACCCCCTTCCAGGCCGCAACACCATTCACAACCCCTCCCACCCTCATGCAGCCGCGAAATCAGGGCATTTTTCTGGGGAAAGCTGCCCGGGTCGGTTCTGCCGTGCTGGAACGCCGAGATGACGCGACGCCGCCGTGAGGAGAGACGTGCGGCGAAAGCGAGCTCAGGCTGAAAGACTCACGTCAAGTCCGGCTCGTGTAGAGCTGGTTCTTCAGGAGAGGCGGGACCGCATGCCAGGCACCCCAGACGAGATTGCAGCAGCGCAAGCCAACGTTCAGGCGAAGGACGACGCGTACACGCGGTTGCTTGCGGACGCAACGCACGAGGAAGGCGCGCCAGCGCGCCCAGGGGCACCTGCTCCCGGCATCGCCGACCTGGCTAATCCCGGTCTCGCGGAGGCTTGGGAAGCGCTCCAGCAGGCGAAGGACGAGCTACACCAACTCGACCCTGAGGGCGAGATGGGCGGCTAGGCGACGAGCGTGACGTCCGACCGACTGGAAGGCTCTTCCATCGCGTCGGAACGGCTTAGCTGCTTGCTGCGGTTCGGCCCGCTGTAGCAGGCGTGCCACACGCCGCGCTGCTCGGTGAACGTCGATCGCCAGAAGACCTGTTGCCGTAGCGGCAGGCCGGCCAGGGCGGTGCTCACCGCGACCGGCCAGGCGATACGGAACGCCCGGCCTCGGTCTCGCTGCCGCTCAAGCTCGCGCCTCAGGCGTTGCGGTGGCGTCATCGGCCGCGAGGGTAGATCGAGGACCGGATCGGTTCTGCCGTGCTCGCCGCTAGGGTTCGTCGCGGACACGCTTCTCCGTGCGTCCTGCCGGTCGGCCTAGTCACCCGGCCCGACGAGTTGCTCCGCCGCTTCTGAAAAGAGGCGGCGGTCGTCGTTCTGGGCTCTGTCCGACCCTCAGCGTAAGTTCGCCCTGCATCCCGGCTGCACGCAAGACAGCGTGAAGACCGCAGGCCGGGCCCAGTACGGAGAAAGTCGATGTCCCGCAGCGACCAGCACGATTCACTTCTCGAGCACGTCCGCAGCGATCAGCAGCGTCGCGACAGGGACGGCGTGCTGGCGTGGGTGGTCAACCCTCGCAACCCGTTCGCGGTGCTCCACTCGGTCGAGAAGGTGCGCGCCGTCCGGCTGCGGACCTCACACAGCCGCCAGGGCCACCGGAAGCCACGTCGTCGTGGCGCAGGCCGTCCCCGTGGTCGTGCCGCTCGTCGGTCAAACCCCGGCGGTAGCGACGGCTCAGGACCAGAACCCGAGCCGCCTAGCGGGCGGACCGCTCCTGTTCGGATGGAGGCCGCGTAGACGGCCGCCCCTGACGACAGCCCCACCCAGGGAGCAGCACGCGGGAGAAGGTCCGGGCAGAGCGGTGGAACATCGGAGACACCCGGAGTCGCGGAAGGTGATCGGCAGAGCCGGCCAGTACGGCGCAGGCGCGAGGCACCAGAGCGATGGGCAATCCACGCGTAGGAGGCCAGGTGGGGATAGCAGCAGTCATCAGGACCGCCTGATGCACAGAGTCCACCCAGGGGGCGGGAGGCTATGGCTAAAGCGGTATGAGGGCCGGTCAACCCAGGCGCACACAGTGTGATGGTCACATACCTTTCCTGGTATCCTTTGGTTATGGTCCCGATCCACTCCCGCCTCCGTGAAGCCCGCCTCGAAGCTGGCTTGAGTCAGCAGTCGCTGGCCGAACGCGTAGGAGTCCGGCAGCCGCACGTCGCCAGATGGGAGTCCGGCGCTCTGCCCCGTGTCGACACCGCGGTGCAACTGGCCAGCGCTCTCAGCACGACGGTGGAGACGCTCTGGCAGCCATCCGAGCCGCCGAGCCCGCTCGTGGTTGAGTCGCAGAGCCCTCGACGCGAGTCGGAGCGGGCCCGTCGCCGACGCGAATGGAACGAACGCCACCACCCGGCCAAGACTGCACCCGAACAGACCACAAAGAGGGGCCGCGCTGCGCAAACAGCCGGCCCCGTGACCGCAACGGAGGTACCCGATGCGATTGAACGACCCTACCCAGCCAATCGTCGTGAGAAGCGATGACGGGACGCGGATCGAGGTGGCGGCGATCTCCGGTGGCGTCCACCTCGCGATGGACCGCACCGAAGCAGTGCTCGACCAACGATCCGCCGACGACCTCATCCACGCGCTCGTCGAGGCGATCGGATGAACGCGCTCCTGATCCCTGTCGAAGGCCCGGTACAGGCCGTCGAGTTGGACGGCAGCCTGGAGCAGTTGCAGACGCTCGTGGGCGGCTACATCGAGGCGCTAGCCGTGCCTGAGTTCATCTGCCCGGACGACGGCGCGACCGCCTACGTCAACGAGGAAGGAAAATTCGATCCCGACTGCAAGCCGAACATGCGAGCGACCGACTTCCTGGTCCCCGGCGTCGGGCTGATGTTCGGCGACTGGATCGCCGGGCCGCTCCTGATCGCCGGTTTCAATCCCCGTCGCGGGGAGCACCGCCCGCTGCCCGCCGCCGTCGAGAAGCGTGTCCGTCTGATCGAACGCGAGGCGTGCTGATGGCCTCCCGAGACATGCCGCCGACGAAGCACGGCCACAACGCCTTCGACGCCATCAGCGC
>JAJCYF010000220.1 GCA_029263035.1 Actinomycetes bacterium
TTTTCGGCGGCCGCTCGGTCGGATGCCAGCCTGGCCTCCATCGCCTGGGCCTTGGTGAAGTTGTCGGTCAAAGACCTGGTCTGGCCGGACATGCTGGCCAGCAGATCCTTCTGCTGCTGCTCCTCGGCCACCAGCTGCTGCTGCAGCGTGTTGACCTCCGATGAGATGCGGGTCGCTTCGGCGATGGTGGTGGAGTCCTGCCTGGCCGCCCCTTCGATCAGCTTCATGCGCGTTCCGAAGTCGTTCAACGACTCGGCGCCCACGAGGAACTGAAAGATGGCCACCGGGCCCCGGCGGTACATGACATCGGCTCTTTCCGACAGCCGGCCCCGGGCCTGCTGCTGGTCGACCTCCGCCTCCTTGAGCGACTCGGAGTTTTTGGCTATCGACGCCTGGGTCTCGGCGAGTTTGGCCTGGGCGGCATCGTAGGCCGCCACGGTGCGGTCCAGCTCCGCCTGCACCGCCGCCCGCTCACTGCGCGCCTTGGCCAGCTCTTTCTCGGTCGCCGCAGGGGCGGGGGCGGCGACCAGGGGCACAACCAGCCCGATCAGAACCGCGACGAGGAGGGCCCGGAGGGCTGATGTTTTGGACCCTGGGCGCGAAGAGTCCCAGCTTGTAAAGGTCACCCGGGGATTATCACCGAAGAACGCGCAATTTCTGTGAACTTATGTTGATTGAGTGAATATAGGAGCGGTACTAACCCTTTACCGCCCCCATGGTGAAGCCGGAGATGAACCGCTTCAGGAACAGGTTGAAGATCAGCGCGATGGGGACTGCGGTGATCAGGGTCGCCGCCTGCAGTGACTGCCAGAAGAACACGTCACCCCGCACCAACTCGGTCGGCACCCCGACGCTGATCGTCTTCTGGCTGGTCTGGGACACGAACGCGAGGGCGTAGATGAACTCGCTGACCGACAGGGTGGAGGCAAAGACCACCACCGCGATCAGCCCGGGGAACGCCACCGGCAGGACCATCTTGAAGAAGGCTCCCATCCGGCTGCAGCCGTCCACCATCGCCTGCTCCTCGATGTCCTTCGGTATCGACTTGAAGAACCCGGTCAGCAGCCACACCGAAACCGGGATGGTGATGGTCGGGTAGACCACGACCAGCGACCAGCGGGAGTCCTGCAGGCCCAGCCGGGCCACCACCGGCGAGAGAGAGATGAACAGCAGCGAGGGCGGGATCAGGTAGACGAAGAAGATGGCGATGGCCACCGCTCCGCCCTTCTTCAGGTTCAGCCGGCCCAGGCTGTAGGCGGCGGGGACGGCGACCAGCAGGGTGATGGCCACCACGCACAACGACACCACCAGCGTGTTGGCAACGAACGTCCCGAACGCGGTCTGCTGGAACAGCAGCCTCAGGTGGTCCAGGGTGGGCGGTTCGTTGAACAGGAACGGGTTGTTGTCCCGGGTGTAGAGGTCCGGGCTGGTCTTGAAGGTCGTGATCAGCCCCCAGGCGAACGGGAAGGCTGCCTGGAAGGTGAACAGCAGCACCAGCCCGTACAGCGCAATCCTGCCGGCCACCCTCCTGCGGGCGGCCCGGGTCCGGGCGCTCACCCGATGTCCATTCGCCGGACCGACCTGAGGATCGCAATGGCCATGGCGGCCAGGACCGGCAGGGCGAACAGGGCAATCGCCGCCCCCTGGGCCAGGTCCCCGCCCTGGATCCCCCGAAAGAAGGCCCAGGTGGGCAGGACCTGGGTGGAGTCGATCGGCCCGCCCCGGGTGAGCACATAGGGGACGCTCATGTCGGCGAACACCACCACGGCTCCGAACAGCACCGCGACCGCGGTCACCGGCAGGATCAGCGGGTTGGTGATCTCGAACTGGGTGCGCCAGAAACCGGCACCGTCGACCCGGGCGGCGTCGTAGATCTCGTCGGGGATCGCAACGATGCCGGCCATGATGATCACCGCGGCCAGCGGGACGATCCGCCACACCTGCACCGCCACGACCGAAACCACCGCCAGGTCCGGGTTACCCAGCCAGTTGAGGCTGCCGTCGATCAGCCCGAAGTAACGCAGCGTCCAGTCGATCGGGCTGAACAGCGAGTCCAGCATCCACAACCAGGCGATCGCGGCCAGGGAGACCGGGGTGGTCCAGGGCAGCAGGATCAAAAAGCGCACCACCCATTTGCCCTTGAAGTCCATGGTCAGCACCAGCGCCAGGACCCGGGCGATCACCACCACCAGCAGCATCGTGATGAAGGTCATGACGATGCTGTTGCGCAGAGACCGGCGGAACACCGGGTCCTGAAGGACCGCACGGTAGTTCTCCAGCCCGCGGAAGTCGAAGCTGGGGTCGCCGACGGTGACATCACTTAGGCTGTAGGCGATCGCCAGGAAGAACGGCACGGCTACCAGGGCGAAGATGTAGATGATGGAGGGAGCCAGCAGGAGGGGAGCGAGCACCCTCTCCTGCTCGAAAAGGTAACGCCGGCTTCGCTCGGCCCGGCTCACGGCGCGTAGGGCGCGGGCTCGGTGCGTTCTCCCGACTCCGGGTCGAAGAACCGCAGGTCTCCGGCCGCGACGAAGAACTCCTGGCCCTCGCCGCCGGAGACATCTAAAGGCAGGGCTGCCGGCAGGACCCCGGTTACCTTCCCGGCCTCCTTGTCGCCCGTCACGGTGGCCAGCACGTGCCGCTCGGAGCCCAGGTACTCGATCCTCTGGACGTCCAACGAAAGGGTGAGCCCCTCGCCGGACCGCTCGGATCCCGGGAGCATCGACTCGGGCCTGAAGCCCACGATCACGTCGTTGCGCCGGATCAGGTTCATCGGCGGCGAGCCGACGAAGGTGGCGACGAAGGTGTCGGCCGGGTTGCTGTACACCTCCTCGGGGGTGCCGATCTGGCGGAGCCGGCCGTCGTTCATCACTGCGATGCGGTCGCCCAGCCCCATCGCCTCCACCTGGTCGTGGGTGACGTAGAGGGTGGTTACCCCGATCCTCTTCTGAAAGGTGCGCAGCTCATCCCGGGCGGTCGCCCGCAGCTTGGCGTCCAGGTTGGACAGGGGTTCGTCCAGAAGGAAGACGCTGGGCTCCCGCACCAGCGCCCGGGCCAGCGCCACCCGCTGTCTTTCGCCGCCGGACAGCTGCCGGGGCTTGCGCTTCAGCAGGTGCCCTATGCCCAGCAGGCCGGCCGCCCACTGAACCTTGGCCGGCCGGTCCGCCGTCTCGACCCCCTGGGCTTTCAGCGGGAAGACGATGTTGTCGTAGACCGACTTGTGGGGGTACAGGGCGTAGCTCTGGAACACCATGGCAATGCTCCGGGCTCGGGGCGGCAGCCCGGCCATCGGTTCGCCGGCGATGTAGATCTCGCCCGAGGTCGGCTGCTCCAGCCCGGCGATCAGCCTGAG
>JAJCYF010000221.1 GCA_029263035.1 Actinomycetes bacterium
GTCCATCTGCAGGGCGATGAGAGGGCTGACCACCACCGTCGGCCCCGAAAGCAGCCGGCCGGCCATCTGGTAGACCGCTGACTTGCCCGAACCGGTAGGCATTACCGCCAGGACGTCCCTGCCGTCGAGCAGTCCCTCCACCGCCTCGCGCTGGCCGGGACGAAGCCGGCGATACCCCATCTCCTGCGCGGCGCGATCAATGCGGTTGCGTGACATGGCGGTTTGGGTACCCCGGTTGGTTTCCGTCAAACGGACCTGCCGGCGGACAGCCTACGTGACCCCGAGCGGGATGCTCAACGACCCGGGCGTTGGGTTCACCTGTACCGCCGGTGGCGGCCCGGCTCCAATCACCATAGGCTGCTGCCATGCCCACCTTTGAAGAGCTCGACTCCCTCACCTCCAAGCAACTGCACGACAAGGCCGCCGTGATGGCGTTGAAACGACTGGATGTCGGCTTCTTCCTGGATCTTTTGGCCAGCGTCCCGGCCGCCGAGATGGTGGCCGGTCACCGGGATGAGGCCAACGAGGATGTCTCAAGCTTGGCCAGGCGCCTGCAGGACGCTATTCACGCCGACGAAGGGGAGCTGGCAGAAGCCATGCGCCCCATCTACATTGACTACCTCCTGAAGCACCAGCACTAGAACCCCCATCAAGTCCCGGACCTGAGGCGATCGAAGGGCACCCGCATGCCTGAGCCCTGCAGCGGGTAGATACCCTCCAGGTCATCGAGACAGGAGTCATCATGCCCGGAAGCAAGCACGGTCCGTCGATCAAAGACCCCGAGCAGTACGAAGCCCTGAGGGACGATGGGATGAGCAAGGAAAAGGCGGCTCGCATAGCCAACGCATCCGCCGACGAGGGACGTTCAACCGTAGGCCGCCGGGGCGGCAAGGGCTCCAGCTACGAGGACCGCACGAAGAAGGAGCTGTACGAAAGGGCCGCTGAGGTCGGCATCGAGGGCCGGTCGAACATGAACAAGAAGGAGTTGGTGGACGCTCTGCGCGACCACTAGCCGCTGGACTACCACCGAATCCTTTACCGCAACTGAATACTAGTACCGGTGCTCTTCACTACCGCCCAGCGCTTCCCAGACGCGCTGCACGTTCTCGAAGGTTTCCCCTTCGGGCAGCTGTTCCAAGCGGGAGATAACCCAGTCGTCCGCATGGTTCTGGCGGGCGTCGTTGACCAAAGTCTTCTTGTCGGCAGGGAAGATGGTCTGCTTCACCGACGTTGCGATACGTGACCTCTGCTCCGCCTGATCCTGGTCGAGCGACCTCTCCATTGTGCCTCCTTGGTAGATAGCCGGTTGTGATCGGTTCCTTTGGGGTTATCCCCACCAAGAAGAACCTTTACCCTCCTGCGGCGTTCGATTGTTAGTTCTTCGGCCGGAAGCTACTCTCAATAGTGTTTGCAAAGCTATCCAACCTAGGCAGACTCAGGAGCGACTGAAACGAACCGATCCCTACGGTCAAGAGTCGGACTCCGAACCGCGGTAATAGTGATGGTGGCGACGGCGCTGCCGGTGATGAGCCTGCTTTGGGCTTCGGGTGTTTTTCGGGAAGAGGTAGAGCAGCGGGCCCTGGAGGGGCTCGTTGGAATCGCGAGAACCACGGTGCAGCAGCAGCGGCAAGCCTGGGACGATGTCCGCTCTGCAGTTGCCCTGGCTGCAACCAACCCCCCTACCATCCGGGGAGTGCGGTCGTCCGACCCGGAGGCGGCGGCGGAGGTGGCGGCCATTGTCTTCAACTCAGGACCTTTCGCAGGTGTACGGATCTACGACGCCGCCGGGACCCTACGGGGAGCGGCCGGCGCACCGATTGACGGCCCCCTGCCCGCGGGCGAGATTGCCTCGCCACCCGCCGTTGACGATCCGGTGGTCGCCGGCAACCGGATCAGCCGGCAGGTATCCGTTCCCATCTCGCAGGCCGGCGGCTCGGCGGTCGACGGCAGGCTGGTGGTGGATGTGGACCTCTCACAGTTGCTGGGAAGTCCGCAGGAGCTCGAGTTCGGGCGAACCGGCGCCAGGTTCCTGGTCACGCGGGATGGGATTATCGTCGCCGGGCCCACGGCAGTGGGCACGAAACTTCGATCGCAGGTCAATCTTGAGATCGCGGCCGCCGGCATTCCGGCCACGAAGACCATCTTCAGTTCCCTATTCAACCGGCCGACGGTCGAATCCTACGAGCCGGTTCCCGGCCAGGGGCTGGGGGTTCTCGTGCAGCAGGCACGCTCGGAGGTCATGGCCGGTGCCGACCGCCTGACGGACCTTCTCAAGGTGGCCGCGGCCCTTCTGACCATGCTGGGGGCGGCCATCGCTGCGTCGCTGATGGTAATCCTCAACCGGCGAGCCAGGCGGGAGGAATCCAGCGAACGGCGCCTGACCGAAGAAAGCCGGCGGGCGGAGGCCATGTTCCGGGGATTGCTGGAGAGTGCGCCGGACGCGATCGTGGTGATGGGTGCCGACGGCCTGATCCGCCTGGTCAACCGCCAAACCGAGGTGCTGTTCGGGTACTCAAGGGATGAGTTGGTCGGAGAACCGGTGGAAAGACTGATTCCCGAGCGGTTCGCCGCCCACCATCCCCAGCGGCGTTCCGGCTACTTCACCGCCCCGGCGGTGCGAGCCATGGGAGCCAACCTGGAGCTCGCGGCGAGGCGCAAGGACGGATCGGAGTTCCCCGTGGACATTTCGCTGTCCCCCCTGGAGACCGAAGAGGGGGTCCTGGTTTCGGCTGCCGTGCGGGATGTGACGGATCGGAAACGTGCCGAGGAGGAGCTGCGCGATCGCGAGGAGCAACTTGCCGCTGCCCGCGACCAGGCCCTGGAGGCCTCGCGCCTGAAGTCCCAGTTCCTGGCCAACATGAGCCACGAAATCCGTACCCCCATGAACGGCGTGCTGGGGATGGCCGAGCTCATCCTCACCGCAGAGCTGCCGGCGGAACAGCGTGCCCGGATGATGGATCTCAAGGAGTCGGGACAGAGCCTGCTCAAAATCATCAACGACATCCTGGACTTCTCCAAGATGGAGGCCGGCAAACTGGAACTGGAAGAGGATACCTTCGACCTGAAGGCATCGGCCGAGAGCGTGCTCAGCCTGCTGACGGCGGCCGCCGTCAGCCGAGGGATCCAACTAAACCTGAACGTCGACCCTGGCACGCCCCGATGGGTGCGGGGAGACTCCGTACGGTTCCGCCAAATTCTTTTGAACCTGGCGGGAAACGGGCTCAAGTTCACCCGGCAAGGAGGGGTGACGGTGGACATCGCGCCGGCGAACGAACGAATCAGAGTCTGCGTGACCGATACCGGCGTCGGCATTGACCCGGCAGCCAAGGAGCGGTTGCTCGAGCCGTTTTCGCAGGGCGACGCCTCAACCACCAGGCAGTTCGGCGGAACCGGGCTGGGGCTGGCAATCTGTTCACAACTCGTTCACCTGATGGGTGGCACCATGGATTTTGTGAGCGAGCTGGGACAGGGCACCAGGTTTTGGTTCGAGGTGGAGCTGCCCGCGGCCGAGCCGCCCGCAGCCGTTGCGCCCCGGGCCGGCGCCGAGCACCCGGCCCGGTCCAACGGGGAAGGTTCGGTCCGGCGAGGGGGCCGGATCCTTCTGGTTGACGACGTTGCCGTCAACCGGATTGTTGCCCAGGGCCTTCTGGAGAACCTGGGGTATGAGGTGCAGACCGCGGAATCGGGCGCCGAAGCTCTGGCCAAGGTCGAGCAGGGCGACTACCTTGCCGTGCTCATGGACTGCCTGATGCCCGGAATGGACGGATATGAGACCACCCGGCGAATACGGGCTCTGGGCGGATCCGTGCAGACGATACCCATCATCGCCCTGACCGCAGCCGCAATGAGCGGGGACCGGGAGCGGTGTCTCGCATCCGGAATGGACGACTACATCTCCAAACCGTTGGACCCGAGCAGCCTCAAGGCCGCTCTGGACCGCCAGACCGCCGGGCGTTCCTCGGACCCGGTCCCCGGCGAGGACCCCCTGAAGCCGCTTCGAGAGACCCTGGTCGGCTTCAGGAGGCGGTTTCCAGTCGAGTCGTTCGAAAGGATCTGCGAGGAGTTCTTGTCGTCCACGCCGAAACTACTGGCGGATCTGGAGAACGCCGCCTTAGCCGGCGAACCGGATTTGGTGCAGTCACTGGCTCACAAGCTCAAGGGCAGCATGGGAACGTTGGGCGCCACCCGGATGGCCGAGACCGCCCAACAGCTGCAAACCGGAGCCTCTGCCGGGATGACCACCCTTGCCCTGGTCGAACAGCTCAAGGCGGATTATCTCTTAGCCGCCGGGGTGGTCCGGACCCACCTTCGGGAGAAACCCGCTCCGTGAAGGTTCTCGTCGCGGACGACGACACCCTTCTGCTGGAGCTGCTCCGGGGCCTTCTGGCGGGGTTTGGACACGTGTGCGTCACCGTCGGCGATGGAGAGGCAGCCTGGGACCACCTGTTACGGCAGGGGGCGGACATCGTGATCAGCGACTGGCAGATGCCCGGACTGAACGGCGTGCAGCTGTGCGAACGGGTGCGGGCGCACCCGGAGATCGAATACCCGTACTTCATCCTGCTTACCGCGCGGGGCGACCACAATGACGTGCTCACCGCAGTCCGGGCGGGGGTGGACGACCACCTGCCGAAACCGCTGGATCTGGATGTGCTGGAGGAGCGGCTGATCGTCGCGGAGAGGGTGAGCACCCTGCACCGCGAGATGCACCGGACCAGGATGCAGCTGGAGGCCGCCAATCGCCGGCTCGCCGAGGCAGCCCACAGGGACGCTCTGACCGGGCTGGGAAACCGTCTGCGGCTAAATCTCGATCTTCCCGGGATCCACTCCCGGTTCGAGCGGGAAGGATACGCCTACAACATCGCCCTTTTCGACATCGACCGGTTCAAGGAGTACAACGACACCCACGGCCATCAACTGGGCGATGCTCTGCTGGCCGAGGTCGGCAGGGTCTTCATCGACGAGCTTCGCCAGGGCGACCTGATCTACCGGTTCGGCGGTGAGGAGTTCCTGCTGGTACTGCCCAACCGGACGGTCGAGCAGGCAGCCAAAGCAGCAGAACGTTTCCGGCGGACCGTAGCAAACTCGACCGTGAAATCCAACCTGCCGGCGCCCGCCACCTTGAGCACCGGCGTCGCCCGGGTAATGAAGGGTGAGTCGATTGAAGATGTCATCGGACGAGCCGACCGGGCACTTTACGAAGCGAAGAGGAACGGACGCGACCGGATCGTCATCGACATGCCCCAGCCCGATTGATGCCGTGTGGCCGGGCCGAGATTCGGCAAACTGCATCAGGGTAGAGACTGGAATTGATGAGCGAGCCCAATCAGAACAATGACCCGCAGGTCGCCAGAACCGTCCTGGCCAACGAGCGAACTTTTCTGGCCTGGGCTCGAACGTCATTAGCCCTGATCAGCGCCGGGGTGGCGGTCGCCCGCTTTCTTCCGCCGGGACGGGTTGAGGGGCTGGGGACCGGAGCCGGGGTCATCCTGATCCTTCTCGGCACCACCACCCTTGCAGTCGGCTACAGGGGTTGGGAGAAAAACCAAACCCGCATACTGCAGGGAACCGCCCTCGGGCACCAAACCGGCCCGCGGCTGCTGGCCGCCGGCATGGTCGTTGCGGTGGTAGCTGCGCTGGCCGTGGCGCTGGCGGGCAACCGGTAGGCGGACGTTTGGCGCCGCCTTTCACCCGGGCAGGTTCAACCAACTGTTAGCCTCAAAAGGAGTTTGCCGCCGAACAACGTTTTTTGGAGGTACCTAGTGAAGGCAATAGAACAGATCAGCAAGCAAGACTGTCTGGAGCTGTTACAGACCAAGTCCAAGCTGGGAAGAGTCGCCTTCATCGTCGACGGAAGGCCGATTGTGCTGCCCGTCAACTACCGGGCCGACAATGACTCCGTGGTGTTCTGCACCGCGGAGGGAACCAAGCTGAGCGCGCTGAAGGACGGAGCGCCGGCGGCTTTCGAGGTCGACGCCAGCCGGTCGGTTGCTCACTCCGGGTGGAGCGTCCTGGTGCAGGGCACCGCTCACGAGGTTACCGACCCCGACGAGCTCTACGAGCTGCGCCACGGTCCTTTGAAGTCGTGGGCTACGGAAGCTTCCCAACACTGGGTCCGGATCTCCATCGATGAGATCTCCGGCCGCAGGATCCCGGAGTCCTAACCGGCAGGAGTCTGGTTGCGTCCTGCCCTGCGACAGACCATGGTGGCGGGAGCCAGCCTGGCCAGCTGGTCACTGACGCTTCCCAGCAGCATCCGACCGGCGCCTCCCATCCCCCGGGACCCGCAGACCACCAGGTCAACGTCCTTTGCCAGCTCCAGCAACTCGCGGACCGGGTCACCGGTAGGGCAAGCTTCGGTTACCTGGAATCCGGCGTCGCGCAGCGGGCCGGCGGCCAGCTCGACACTCTTGCGGGCGGCCTCCTGGAGAAACTCGCCGGCCTGGGCCGGCGTGAGGCCATCCGGAACCAGCCGTTGAATGGTGGGGACCTCGTCGGCCACCGAGACGACTAGTACCGCCACCTTGGCCGGGTCCGCAAAGGCGATCAGCTGACCCACCGCCTCCGTAGCGTCCTCCGACCGGTCGGTGGCCAGCAGGATCCGGACGGGATCCGGCCCGCCGGCGTGGTGGTGCACTATCAGAACCGATGCCTCGGATGAGTGCAGAACCCGTGTTGAGGTGCTGCCCAGCAGCATGTTGTTCATCCATTTGGCGCTGCCGGCCCCCAGCACGGCAAGTTCGTAGCCGCCCTGATCCATCTGCTCCAGTATCTGGAGCGCGGGAACGCCGGAACCGAGCCGGGAGTCCGCTTCAAAGCCGGCGGCCTTGAACGCCGCCAGCTCGGTCTTCGCCAGCTCCTCGGGCTGAGGCCGGGCTTTTCGTTCTTTCCCGTACGCCCACCCTTCCTGGGGGAAGGCGAAGTCCACCGACTTACAGATGTCGACGGTGATCCGGACTTGGCCCGAGCCGGCAAAACGGCGCAGCAGCACGCCCGCGTCCTGGGCGGGTTTACCGCCGTTGGTGGCGTAGAGAATTCGTTTCAAGATACCCCCACTCGTAAGCGTTCCGGCCACCCGCAGCATGGCCCAGAACTCATTGTCGCTCAAACCCACGCTTTACCGCCGGTCTCAGGGGGTTCACAGCTTTCTCCCAGGTTCACCCGCCACTGTGTTGCTATCAACCGATCAGGAGGAAGTCATGAGATTCAATCCCCAGGAGTTCTACACATTTCCCAAGCAGTTGGTCATCGGTTTTCTGCCGGCGTCTTCCCGGCCCGAGCAGGTGCAGCAGGCGTTGGATGCAACCGGCCTGGCACCAGAACAGGTCGACTTCCTTCAGGGGACCGATGGGGTCGACATCCTCACCCACGGAGGCAAATCGGCGGGTCTGCGACAAAGGATGATCCGCAAGATTGAGCGAGTCTCGCAGGAAGGACTACACCTCGGCACTGCGATCGAACACCTGGAGGCCGGCAACACCATGGTGGCAGTCCGGCAGGTCGGCCCCGACGACGCTCCCAATGTCCGGCAGGTGCTGGAGAGTGTGGGCGTCGGCAACCACCACTACTTCGGTCGCTACACCTTCGACTGACCTATCCGTTAGCGGTTGGCGCAAAGGACGCAGCATGCGCCCGGCCGGCCCGGGAGTAGCTTCGCCGGCTGGGGGAACAACCATATGGAACCCTTCGCTAAGGGGTGGTTGGATGAAGTACCAAAACCGGAGTGATGCGGGCAGGCGGCTGGCCGGAAAACTCACCGGCCGCAGCTTCACCAGGCCCATCGTGCTGGCCCTTCCCCGCGGCGGCGTCCCGGTCGCCCGCGAGGTCGCCCGGGCCCTCGACGCACCGATGGAGATATTCGTCGCCCGCAAGGTCGGAGCCCCCGCCCAGCCCGAGTTCGGCATAGGCGCGATCGCCGAGGGAGGAGTCCACGTGATCGACCGCCGGACCGTGGCTCTTCTCGATCTGACTGCGAGCGGGCTGATGGACCTGGTGGAGGCGGAGGAGCGGGAGCTGGAACGCCGCGTGGCCTACTACCGGAAGGGACGGCCGGTGCCCGAGCTCGTTGGCCGCGACGTGATCCTGGTCGACGACGGTCTGGCCACCGGGGTGACCGCTGAAGCTGCGCTTCTTTCGCTGAAAAGGCACGACCCGCTTCGAATCATCCTCGCGGTGCCGGTCTGTGCCCCCCAGACACGGGATCGACTGGCTTCGCTGGCCGATGAAGTCGTCTGCGCGGTTGCGCCGAGGTCTTTCGTCGCGGTCGGCCTGTGGTTCGAAGACTTCTCACAGGTCACCGACGAGCAGGTGGCCGAGCTGATGGCCGGGGCTCCAACCTCCGGGACCTGAACATGGCGGACCCCTGCCCGGGGCCGGGCGAAGCCTTTCTCAGGTTTATCTCATGGCCTCCTGAGGTAGTCCTCAGGTCCGGCTGCTGCCATGTATGGGCCGGGTCCGCGGACCCGGGCAGCCGAATCAGTGCGGAACGCGTCCGCCGGCGGCCGAAATGGGGCAAGCCAACGCCCGCGTTCAGGAGAACCGAATGAGCCAACACAGCTTCAGACCACCGACCATTGCCTCAGCGCCTTTCACCACGGGCCCCGCCTCCGTTCAGGAGGCCGCCCGGGTTCTTCAGGAGGCCCGCTTTGAGATCAAGAAGGTCATCGCCGGCCAGGACGAGATGCTGGAGAAGGTGTTCACCGCGCTCATCGCCCGTGGTCACGTGCTCCTGGAGGGAGTGCCCGGCCTGGCGAAAACCCTCACGGTAAGAACCATCGCCCAGGTGTTCGGCGGCGTCTTCAAAAGAATCCAGTTCACGCCGGACCTGGTGCCGGCCGACCTGGTGGGTACCAGAATGCTTGAGCCGGGCAACGCAAGCTTCCGGGTGGAGCTCGGCCCGGTCTTCGCCAACTTCCTGCTGGCGGACGAGATCAACCGGGCGCCGGCCAAGGTCCAGTCGGCATTGCTCGAGGTGATGCAGGAACGCCAGGTCACCATCGGCGGGACCTCGTACCCAGTCCCCGAACCGTTCCTCACCCTCGCTACCCAGAACCCGATTGAGTCCGAAGGCACCTATCCGCTGCCGGAAGCGCAGCTGGATCGGTTCATGCTGAAGGTACTGGTGGATTATCCCGACTACAACGATGAGCTGACCGTCGTCGACCGGGCAATGCAGCCACCCCCGTCCCCGGCCCGGGTTCTCGATCCGGACGTGCTTCAAGGCGCCCAGGAGCTGGCCGGAACGATTTATGTCGACCGCCGCCTCCGCGACTACGCAGTAAAGCTGGCCTCGGCGACCCGCCGTCCAAAGGACTTCAACCTCGACGAGATCGATCCGTACATCCAGTACGGGGCCAGCCCGAGGGCGCCCATCAACCTCATCCTGGCGGGAAGGGCCCTTGCGGTGATCCGGGGCCGCGACTACCTGCTTCCGGACGACCTGCAATTGCTGGCGCCGGATGTCCTTCGCCACCGCATAGTGCCGTCCTACCGGGCCCTTGCCGAGGGCATCTCCATCGACGACATCCTTGCCCGGGTCCAGGAGAAGATTCCGGTTCCCGGGGTGGAGACCCTCACCTGGGACCGTCCGGCCTGGGCTGTTCGCCGGTCGGCGGACAACGGCGGCCAAGCCCCCTCCTCTCCGCCGGACGGCGGAGACTGATTTCCGGCTCAATGGGGCCCGGGAACGCTCGCCGGCGCCTGGGCGCCAGGATTAGAGCCGGCTCAACGGAGGCGCCGCCGGCCCGTTCGACGGGGGTTCGGCTGCCCCCGGCCGAGCGAATCCTCAAGGAGATGGAACTTCAGATCATCAAGCGCCTGCAGGGCCTGAACACCGGCGTTCATCGCAGCCCGTTCCTGGGCCAGGGAACGGAGCTGGCGGAGATCCGTGAGTACCTGCCGGGAGACGACATCCGATCGATCGACTGGAATGTCACCGCTCGCACCGGCCAGCCGCACGTTCGGACCTACGAAACCGAACGCGACACCAGCACCTTCTTTTTGATCGACCGCTCCGGCTCCATGGGGTTCGGCACCGCGGCGCAGACCAAGGAGGAGCTGACCCAACAGGTAGTGGCGGGCGTCTCGGCCATGATGCTGCGGCGGGGAGACCGCATCGGCGGGATGCTCTTCGGAGAGTCCCGGCTGGCGGCCATGGACTTCACGGCCGGGCGCACGGCCGCCCTCCGGCTGCTCGAGATGCTGAGCCAGGTGCGGCCCGAGGAAGGCCGGGGAAGCCGGCTGGACCTTGCCCTCGACGAAGCCAACATGGTGGTACGGCGGTCCTGCGTGGTCGTTGTGCTCTCCGACTGGCTGGGGGGAGGCTCCTGGCAGGAGCCGCTCACCCGGCTTGCCCACCGGCACGAGGTCATAGCCGTGGAGGTCGGCGATCCCAGGGAGGCGTTCCTCCCATCGGTGGGGCCTTTGATCCTGCAGGATCCCGAAACCGGACGCCAGCTGGAGCTGGACACCTCCCGCCCGGAGGTGATGCAGGCCTACCAACAGGCAGCCGGTGCGCAGATAAAGCGCCGGCTGGATGAGATCGCCGCTTCGGGGGCCCGCCACCTGGTGGTCTCCACCGACCGGGACTGGCTGTCCGATCTCACCACCTTTTTGATGCGCCGGCGGCACCGGCCGGCGTCCTCGCCGGCACCTACGTCCTGGGCCGCTCCGTGAGCTTCCTCAGCCCGTGGGTGCTGTGGCTGCTGCTGCTGGTTCCGCTTCTGGGCGGCCTCTATGTGGTCCTGCAGGGACGCCGCAAGTCCTACGCCGTGCGCTTCACCAACCTGGAGCTGCTGGAAACCGTCGCCCCGCAACGCCCCGGCTGGCGCCGACACGTCGCCCCGGTGCTCTTCCTGCTGACCCTCATCCTGCTCTTCGGCGCCGCCGCCCGGCCGGTGGCGACCGTGATGGTGCCCCGGGAGCAGGCCTCGATCATTCTCGTCATGGACGTCAGCGGCAGCATGGCGGCCACCGATCTGGAACCCAACCGGATCACCGCAGCCAAAGAGGCGGCGCAGGAGTTCGTCGACACACTCCCCGGGCCCATGAGGGTGGGCCTGGTGACTTTCAGCGACTATGCCCGCCTGATTGCGCCCCTGACCGTGGACAAGGCCGCGGTCGACGAGGCGCTGGGCAACCTGCGGGTCCAGGGCGGGACCGCAATGGGCGACGGTCTTGCGGTTGCACTGGATCAGATCCGCCTGGAACGCGAAGGCGGCCGCAAC
>JAJCYF010000222.1 GCA_029263035.1 Actinomycetes bacterium
GCCCTCGCCACCGCGATGGTGGTTGCCCTGGTGGTCGCCGGTCTCTTTGCGATCGGATCGCCGGCCACCGCCCGCAGGTACAAGGCAGACCAGGAACGCCGGATCCGGCTGGATCAGATCCACTACGTTCTATCCACCCACGTCCGGGAGGAGGGGTCGCTTCCCCGGTCGTTGGAGGAGCTCGACGAGCAGTCCTTGATGCACGCCGGGTACGGCGGAGACGTGCGCAAGGACCCCGAAAGCGGGGAGTACTTCGACTACACCCGCCGGTCCGACCGGGAGTACGAGATCTGCGCCGCCTTCGAAACCGACTCCGACGACCGCCGGTCGCAGGATTTCGGCGGCTACCCTGGCGGCTTCGATCATGATGCCGAGCGGACCTGCTTCGAGAGGGAGATCACCGACCAGGATGTCGAGTCGGCACCGGGATTCGGCATCGACGAACGGTTCCCCGGGCCGGTTCCTCCCAAGCCGGTTCCCCCGCTGCCGGATTCCGAGCCGGTCAATCCGTCGCCTCTGCCCACCGGGTCGCCGGTCGAGTCACCCACGCCCAGCCCGTCATCCGTGTAAAACTCAAGGCATGACTGCCTACCTGGCGGAGGGCGTCCGCCTGTTTGAAGACGGACAGTACTTCCTGGCGCACGAGACGCTGGAGGAGCACTGGGCCGAGGCGCCCGAGGAGGACCGCAACTTCTACCAGGGCCTCATCCACCTTGCCGTTGGGTTCCTGCACCACGGCAAGGGCAATCAAAAGGGAGCCCGGCTGCAGTTCGGCAAGGCCTCGACCCGGCTCAAGGACTACCCTGACATCTACCAGGAGGTGGATCTGGCTCTGATCAGAAACTTCCTGGAGGCGGCACCGGCGGCGCTGGATCGGGGGGAAACCCTGACTCCGCCGAAACTGTTCCGGCCGGTCGGCTAATCTTTAAGTTCCCGGGCGCTTAGCTCAGCGGGAGAGCACTGCCCTTACAAGGCAGGGGTCACTGGTTCGATCCCAGTAGCGCCCACCGGATTTCCTCCATTTCACTGCTGCCAAGCTTGGGTCAACTCCGCCGATCGTCGATGAAGATCTCTTCGATCTTCAGTTCGAACAGGTTGGCGAGGCGGAAGGCGAGTGGAAGGCTCGGGTCGAACTTGCCGGTTTCGATTGCGTTGATCGTCTGCCTCGACACCCCGGCACGCTGAGCCAGGTCGGCCTGCGTCCAGGCGCGACCAGCCCGAAGGTCTGTGAGGCGGTTCTTCATCGGTACCTGAGCGTGCCGACCAGGACGGCCACCATGTAGACGACTCCCATAAGGGTGGGGAGGACGGCGATATTGACGTCGTAGTCGACGAGGCCGGCGGCGTCGGCGACGACATACGCGAATCCGCCGATCCATCCCACTCCGAGGGCGGCCGCCAGCGCATCCTGAATGATCTTTCGCTGCAGCTCATCGACTTCCCGGAGGAAGCGCGTGAAGGCGACGATCCATCCCATGCCGACGACAAGGTTGACGGCAACTGCGGCCCAGCTCGCAACCGTCTGCCGCGTACTCCACAGGAGTTCGGGGCCGAACTTGGCGAAGGCAAGGGTTGCTACCCAAGCGAGGGTCCAGAGCATAAATCGAGCGGTTGCCTTGTTCGAGGCCCGATAGTCGCCGGTCTGGTCGTGTGCTTGCATGGGTGCCCTTTCTGTGGCGGGAAGTAAAGTACACTTGACACGATAGACGGCGTCCACTCTCATGTCAAGTGAACTTGACAGGATGCGCGGTCATGGAGTGCAGAACCTCGGACCCTTTCTTGAAGAGAGGCAGGGATTACTGGCTCGATCCCAGTAGCGACCCCGGGCTGCCCTGACCCGACTCAAGGTCGAGACCCGAGACCCCGCGGGCATAGATCTGCCGCCCTGGTGGGTAGCAACAGAGTGATCTCCGCTGAATTTCCTCACCTGTCGGAACTACCAAGAGGAGACGACTGATGACCAACTACGCCAGATTCGGTGCCATGATCGCCACCTCCACCCTCGCAATGTTCGGCTTGATGTACCTGAATACCTATCAGATTGACCACGTTTCCTTCAGCGAGACCCGGACCTACATGGCTCTGGTCATGGGGGCGACGATGGCCATAATCATGCTGGGCTTCATGCTTGGGATGTACTCGAACCGGCGCGCTAACATAGCGATCTTTGCCTGCAGCGCCCTGGTCTTTGCGGGCGCACTCTGGCTGGTGCGAAGCCAGGAGACCGTCGAGGATGTCTCCTACATGAATGCGATGATTCCCCACCACTCCATAGCCATCCTGACCAGCGAGCGGGCGCAGATCTCAGATCCACGGGTCCGCGAGCTTGCCGACGGAATCATAGAAGCCCAGCGGAAAGAGATCGCCGAGATGAAGGCGCTTATCGAAGACCTGGAGGGGGACTAGCCAGGGTCAACGACGCGGGATGGGGCGTCGCGGATGAGGGCCCGAGATTCAGCGTCCCTGCAGGATGACAATCGCCTCGCCGACCGACCCAACGCCCCGAACCGGCAGCGAGGTGTCGCCGGTGTCGCCGACCTCCTCGTCCGGGACCAGCAGGATGTCGGCACCGGTCGCCTCCGCCGCCGCGGTCTTCTGGGTCAATCCCCCGACCGGCCCCACCTCGCCGTCGATTCGAACGGTGCCCGAAGCTGCGATATCCCTGCCGTCCGCCAGGTCCGCGGGATCCAGCATGTCGGCGATGGCCAGGGCGTAGGCCAGGCCCGCAGATGGTCCACCGATCCGTCGGTCCCGGAAATCGATCTCGAATGGAAGATCCATCTCGAAGTCCCGGGTCTCAATGAGCACGCCGATGCTCGGACGGCCCTCTCCCTGCCGCTCCAGCCTGGTGCTGGCCACCCTCACCTGTAGCTCTTCGCCGTCCCGCTGGACGGTCATCTCGAAGGTCGTTCCCGCCGGGCGTCCGGAGATGATGTTTGCCAGATCCCCTGCAAGGTTGACCGGGGTGCCGTCTACCGCGGTGATGATGTCATCGGTTCTCAAGCGTTCGCTTGCCGGGGAGCCGGGGAGGATGCCGGCAATTCGAGCTCCGGAGCCGCTCAAAGAAACCTCGAACCCGGCGGCCCGGGCGGCGGCTGCCGCCGCCACCATCCGGCTCTCCCGGAAGACGTTTTCCTGTTCTTCGGCGTACTCCGTGTCGCCCACCCCCTCGGGGATCACCGCCGAGATCGGCAGCACATCCTGGCGGGGGTGCACAATTGCGAACAGTGCGCCCAGGGCCGTCGGCTGCGAAACCTCGACGGCAAGAAGCAGATAGCGGCCGCTCGGCTCGTCGACCGGCACTCCGTCGATGGTGAAATCGTTCGAGATGTCGATCGCATCGGCCGGTGAGACAACCGCCAGCGGCGGCCGGTAGAACGCGGCCGCCGCCAGTGCCATGAGCAGCGTTACCACCACCCAGACGAGGACCCCGGCGCTTTTGGCCTCGGGTTCGTCCACCGGGCCGCGAGCCTGCTCCAGCTCTACCGCTTTGGCCACATCGGAGACCGACAGGATGCCTGCGATCCGGTCTCCATCGAGCACCACCGCCCGCCCGAGTCCTGATCTCAGGTTGGCGAGGGCATCCATCACCTCGGTTTGGGGACCGACGACCGGAACAGACTCGAGCGGGACCATCACGTCGCTCACCCTGACCGATGCCCGCTGGTCGGCGGCTACCGCCCCCGCCATTCGAATCGAGACGAGTCCGGCAAGCCGTCCGTCCTCGCCGACCGGATAGGTGGAGTGCTTCATCGGCCGGGCCCAATCCAAGAACTCCTCAACCGTGAGCGTGGGAGCGGCCGTGACCGGCTCCGGGGTCATCAGGTCCCGCACTCTCACCGACCTAAAGGTCCGGGCGATGACGGCGTATTGAGCCTCCGACTGGGCTGCCTGCAGGAGGAAAAATCCCAGGACGATGAACCAGATGCCTCCGGTGACGGCACTGGTGAAAAGGCCGAGGAATCCGGTGCCCATCAGCACGTATCCGAAAGCCCGTCCTGCCTTGGCCGCCGACATGGTTGCCGCCGTGAAGCTATTTTGCCGGTGCCACAGCCAGGCACGCAGCACCCGGCCCCCGTCCAGGGGCAGAGCCGGCACCATATTGAACGCCAGAACGATGAGGTTGATGCGGCCGAGATAGGCGGATACCCCCACAACCTGCTCGGCAAGGCCGGCAGCGTCGCCGAAAAAGGCTGCGGCGGTGAATCCAATGCCGAGGACAAGCGATACCGCGGGGCCGGCGATTGCAATCCTGAATTCGGCCCCCGCCGAGGGGAACATGCCCTCAAACCGAGCCACTCCGCCGAACAGCCACAGGGTGATGCCGTGGACCTTCATCCCCTCCTTGAGTGCCTGAAAGGCGTGACCCAGCTCGTGAAGCAGGATCGATACGAAAAAGATGACCGCGGTGAGGATGCCCATTACGGCGTACGAGCGGTCGCCCAGCCCGGGGTGGGTACGCGGGTAGATCTGCGATCCCAATGACCAGGCAACGAAGCCGGCGACCACAAGCCACGACCAGTGGGCTCCTATCGCAATGCCCCGAACTCTCAGAAAGGTAAAGCTGGAGTCCATCATGTCGCGGGGAGCCTCAGGATGCTGGCTGGTCGTGCGGGGACTCGTCGGCTCGCGGTCGGTCCCCGAAGTAGGCGTTCGCATGGAGTGATCCTGCCCGGCTTCAGGCCTGGCTAACCCCGGTTGGGTTGCGCGGACGGCCCGCCTTCGGTTAAGTGCTGGACTTCCTTCTTCCCTTGGCGCCTGCTCCTCCGCCACCACCCAGGGACGACGCGGCTCCCACAACAAACCCGAAGTCGTACCAGTTGCCGTTGTTGGCCGCCTCGTAGACATTGATCTGGTCGGTGAACAAGGAGATGAAGAAGGTAACCGGAACGATGAAGCCGTGCCACAGACCCAGGAGGAACCCGGCGGAGCCGGAGCCGGCCGCTTCGTTCGGCCCGGCGGCGCAGGAGGAAAGCAACAGCGCCGCAGCGAGCAGCCCGGTCGCCAGCAGCACCTTGTTCATCTTTTGACTCGCCATTAGGACCTCCCGCGGGTCTTTTCTTCGGCTAAATATTGCTCGATAACCTCAGTGCCTAGACTATTCCAGGAGAACGTTTTGAGCTGCCACCCAACCGTCGGAGCGGCGGGCTCTGCTCTTATGGTTGTTTTGACATTGACCGAAGGGACGCGTCTATGAGCAGCACCGACCAACCACATCGATTTGCACTCCTCGGCAAGGAGCCGGTATTCACAATCGGCCGGGATGAACTCAAGGAAAAACTTGATCGCCGGGAGCCCGTCAAGCTGGTGATGGCGCTTAACCGCTGGGCTTTCGACGCGAAACACATCCCGGGATCGCTTCATTTCGATGATCCGGAACAGCTCTACTCGAGCCTTGCCATAGACGATGAGATCGTCGTCTACTGTTCGACCGTCGACTGTCTTTCCAGCGTCGCCCTGTACCGGGCGCTGGTGGACCACGGTTACAAAAACGTGCGCCGTTATGCCGGAGGCCTCATCGACTGGGAAGATAACGGACTTCCGCTCGAGGGTGAGTTTATCGATGGGGGAGACCCTGCCGGATCTTAATGGGGTCCCACTACGGCCGTGTTTTAGTCGATAGGGCGCTCGGGTATGAAGTGACCGGGCTACCGGACAATTGGAGGAGTATCCATGCCGCAGGACGTCCACGAGCGAAGCGAAGTCCAGGCGCTGATGGACCGGGGAGCCCAGGTGGTTGAGGTCCTGGGTCCCGAGGAGTTCGGGGAAGACCACCTTCCGGGAGCGATCAACCTGCCGCTCCGGAAGATCGACGTTGAGGCAAAAGGACGCCTGGATGCCGAGAGACCGGTGCTGGTCTACTGCTGGGACTCAGCCTGAGACCTCAGTGCACGGGCCGCGTGGCGGCTCGAAGGTCTCGGATTCACCGACGTTTACGACTACGTCGACGGGAAGGTTGACTGGCTGGCCGCCGGTCTGCCGACTGAGGGCGCCAACGCTGCGCAACCCCGAGCCGGCGACGTAGCATCCGCGGATGTCCCCACCTGCGGACCCGGCGAGAGGATCCGACCGGTCCGGGAGCGGGTCCTGGCGGCCGGCTGGGATGCCTGCGTGGTGGTGAACGAGGAGAGAGTCGTTCTTGGTCTGCTCCGCGAAGCGCAGCTGGAGGGAGACTCAAACGAACCGGCGGAGCGCGTCATGCGGCCGGGCCCCAGTACGTTTCGGCCGCATGTTTCCATCAGCGAAATGGCGCATTTTATGGTGGACCACGATCTGCAGAGCTCTCCGGTCACCACATCCGACGGCCGCCTTGTCGGGCTGCTCCGTCGGGAGGATGCGGTCGGCGCTGCTCACGGCCACCATCACCCAAAAGAGGAGTAGCAGACCCCGTGAAGCCGGCCGAAAAACATACACCCGAGCTTGCCTGCAAAGACTGCACCGTCGTAATAGAGGTCTGCTCCTTCTGCGAGCAGAGCAAGTGTCGCCATCCGATCTGCTTTCGCTGCCTGCGTTTTCAGCTCGGAGAGTCTATGGCCCATCCCCACCCTCACGGAGGCTGAGAAGACGTAAGGATTGCTTGCGGCTTGACCTACCCATGGAGAAGGACGGGACACCCGACACTTTCACGCTTCGGTGCAAAGTTCTATGTGGGCCCCGACCAGCAAAGCGGCGACCGCCGCGGACTCGCTTCTGGTTAGTTCGGTGGTGGACAGCGACTGTTCTTCGCCTGAGCGCCTGATTACCAGTTCGCGCCGCCCGGAACGCTGGGCGACGATGGTGACTGCATAACCTGAAGCGGTGACCAATTCGAATAGCTCGCCAACGTGCGGGAGCGGCTGATGCCGGATTTTCAGCTTGCGCATGTCCAACTCCGATCGTAAGGAGAGTCCCCGAAAAACGCGGTCCGGTCGAAAACTGAGGCCCTAGGGAATTCCCTGGATCCTACAGGTGGCGGGCCGCCTGCACAGGTTCGGAGGGTCACCCCTTCCGACCCCCTCGGGGCGGATGCTAAGTTGCTGGCTGCGGGAGGATTGCCTGACGAAGGGGGCGGTGACTACGGGAAACGGGATTGAGCCGCAGAGCGCCGCCGCCATCAGGAAACGACTTTCTCAACCGCCCAAGCAAAGTCATCTGCGCGACTTCATCTACGGCGGGATTGACGGAACCGTCACGACGTTTGCAGTGGTAGCCGGTGTAGCGGGGGCGCAGCTTTCGGCGACGGTGGTGATCATCCTGGGGGTTGCGAACCTGATCGCCGACGGGTTCAGCATGGGCGTCAGCAACTTCCTGGCGACGCGGGCGGAACGCCAGGAACGGGATCTCGCTCGCTCGCGAGAGGAGCGGGAGGTCCGGGAGCTTCCCGACGAGGAGAGAGAGGAGATAAGGCAAATCTTTTTGCGGAAGGGGTTCTCCGGCGACGATCTTGATCGAGTGGTTGACGTCATCACCTCCGACCCCAGGCTCTGGGTCGACACGATGATGGCAGAGGAGCACGGCTATGGGTCTGTGAGCGAAGATGCCATGCGCGCTGCGATCTCCACCTTCACCGCATTCGTCATCGTGGGATCCATCCCCCTGATCGCATTTATTGCCGATGGCTTCTTCCCCTCCATGATTCAAGCACCGTTCATCTGGAGTTCGGTGATGACGGGCGTGGCCTTCTTCGTGGTTGGGGCACTAAAAAGCAGATTTGTTGCTCAACGGTGGTGGCTCGCGGGTCTGGAGACCCTTGTTGTGGGCGGAGCAGCCGCAGTTATCGCCTACGGCCTCGGCTCATTCCTGGAGAGAATCGTGTGAACAGGAGTTGAGATCGGGAGCGGCACCCGGGGTTGAACGGGCGCACCGGTCGGGAGACGTTTGTCGACCGAGGTTGAGGGCACATCACAGGTGTGAGCGGTATCAAAGAGATTGAGCAGAGCCTTCTGCGTCCAGCGGAGCGGGCTTACTTTTCACCCGATGAGCTGGATCGGCTCCCTGAACCCGTCCGGCGCTATTTCGTCGCTGCGATTGCGCCCGGGACACCGCTGGCTGCCTGTGCCCGGCTTCGAATGAAGGGCCGGCTCAAGGTGAAAGGGTGGCTGCCTTTTCGTGCCCGGCAGGTGCTGAGCCCCCACCTTGGATTCGTTTGGGCAGCCCGTGCCGGAGGCGTGATCGTGGGATCGGACAGTTACTTCGACGGCAAAGGCCTCATGGACTGGAAGGTTGCCGGTCTGATCACGGTCGCCCACGCTAAGGGAGCGGACGTCTCCCGGAGCGCAGCCGGGCGGGCGGGTTCCGAGGCAATCTGGCTCCCGACCGCGCTGCTTCCCCGCTTTGGGGTTCGGTGGTCCGCCGAGGCATCGGACCGCATCACGGCGGCGTACTCGCTGGGCGATACGGCGCTGGAGCTGCACCTGCACATCGACGAGGCCGGCCGGCTCGTGGATCTGGTTTTCGACCGGTGGGGAGACCCGGACGGCAGCGGAACCTTCGGCGAGCATCCCTTCGGAGGCGAAATCACCGGATACAGGACCTTCGGCGGGTTGACGATCCCGTCGGCCGGCCGGCTCGGGTGGCACTACGGAACGGACCGATGGCCCGATGGCGAGTTCTTCCGTTACGAGATCGTCGACCTGGATCCGTTCATCTAGTAGTGAAGAATTCCGGGGTTTGCCTTTCAGCCGTCAATGCCCTCTCGACCTTTCGGGTTTCCTTCAAGGGTCATACACTCGAACCAGGCTCGCATCCTCGGCGGCACCGCTCGGCCTCATTCCGGGCGGACACTTAGCCCGGGAAGGAAGCTGCACCGCGTTCAGCCCACGAGAACCTTTCGGGCCGTAGGTTGACCCAGTAGGCAAATACTTGAAGCCATGAACACTTTGCCAGCTATCGGCGAAGAAACAGTATGACTAGTCTCAATAACGAGTTTCTCGACACTGCAGATGGTGCGCATTCATCCGTCGGACGTAGCGAACCCACAGATGCGGCCGTCATCGCCTGCTCATTACAGAATCCGGATGCCTTTTCTGAGCTTTTCGAGAGGTACTTCGACCAGATTTACACGTATCTTGCGCGGAGAATCGGCAGGACCCTTGCGGATGACTTGGCCGCGGAAACTTTTCTCGTAGCTTTCGACAAGCGAGCCCGCTACAAGAGCAAGGTCCCGTGCGCCGCTCCATGGCTTTTTGGGATTGCCTCCAATTTGGTGAGCCGTCACCGAAGAGCTGAGGAGAGAAGGTATCGCGCAATGTCGCGTGCCGAGCAGCTTTCGCCGACCGAATGCCACGGCAATGAGAATGAGATCAATTCACTCTTAGAGGCGAATTCCGAGCGCAAGTACCTCGCGTCAGCCTTAAGTCAGCTGGCGGAACGCGATCGCCAAGTGCTACTTCTCGTTGCTTGGGCAGAGCTGTCTTGCGAAGACGCTGCGCGAGCTTTGGGAATTCCCGCCGGAACGGCTAGATCAAGACTTCACCGGGCCAGGAGACTCCTGCGCGCGGAACTAAGAACGACTTCGAAATAACGGGAGGGAGACCGAGCACCATGAATGAGTTGCACACTTTGAGGGAGCGTTGGGACATGCCAGATCCGCCGTCACGAGCCATAAAGCAGGAGGCATTGATGGCGCTCCAGGAGCAGATTTCCAACGTCTCCAAGAGCAATAGGCATTTGTCTTTGCCTTTTCAGCTCGCAACGGCCGGCTTAGCAGCGTTGGTTCTGACTGTTGGTATCAATTTACTTCCCAATTTCGGCGTCACCGACCAAGGTGAAACCGGCGAGCGAACTCGAATCGCGCTGGGCCCAGTCGCTAACGCCTCAGAGGCTTTGGAGAGGGCGGCAGTGGCCGCAGAAGGGAATCAATTCGTTCCGCCTAAACCGGGTCAATGGATCTATCTGAAGCACGAGAAGGCGGCTCCCGCGGACGGCCCGGGTGGCTTTGCTACCGGAGGTTCTCTGCAAACCTATCAAGAGGAGACATGGACGAGAGGCGATGGAAGGCGTTCGGCGTACATTGGAGACGATGGTCGCGTTCATGTGCACGTAAGTGTTGGTACCGTGGTGTCGGGAGGCAACGGGTACTCCTACATTTACGAGGAGGGAATCCCAGATCCCTTGCCCGATATCCCCGACGGCGTTATGTCGAGCTACCCGCCGGTTGATTACGAAACACTCGCCTCCATTCCGACAGACCCGGAAGCCCTAGTCGAATGGGCCATGTCAGCGCTAGGCCAAAAGTCCCCAATCGAGGCCAGCCGCCGAGATGACATCATCTACAGCCAGCTGGTCACGCTCATGCGGTACAGCATCCTTCCCCCGGACCTGGAGGCGGCTGTCTATCGCGCACTTCAGCGGGTCCCGGGGGTAGCCCTTGTAGAAGAAGCCGTAGATGTGGCAGGCAGACCAGCCATCGCCATCGGCCGTGTTCAGAACGGCTGGTTGCATGAGGAGGTACTACTGGACCGGGAAAGCTATGAGTACCTGGGCGAAAGAACCGTTGCCGCCACAGATAAAACCTTCGAGGTTGACGGTGAACGATATGAGGTTAAGAAGGGCACCATACAACTGCTCCGGGCTCGAATCGGCTCAGAGGTCGTTGACCGGCCCGGTCAACGACCTAGCAACTAGGAATCGGTGCTGAGCGGTGCGTCAACAATCTGCGAGCAGAATGGTCTATTGCTCAAAGGGTTACGCACCGCTCAGCAAACGCAGCCACGGGAATTCTTTCCGACAGCATGCGTAGATCTCGCATTCTTCGGCACCACCTACCCCAGGTAATGGGGTTTTTCGTCGTAATCGAAACTAACCGAAGTCACGCAACGTTAGGAGGCCAAGGAGATGACCCAGGCACTTACGCGGGGGAAGCGCATCGGCGACCATTCAACAGCAAGCTCTTTACAACATTCGCAGGGATTTCGAGTCCGCCGTGCCGCCACGACGCTGGCAGTGGCCTCGCTGGCTTCAGTGCTGGGATTGGTTGCACTTGCATCACCAGCCATTGCTCATGACTGTATGAGCTACAGTCCTGGTTGGCTCTGCTTTGAGGACAACAACATTCTCCCTCCGTATCCTACGGGAGGCGTTGAGGGCACAAACAGCAACTGGGGAGCCTTCGGGTGGGACAACAAGGCTGACTACTTTAGAAACGACGGGAATACTCATCGAGTCTGCATCTATAACGGCTACGGTTTTGAGGGCTATTGGTTCAATCTGGCGATCGGGGCGAGCGTTACCTACTACGATCGTGTGAGCTCCAATAAGTGGACCACCACTAGTACTTCTTGCCCAATTGGCTAGCGCGCAGATTTATTACCTCGCAACTGCCTTCCATCTGATCCCTGTCGACGGCTAGGCCTCTCTGCGGCGTCGCCCGCCAGGAGGCTGCTGAAGAATGGGTCTTCCAGGCCCGAGCCCGGCGCCCCGGTCGATCCGGACCTTCCGATGGCCTTATCGGCTGGAATTTGATCCGCTGGCGCGTGATTTCTGATGGTGCCGTAAGGACCTTTGGGCCCTAACGGGCGACTTGCCACCCGTCTGGGGTAACGGTCAGCCCTCGCCGCAGCATTCGGGCGAGGATCTCGGCGGCAGCTTTCAGCTCCAACTGTGTCTGTACCCTGACTCTGCCACGGTAGCGGGCCTTACGTCCGCCTCTGCGGACAACACGAGAAATTACCCGCTCCACGGTGGGGCGGTTGCCCGTTGTAAATGGGTTCAACTCGGGCGTTTTCTGCAGCTGTCGGGCAGCGGCCAGCAAGTGTTCGTGGGGGCCGACACCTAGAGAGGCGAAGGCCCGGAGGAACGTCCCGACTCCGGGAACGTCCCGACTCGGCCGTGCATGCGTAGCCGTTGAATCGCCGGGCGACCGACCCGGCGACCCAGAACCCCATGACCACCCGGCGGCGGCCCGGGGCGTTTAGCATGGGTTGATGAGCAAGAACCTGATCTGGATCACCGGAGCGACCAGCGGTATCGGGCGCGCGATGGCCGACAGTGTGCCCTGGGCCGGTTCCCGGGTTATCGGGATCGGCCGCCGTCCGGCAGAAGGGCTGGAGCACGTGCAGGCCGACCTGGCCGACCCGCGCTCCTGGTCGGACGTGAACCAGGCGGTCCGGCGGGAGCTGGACGGCTTTGCCGGGGAACGGGCGGTGTTCATTCACTCGGCGGGAACCCTGGAACCCATCGCCTTCGCCGCCG
>JAJCYF010000223.1 GCA_029263035.1 Actinomycetes bacterium
CGCCGGCGGCCGACTCTGCCGGGGACTCAGCCGGCTCCGATGGCGAGGGCGACGGCGACCAGACCCAGCCGGGCGGTGGAACCGGTACCGCCCGCACCCGAACCCGCAGGCGGCGGTCCCGCAGCCGCGGCTCCGGATCCGGCTCCGGCGGCGATCAGTCCTCGGGCCGAAACGGCGACGACTCGGCAGACGATGCCGGTGGGGACTCCAACGGAAGCCGGGGCGGCAGAGCAAGCTCCGCCGCGGTAGCCGAACCCTTGTTGGAGACCCGGGAGAGCCGCCAGGGTTCTTCGTCGTCATCCTCCACCCGGGGCCGCAAGCGCCGTACCAGCCGCAGGCCCCGTCTGGAGCACATCGCCCCACTCGGGCCGCGCAAGATGCTGGTCACCACCGGCGACACCCGCAGCCAGATCGGAGTGCTGGAGGGCCGTGAGCTGATCGAGCATTACGTCGCCAAGCACGCGGATGAGTCGATCGTCGGCAACATCTACATCGGCCGGGTGGAGAACGTGCTTCCCGGTATGGAGGCGGCGTTCCTGGACATCGGCGAGGCCCGCAACGCTGTCCTTTATGTGGGAGAGGTCTCCTACGAGGAGGAGCTCGAGGGGCCCGCTCCCCGGATCGAGACCCTGCTGAAGTCCGGGCAGGCCGTGGTCGCCCAGGTGACCAAAGATCCGATGGGGTCCAAGGGCGCCCGGCTGACGACCGAGGTATCACTGGCCGGCAGGTACCTGGTGCTGGTTCCCAACAGCGACTCGCTGGGCATCAGCCGCCGCCTGGCGGACGCCGAGCGACGCCGGCTCCGCGACATCGCCAACCGGATCCGTCCGGACGGCCACGGGCTGATCGTTCGTACCGCCGCGGTCGGGGCCTCCGAGGTGGACCTGGAGCGCGACGTGACCCGGCTGCCCCGCATCTGGAGTGTGGTGGCGGAGCGAATCGAGGGGGCCAAGCCGCCCAAGCTCATCTACTCCGAGCCGCCGCTGGCCATCCGTGTGGTTCGTGACCTGTTCACGGCCGACGTGGAGGAGGTCATCGTCGACAGCGAGGAGTCCTACCACCAGATCCGGGACTACCTGGAGGAAGTGGCGCCGGAGTTCGGCGACCGGGTGTCGCTGTACACCGACAGCATGGCCCTGTTCGAGCGGTACCACGTGACCGAGCAGATCCGCAAAGCCATCGACCGCAAAGTCTGGCTGCAGTCCGGTGGCCACATAGTGATCGACCGCACCGAGGCGATGACGGTCATCGACGTGAACACCGGCCGCTACGTCGGTCGCTCCACGCTGGAGGACACGGTCCTGCACGCCAACCTGGAGGCCGCCGAGGAGGTCGCCAAGCAGCTAAGGCTGCGCGACATCGGCGGCATCATCGTCATCGACTTCATCGACATGGGCTACGAACGCAACCGGGACGAGCTGCTGCGCACCTTCGAGAGGGCGCTGCTTCGGGACAAGACCCGTACCCAGGTGTACGGGGTGTCGGAGCTGGGCCTGGTGCAGATGACCCGCAAGAAGGTATCCGAGGGCCTGCTGGAGGCCTTCTCCCAAAAGTGCGAGCCCTGCGAGGGCCGGGGAGTGGTTCTTCAGGACTTGAACTAATCAACGGTCCGTGCGGCGAACAGGCACGGCTGCGGTTGGTTTACCCCGTAACTGGGTAGAAGCGCCTTCGGAATTAGCCCCCTTTAGGAGGAATCTCGAAAATGCCCATCTACGAAGAAGAGCCTGTTCGCCGTCGTGTTGTTGAAGAGCCCGTAGTCGAGCGTCGTGTTGTGGAGGAGCCCGCCCAGCGCAGGGTCGTCCGTTCGTCGTCCCCGAACGACGGTCTGGCCGGATACGCCCTGGTGAAGTACGGATTCATCCTGGTGATGACGCTGATCATCCTGTACTTCCTGGCCAACTACATCCTCCCGCGCCTCCCGTAGACCCGAACGAAAAGCGCCTCTTGGCTGCGGTTGGTATGCTGTAGCGAATCCATCCGGCATCGTCGGGCCCTCATTCGGTTTGGCTCGCGCCCGGGAACAAGGAAAAAGAGGTCTTTTCATGTACGCGGTCATAAGAACGGGCGGTAAGCAGTACAAGGTAGCCGCCGGTGATGTGATTGAGGTCGAACGCCTCAAGATCAAGGGGGATGACCCCACCCTGACGCTGACGCCGCTGTTTGTTGTCGACGACGGCGGCAACGCAATCTCGGGTGCGGACAAGCTCGCCGACTACAAGGTCGGCGTGAAGGTGGTCGGTGACACCAAAGGTGACAAGATCACCGTCTTCAAGTACCGCAACAAGTCCGGGTACGCCTCCAAGACCGGCCACCGCCAGCAGTACTCGATGATCGAGATCACCTCGATCGGCGGTACCAAGGCGAAGAAGGCTGAAAAGGCCGAGCCGGCCAAGGCGTCCGACACCCCCGATTCTGATACCGTGGAGAAGTAATGGCACACAAAAAGGGCGCCTCGGCGTCACGTAACGGCAGAGACTCCAACGCCCAGCGTCTGGGGGTAAAGGTGTTCGGCGGGCAGGTTGTCACCGCCGGATCCATCCTGGTTCGCCAGCGCGGCACCCGTATTCCCCCGGGCGTTCTGGTCGGCAAAGGTAAGGACGACACGCTTTTTGCCCTCTCGGACGGCGCCGTCAAGTATCACCACCGCGCCAACCGGCACCTGGTTAGCGTCATCCCACCAGAAGAAAGCTAGTCCCCTCCTCCTTTTGGGAGGCTGCGGCACCTACACTTTTCTTTTAGGTTTCTCTTTCTTAGGTGGTAACCCATGCTTGTCGATGAAGCACACATCTACGTCGCCTCCGGTAAAGGAGGCAATGGTGCCGTCTCGTTCCACAAGCAGAAGTACCAGCCCCGGGGCGCACCCGACGGCGGCAACGGCGGCAACGGCGGATCGGTAATTCTCGAGGCCGACACCGGCGTCAACTCCCTGGCGTGGCTGAAGAACCACCCCCACCAGATTGCCAAGGCCGGCCTGCAGGGCGCCCGGAACAACTGCACCGGCGCGGGGTCCCCGGACCTGATCCTCAAGGTTCCTCCGGGCACCCTGATCAAAGACGACAACGGCGGCGTCCTGGCCGACCTGGCGTCTCCCGGCGACCGGATTATCGTCGCCAAGGGCGGCCGGGGCGGGCGGGGCAACGCCAAGTTCGTCTCCTCCCAACGCCGGGCTCCCAGCTTCGGCGAGCTCGGTGAGCCGGGACAGGAGTACTGGCTGCGGCTTGAGCTGCAGATGATCGCCGATGTCGCCATCATCGGGCTGCCCAACGTCGGCAAGTCGACGCTGGTCGGGTCCCTCTCGGAGGCCAGGCCCAAAGTGGCCGACTATCCGTTCACCACCCTGGAGCCTTCTCTGGGGGTGGTCAGCAGCGGTGACATGGTCTTTACGGTTTGCGACGTCCCCGGCCTGATCGAGGGAGCGGCCGAGGGCAAGGGCCTGGGGCTCAAATTCCTCAGGCACGCCATGCGCTCGGCAGCCTTTGTGCACCTGATCGACCTGGCGGCCGCCGAACGTGATCCCCTGGACAGCTTCGACACCGTTTCCGAGGAGCTGCGCAAGTTCCGGGAGGACCTTGCCGAGCGGCCGGTGATCGTGGCCCTCAACAAGGTCGACGTGGCCGGCGAGGACCGGGCCGAGGAGGTCAGGGCGGCGTTCGCCGGGCGGGGTATCGACGCATTCATCATCTCGGCGTCCGACGGCACCGGGCTTTACCCGCTCACCAAACGGCTTGCCCAGGTGGTCACCGACTACCGGGAGGAGCGATCCCGTCCGCAGGGCTTCGAGCTGTTCAAGACCACCTCCGACCCCATCAAGGTGCAGCGGGAGGGCAGCGGCTGGCGGGTGACCGGCGGCTCGTTGCTGCGCTGGGTGGCCATGACCGACCTCAACAACCCGGAGGCGGTGGCCTACCTGCAGAACCGCATCGACCGGGCGGGGGTAGAGAACCTGCTCGGCAAGGCGGGGGCGGAGCACGGCGACGAGGTCAGGATCGGCAAGTCCGTCTTCAGCTGGTGGCCCAAGGGCTCGGCGCCGCTGGAGGCCTACGACATCGAGGGAGAGACGAAGGTCAAAAGGGGCCGGCGGTGAAAATCCGCCGGGTGGTGGTGAAGCTGGGGACCACCTCACTCACCGGCCCCGACGGGGAACCGGACCGCCGTCGCATCCGCAAGGTCACCGACCAGGTTGCGGTTCTCAACACCCAGGGCATTCACTGCGTGATCGTCTCCTCCGGGGCGATCGCCGCCGGGATGCAGGCGCTCGGCCTCGCCGGCCGGCCGGCGGACATGCCCGGGCTGCAGGCGGCCGCTGCCGTCGGTCAGAGGCGCCTCATCGACCTGTACGCCTCGCTGCTGGGGTCAAAGGGCATCACGGTCGGCCAGATTCTTTTGACCCAGGACGACATGATTCAGCGCCGCCACTACCTGAACGCAAAACACACGATCGACCGGCTTTTCGAGCTCGGCTGCGTACCGATCGTGAACGAGAACGACACGGTGGCCACCCAGGAGATCCGCTACGGCGACAACGACCGTCTGGCCGCCCTGGTGGCCAACCTGGTGAGCGCCGATCTGCTGATGATGCTCTCCGACGTCGAAGGGGTCTTCACCTCCCACCCGGACGACGAGGGGGCGGAGCTGGTGGAGCGGGTCGACGAGATCACCCCGGCCCTCATGAAAACCGCCATCGGCACCTCCTCGCTGGGCTCCGGAGGCATGGCGTCCAAGCTCGAGGCAGCCCGGATGGCCACCTTCTCCGGCGTCCCGGTGGTGATTGCCTCCGCCCGGCGCAAGGATGTGGTCCTGGATGCGGTGGCCGGCGAACCCGTCGGAACCTTCTTCAAGGCCCGCCCGAACAAGGTCCAGGCCCGCAAGCTGTGGATTGCCTGGGCGCAGCAGTCCCGGGGACGCATTGTCGTCGACGACGGGGCGGTGGCCGCCCTCACCGAGGGCAAGAAGAGTTTGCTGGCGGCGGGGGTCAAAATGGTGGAGGGAACGTTCAAGGCGGGAGACGCAGTGGAGGTGGTCAGCGTGGGGGACGAGGTGGTCGCCAAGGGCCTGGTCGGATACGACTCGGTGATCCTGGCCCAGATCGCCGGCACCAAGGGCGAACGTGAGGTCATCCACCGGGACCAGATGGTGCTGATGTGAGCGACGTCTCGATCCGGACTCTGGGGGAGCGCGCCCGGGACGCCTCGGCAATCCTGGCGCAGACCCCGGGCGCCATCCGGCGCACCGCACTGCTGGAGATGGCCGACGCCCTGGACGCCAACTCCGACCGCCTGGTTGCGGTCAACGCCGAGGACGTCCAAGCCGCCCGCCCGGCGATGACCAAAGCGCTGATCGACCGCCTTACTCTCACGCCGGGCCGGCTGGCCGCCATGAGCGGAGGACTTCGAACTATCACCGAGCAGCCCGATCCGGTCGGCGAGGTCGTGGAGGAGTGGACCCGGCCCAACGGCTTGAAGATCCAGAAGGTCCGCCGCCCCATCGGGGTGGTCTCGGTCATCTACGAGGCCCGGCCCAACGTCACTGCCGATGTGGCCGGGCTGTGCATCATGTCCGGCAACGCGGTCCTTTTGAGAGGTTCGTCGTCGGCACTGCGCACGAACGTCTGCATCACAAAGATCCTGGTGGAGGCTGCCACCGCAGCCGGGCTTCCGGAGTACTCGGTTCAGCTGGTCACCGACACCTCCCGGGAGTCGGCGGTAGAGCTCATGCAGCTGAAGGGCCTGGTCGACCTGATCATCCCCCGCGGTGGGCCGGCGCTCATCGCATCGATTGAACAAAACGCCACGGTCCCCTACATCATCGACGGGGACGGCAACTGTCATGTCTACGTCGACAGGGCGGCCGACCCCCAGATGGCTACCGACATTATCGTCAACGCCAAGACCTCCAAGCCCAGTGTCTGCAACGCCGCCGAGAAGCTGGTGGTCCATGCAGACATGGCCGGAAGCTGGCTGCCGGTGGCGCTGGGTGCGCTGACCGCCGCCGGAGTCGAGATCCGGGGGGACGAGGCGGTGCAGAAGTTGTGGCCCTCCGCGGTGCCGGCGACCGAGCGGGATTGGGGCACCGAGTACCTCGACCTGGTGCTGGCGGTCAAGGTTGTGCACGGCATCGACCAGGCCATCGAGCACGTGAACCGCTGGGGAACATCCAACGCGGAAGCCATCGTCACCGACGATCCGGAAGCGGCGCAGATGTTTACCAGGAGGGTGGATTCGGGAACCGTGTTCGTGAATGCCTCCACCCGGTTCAGCGACGGGGGCCAGTTCGGCTACGGCGCTGAGATAGGGATTTCGACACAAAAACTGCACGCCCGGGGACCCCTCGGGCTAAGGGAATTAACCTCCTCCGGTTACGTTGTATGGGGGACCGGACAGGTAAGAACGTGACCGTGGAGGACGCCGCGACCCTCGAGGTAAAGGGATTGACATGGTCCAGTGGTTATCATCCTCACAAAACATCAAACAACGAGGAGTAAATGGGCCAACACAATGTGCAACTGTTGAGTGTTCGCGTTACACCGGACGACAAACCCGACGGCGCGGGCATCCTTTTGGACGGATCGCTCAGCCTTCCCTTCACGCTGGAGCGCGCCTACTCGGGCGTACAGGGGTACTACTTCGAGCAGTACCTGCTTCTGTCGGACGGCAAGCAGGTCTACGCCAGCGAGCCCCGGCAGATCTTCATCCGGGGCCTTCAGTCCACCACCTCGCACACGAGCCATGTCGATGAGCGGATCCCGCTTTCGCCGGGCACGTGTCAGCTGGTCCTGGTGGTCGACGAGATGCGGACCGAGCCCATCGACATCACGGTCAGCGCGCTCGCCCCTGTCTAGCCGGCGGGAATTCCGGGAAGGCCCGGTATGGGTCTAGAGCGACCCGACCCCCAGGTCATAGTCATCTTTGGTGCGTCCGGAGATCTGACCCAGCGCAAGGCCATCCCGGCGCTGTACAACCTGTACCGGGAGAACCTGCTGCCGGCCAACTTTGCGGTCGTGGGCTTCGCGCGCACGCCGATGACCCGGGACGAGTTTCGCGACAACATGCGGGATGCGGTGTCCAAGCACAGCCGCTCCGGCATCGCCGAACGCTACTGGGGCCCGTTCAAGGAGCACCTCGACTACTTCTCGGGCGGCTATGGCGACCCCGAGCGGTGGGTGGAGTTCCGCAAGTACCTGGAGGAGGTCGACGCCGAGCACGGCACCCAGGGGGGACGCCTGTACTACTGCGCCACCCCGCCCTCGGCGTTCCCCGAGATCACCCACTGCATCGGCGAGATGGACATGTCGGACGGGGCACGCATCGTGGTCGAAAAGCCCTTCGGCTACGACCAACAGACCGCCGAGGACCTGAACTCGGTGCTCCACGGGGTGTTCAAGGAGAGGCAAATCTTCCGGATCGATCACTACCTGGGTAAAGAAACCGTCCAGAACATCCTGGTCTTCAGGTTCTCCAACGGCATGTTCGAGCCCATCTGGAACCGCAGCTACGTGGAGTCGGTTCAGATCGACGTCTCCGAGGCGGTTGGCGTGGAGGGACGCGGGAGCTTCTACGAGGGGGCCGGGGCCGTCCGGGACATCGTCCAGAACCACATGTTGCAGCTTCTGGCCACCCTGGCGATGGAGCCTCCGGCGCTTTTCGACGCCGAGTCGATCCGCAACGAGAAGGTCAAGCTGCTCCGGTCGGTGCGCCCGATCGACCCGGCGGAGACCGTGCGAGGCCAGTACACCTCCGGCGTCGTCGACGGCCGGGCGGTGCCCGGCTACCTGGAGGAGGCCGGCGTGGAGCCGGGCTCGCAGACCGAAACCTTTGCCGCCATGAAGGTCAGCATCGACAACTGGCGCTGGGCCGGGGTCCCGGTCTACCTCAGGACCGGCAAACGAATGCCCAGCCGGGCTACAACCATCACCGTCTTCTTTCACGGCGCCCCCCACATGCTGTTCGAGGAGTCCGGCCTGGACCGTCCCGAGCGCAACCATCTGACCATCCGGGTGCAACCCGATGAGGGCATCACGCTGACCTTCGGCGCCAAGGTCCCGGGACCGGACATGAAGGTCAAGCCGGTGGATATGGACTTCGATTACGACGAGTCGTTCATGAGCGCCCCCGCCGAGGCGTACGAGCGTCTGATCCTTGACGCCATGCTGGGCGACGCCACCTTGTTCACCCGGGCCGATGAGATTGAGCGTTCCTGGCAGATCGTCGAGAAGATTCTGGTCAAGACCCCCACCGAGTCCTATCCGGCCGGTACCTGGGGACCGGCCGCCGCCGACGAGCTGGTGGCCCCCGATGTCTGGCACCTGCGGCATTAAGCCCTGGTCAACCTGACCGGGTCTCCCACCTCGATCCCGGCCGCCTCCAGCAGGCCGGCGTTCACCTCCACCGCCCCAATGTGCTCCGCCGCCGGAACGTAGGTTTGGCACGGGTCTTCGGTGCACGGCTGCATGGTCTGGATGTCAACGATGCGCCCGTCCTCGTCCCACCACGCAATGTCCAGGGGGATGAGCGTGTTCTTCATGTAGAACGAGTGGGTACCGGTGTCCGACCATAAGAACACCATCCCGTAGTCGTTCGGGATCTCCTCCACCTCCATCAGGCCCTGCGCCTGGGTCCGGCTGTTGAGGGCCAGATCCACCTGGAGGACCAGGGGGTCGTTGTCCCCGATCTCCAAAGTTCCCTGCGGAAGCTCCTCGCTGCTTGTCCCGTCCTCCCAGGAGCGGCCGCACGCCGCCGGCAGTACGGCCAGCACCAGCAGCAGGACAACAGCGGGGCGGGGGCGATTGCGTGGTTTCACTCGTCCGACTCTCTATTCTAGAAAATGAAAATCTACGTTCCGCTACCCGAAAGAGCCCGGTATGCCGAAAAATCCCCGCCTCCGTGGAGTCAGCCGTTACCTGGCGCCCGGAGAGCGAATCCTCAGGACCACCCGAAGGCACCCGGTGTTGTTGATGAAGCCGGTGCTGATCTGGCTGGGGACCCTGCTCGCCGTGGGGCTCATATCCTTCGTACTAACCGAGGGTAACCCGATCCCGTTCGTGGACCAGGTGACCCTGTATCTGTCGGTGGCGATGACCGGCTACCTGGTGTACAAGGCGACGGTCTGGTGGAAGTCCTACTACGTGATCACCGACGAACGGGTCCTGCTGTTGGAGGGGATCCTATCGGTCAAGGTGAGTGCGGTGCGGCTGGCCCGGGTGGCGGAGACGAGCTTTAGCCGGTCGATCCTTGGCCGTGTCTTCGGCTACGGAGACCTCAAGCTGGACGCCGCCGGGGAGCAGTTGAAGCTGGCGACGCTTACCTACCTTCCTCGCGCGGAGGAGGTCTACCGGCTGGTCACCTCGCTGCTGCTGGGGGAGCCCGAGCCCGAGCCGGAACCCTACGACCCGGGGGAGGAGACCACCGGGCCCCTGCCGCCGGTGGTAAGTTGACCGACCCGCAAGAGGTCCGCCGCATCGGCATCATGGGTGGGACCTTCGATCCCATCCACAACGGTCACCTGGTCTGCGCCGAGGAGGCGCGGATGCAGTTTCATCTGGACGAGGTGCTTTTTGTGCCCTCCGGGCAGCCCTGGCACAAAAGGGGAGTCTCTCCGGCCGAGGATCGTTACCTGCTGACCATGATCGCCACCGCGTCCAACTGCGACTTCTCGGTCTCCCGTATCGACATCGACCGGGGTGGCCCCACGTACACCGTCGACACCCTCCGGGCATTCAGGGCGTTCTACGGGAAGACCACCGAGCTGTTTTTCATCACCGGAACCGACGCCGTGGCCGAGATCCTCACCTGGAAGGACCCGGAGGAGGTTCTGGACGAGGCGCACTTCATCGCTGCGAACCGCCCGAGCTATTCGTTGAGCGAAGAGCACCGGCGACTGTTCCGGGACCGGGTGAGTGTGATGGAGATTCCCGCGCTGGCCATCTCGTCCACGGACATCCGGCAAAGGGTGGCCGAAGGCCGCACCATTCGCTACCTGCTCCCCCGGGAGGTCAGGGAGTTCATCGAGCAGCGAGGGTTGTACCGCAAACCTTGACTGACTCCCGGAAGCGGTTAAGGCTGGCTATGCTAGGAGTACCAGTTATTCATTGAAGGGGTGATGCGAATCCACACTGAATCCCGTTCCAAGGCGCTTATTGCAGCGGAGGCAGCGTCGGCCAAGAAGGCCGGCGACATTCTCATTCTGGAAGTGGAACCACTGATCGGGATCACGGATTACTTTGTGATCTGCTCGGGCAACACCGAGCGCCAGGTGAAGACGATTGCTGATGAGGTAATGCGCAAGATGCTCGAGAACGGGGTCAAGACCTACCGTCGCGAGGGCGAGAAGGACAACCGGTGGGTTCTGCTCGACTACCTGGACATCGTGGTTCACATCTTCCACGCCGAAGAGCGCGAGTTCTACGGCATCGAGCGGCTCTGGAGGGACGCCAACACGGTTCCCTTCGAGGACCGCCAACCGGCCTAGCGGTGTCCAGGGGAGGGCGCCGCCGCAGGGGCAAGCGAGGCCGTCGCGGGCCCGGCAGCCCCGAACACCGGCCGGAACCCGGTCGGGAGGAGGTTGAGCCCCGCGAGGGCCGGTCCTCCGGAAGACGGCGGGGGCACGGGCGTGCGAGCCGCGAGGTTTCGGTCTTGGACTCGATGAGCTCCCTGCCCACCAGCCTGAAGACCCTGCCTCCCGACGGAACCGACCTGGACGAGCTGATCGGCGCCCTGCAGAGCGAGTATGGCGTCCCGACGACCCCCCAGGAGTACCGCCTCATCATCAAGGTCCCCGCCGCCGAAGAGCACACCGACCCCCAGATCGAGGTCAAGCCTGAAACGGTTGTTGCCGAAAGGCCGCAGGCCGATGAAGCCGATGTGCCGCCGGCGCGGGTGCGTCCCAGCCGGCGCCGACGCAGGGGCCGGCGAAGGGGCGGCGTGGCGGACGTGGCGGAGGTTGATGGCGAAGATGTGGAGCTTGCCGATTTCGGCGGAGCGGAGGACGACCGGGAGGAATCGGCGACCTAGCTCGGTCTAGCGGTAGTCTTCCTCGTCGGAATTTTCACCCAGGCTGCTTCGCAGCTTGGCCCGAAAGGCGGCGTTGCGCGCCTCATCTGCACTTTTGCCCGCCCGGCGGGACGGAGGCTTGACCCCCGGACGGACCCGGTCGGGGCGGAACGCAGGACCGGGTGCGCCGTTGGCCCGGGGCTCGGAGGGTGGCGGCGCTGCCTTGGGGGCGGCCGGCCGGTGTGCCGGGCGCACCTTGGGCGTCACCAGGTCGTCGAACTCGGAGTCGGAGCGGTTCCGCTTGCGCCCGGCACCGCCCTTATCGTCGTCCCGGCTGTAGGTGTAGCGGTAGTAGTAGCCGCCGTCCATCTCCCGCTCCACGCCGTTGATTGCGACACCCAGCACCCGCACCTCGTGGCGTTCGAAGTTCTTGATGACGTCCAGCGCCTTGTGGGCGTGCGTCTGGCCGGCACGGACCACCAGGATCACACCGTCGGTGTGCGGTGCCAGCACTGCGGCGTCGGTTACCGGCAGCGCCGGCGGCGTGTCCAGGATGACGATGTCGACCATCGTGGAGACGGTGTTGATCAGGTCGGCCATCCGCTCGGAGCCCAACAGCTCCGACGGATTGGGCGGGGTGGGCCCGGCGACGATGATCGACAGGTTGGGAATACGGGTCCGCCTTATGGCATCCGACAGTGACGACTGGCCCGAAAGGACGTCGGACAGGCCGGGGGACTGGGGGCCGCCGAACATCTTGTTGAGAACCGGTTTGCGAAGGTCGGTTTCGATGAGCAGGACCGAAGACCCGACCGCCGCCATACCCACCGCCAGGTTGGAGGCCACGGTGGTCTTCCCGTCGCCGGCGAACGGGCTGGTGACCAGGACGCGGTTCACCGGCCGGTCGACCGAGAAGAACTGGATGTTGGTCCGCAGAATACGGATGGCTTCCGCCTGGGGCGAGTTTGTATCCGACTCCATGAACAGCGACCGCTCCTTGCCGGTGGGCGACAGGGGGATGGTGGCGATCACCGGAACCGGGGCGAGTATCTTCTCCACGTCCTCCTTATTGCGCAGTGTCGTGTCCAGCTGCTCCAGGACGAAAGCGATGCCCACTCCGAGCATCAGCCCGAGCAGGCCGCCGATTACCCCGTTCTGCATCGGCTTGGGACTCACCGGGTCGACCGGTTTCAGCGCCGGCTCGAACACCGAGGCGGTGATGGCTCCGCCTCCGCCGAACAGGTTGCCGTCGTCGGTCACGAAGGAGTCGACCATCTGGTTGACGTAGGTCTGGGCCCGGGAGGCGTTGGTGTCGGTGACCGTGACCTCGATCAGCCGGGTGTCCGGCAGGATCTTGGTGTCGGTCTTCTCGCTGAGCTCGGACGGGGTGATGGGGGCACCCGTCTTTTCGACGACGATCTCGGCCAGGGGACGGCTCTTGAGAATCTCCGCGTAGGAGGTGACGTACTGCTGGGAAGCGGTCAGCTCCTGCAGAACCCCGGCGGCGTCATTCTTCTCCACCGTCCGGGGTCCGACAAAAACCTTCGCCGTAGCGGCGTAGGTGGGGGTGATCCGGGCCGAGAAGCCTAGGGCGGTTCCCGCCGCGAGGGCCAGGCACAGGGCTATCAGCCAGCGGCGTCCCCACAGGATGCGCAGATAGTCACGAAGTTCCAAGGTCTACGCCCTTTCGCCTTAGCGTTTCGTGCTTCGGGCGCGTTCGAAGCTGTTCGATTATAGCTGCGGCGAGGGGGGTGCTACGCAGAACGCAGCGAGCCCTCGAAGCGACCCTGGCGGCGGCCTGCGCTCAACAGGACCGATCCCAGCAGGATGGTGGCGAGTGCTGCTGCCAGAAGCGGCAGGGCGTCGACACCGGTGCGGGCAAGGGTCTTGGTGACGGGCTTGGCTACCGGAGTGGTCTCGATGTTCTTGACTGCGCTGGCAGTCGACTCGCAGTTGGCGGTGTTGTTGTTGTTGATGTTCACGCTACCGGTCTGAGCGATGGTGTAAGCCGCTGCGGTGGCGGTGGCGTTGCTGACGCAGCTCACCCGGTTGTCGTTGTTGATGATGACCGTGCCGCCGCCGCCGGTGCCGGTGCCTTCGGCGACCACCCGGATGCGAGCGGTGAGCACACGGTTGACCTGTGCGATCTGCATGGAAGCTGCGGAGACCCGTGCGCTCAGGCTGACGACCACGGAGGAGTTGGGGGCAAAGCCGGATCCGGCGACGGTGATGCTGTCGCCGGCTTCAACGACCGTGCGGGAAACCGATAGGCCGCCCGAGGTCGGGGGGTACGGCGAGGCTGCCGGTCCGGTCCCGGTGGCAATGAGGTCGTAGAGACCGGGTGCGGTTCCGGCGGGGATGGTCACCGCTCCGGAGAAGCTGCCGGTGCTGTTGGTGGTAAAGGTGCCGAGCACTGCCTGCGCGATGGCGGGAGCTGCGAAGAACAGAGCCCCGCACACCATCAGCGACAATAGAACCAGGCGGCTTCGCTTCAACTTGGGCTGCATCTGCTCCCCTTCCGTCAGGACCTGCGAAATTGAAATTTGAGTTTGTCTTTGGCCCGGACCCAGTAGGTCCAGGTTGGTAGCCGAAGCCACTGGCTGAAGCATACTCTTTAGGCGCCTTCCCAGTCCAAGCATCTAAGGCCACTAAATCGCACGTTTCGCAGATTTGTCACCGATCAATTAGCGCATCGCGGCCGGTCCAGCACCCACAGTGGTAATTGTTCGCCGGGTGATCTGCCGGCAAAAGTTCAGGTGTGTAATTTTCTCGATCGGACGGGCGGCAGGCGGTCGGAATCGCCGGTAGCGGACCCCTCAACTGTGATAGAAAAGGGTCGGTTGAAAAAGGTTCGGTCTCTAGAAGTTTGGGTAGTTGAGGAGTCCGATACATTACTCAATGAATATGCATTGAATATGGACAGGCAACGTGCGAGGATTGCGCCAACATGCACTTGCGCTGATTAACTTTGAAATTGTGGTTCTTGGGGAGGTAGACGAATGACGAGAATGAAAATAATGGTGTTTGTCCTTGGGACAGCACTAGCACTATTTGTGCCTGCTGTGGCTCAAGCTCAGACCATTGTGGTCAACAACAACAGCAGCACGCAGAGCACCTCCACGGCTACCTCCGGGGGCCACACGGCCAGCACCACCACCAGCGGTGTGGGCGCAACCGGCGTTCAGGTTGCAGGCGGCGCGGACAGCCTGGACATGGAAAGCACCGGCAGCAGCACCTCTGCTGCGGTTGCTGGTCCCAACGGCGCTACCGCCAACGGCAACTCGACCAACGAGAGCGACATCGACCTCGACTGCGGCAACCTTGCCTGCGCAGGCACCTTCAACTGCGTCGGAACCGTTTGCACCCCGACGGTCATCGGCGGGGGCAACGTAATCATCCCCACCCCGAACCCGACCATCACCATCATCCCGCTTCCCACCAACACCACCGGTGTGAACGACGTGTGTGATGCAGGTCTTCTCGGTTGCCTGTTGAGCAACCCCGACCTGAACCTGGACCTGGCCGATGTGCTGGACCTGGGTGACGTGCTCAACGATGTCCTGGGCGGCAGCACGGTCCTGAGCGACCTGCTGGAGGACCTGGACCTCGACCTGGATGAACTCCTGGGCGGCGGCATCCTCAGCGGCGGCGGCCTCGGAGGTCTCCTGGGCTAAGGTCTTTACCGGCCTTGTAAGCAGCTTTCGATCAGGCCCAAGCAAGCTTTAAGAGCTTGCTTGGGCCTGATTTTTTGTTCGTCTTGGAATGCGGCTAATGTGTACTCGTGGCGGCGCCGTCCGGCGCACCTGCCCGGCAATCGTTAAGTGGGGTGATGGGTCTGTTCTCCGGTAAGTTCCTTCTTCGCATCATGATCGGCTTAATGTTGCTCTGCCTGGCAGTCGCCTGCCGGCAGAATGCTCCCACCGAGGATGATGACTTCGAGCTGTTGACCCCCGGAGAAGGCGCGGGAGCAGGCGGCACAAGCGAGATAGATTCCGGCGCAGTCGTCGAGCACCTGAAGGCCGCCGGGATGCCCATTGGACGGGTTGACGTCTACAACGCCGAGACCGACCCGGTCAGCCGGTTGGGCCGTCCGGGCCAGTACGTCGGCAAGGCCATCTTCCAGGACTCCAGATTGCCTCTGGTCCTTCAGGAAGGACAGGACGTGATCAGCTTCCAGAACTCGGGCGGTATCGTTGAGGTCTTCCCGTCCACCGCCGAGCTGGAGGACCGCAAGAAGGCGCTGGACCTTGCGCGCCAGCAGTTCCCGGCAGCGTTTCCCGAGTACCAGTACAACAACGGGGTCGTCCTCCTTCGCCTGGGCCACGTGCTGACCCCGGAGCAGGCTGCCGGCTACGAGGCAGCCATCGCTTCGTTCGAAGGATAGGGGAGCGCAGTGGAGGGTCTTTCGGCAGGCTGGCTCACCCTGATACTGGTGGGCCAGGTGGTGATCTTTGTCCTGCTGTCTCTGCTGGCAGTGAAGCTGGTCAAGGTGATCAAGAGCCAGAACAACGGAATGATCCTGCCGCCGGACCTCTCGGCGAAGCTGCGTAAACGCTTCAAGCGTTCCAAGTAGCCCGTGTCGGGCTTGAAGCGCCGGGCCCCTTCTACACCGCACCGAAACTAACGCAGGAGAACGACCAGGGCCGCATCGCGTGCGGACCCCCTGGGATCCGAACGATTCATCTAATTGTCTGAGATTCCGCTCGTCTCGTTGTTCCAGTGAGAGCCCTTCCGGCAGGAAAAGTCTTCCCCGTCGATGTCGTCGTCTCCGTCGTTATCGATGCCGTCGTTGCACTGTGTCTTGGGTGGCGGTGCGGCAGTCGTAGGTGCGGGTGTCGTGGGTGCAGCAGGCGTCGGATCCTTAGGTGGAGCAGGGGACGGATCCGCGGGTGCGGCAGGCGTCGGGCCCTGAGGTGCAGCAGGGGACGGAGCTTTAGGTGCAGCAGGCTTCGGCGAAGCGGGGTCGGGAGACTCGCTCCTGTCGGTACGTGAGGAGCAGCCCGGGTCCCTGAGGTCGGTTTTGCCGTCCCTGTCGTCGTCCCGGCCGTTGTTGCACTGGGTCACTGCCGGCGACCCTGTTGAGGTCGGCTCCGGGCCGGGGCTCATCTCTACGACCTCGGGCTCTACCGGCGTGACGGGATCCGGGTTGCCGCCGAAGGGGAAAACCAGAGGGAACCGCTGGCTGGTATCTATGGCCCGCTGGACCGGCGCCGGATCGGACTCGGGCTCGGGGTCGCTTTGCAGTGCCACGAACGCGGCGAACGGCAGCACCGCCACGGCTACCAACAGCCCCAATTTTACGAAGGGCGGAATGTCCAGACGCGCGAAGCGGTCGGTGGCGTAGCGCAACTGATCCCGGAGGGCATAGAGCTTCCGGTTCACGAGCGGCCACCCGTGGGTGCGCAAAGACCATCAAAAGCAGACATGGAATTCAGGATTAGACCTTTCGGATAGCCGGTACGGGTCCGGCGGACAGTATACCGATGGTCATTCGTTTTCCGGACGCGAACTCGCCATTCAGTTGCCGCTGCCGCTGGCTTGCTCCCGTCCGGGGCAACCGGGGAGGTCCTCGAAAGGCGGCTCGCAGTAGGGCGAAGGTGGCGGACCCGTGGGAATGGGGGGCGGCGGATTTGTCGGCTCCTGGGTTGGTGCCGGTGGGGTCGGCGTTGGAGGCGGCTCCGGAATTGGCAACTCGGGCGGCGGGGGCGGCATAACCGGCGGAGGAGGCGGAGGCGGGGTCGTCCTGCGCGCCGGGTTCGGCGACTCGGTGTTGTCCCGGCTACCGGAGCAGCCGGAGTCGGCCAGGTCAACCCGGCCATCGCGGTCGTTGTCTATTCCGTCGGAGCACTGCGTGGTGCCCGGGGCCTCCAACGGGAAGTTTTCCGCCGGGGACGGGCTTTCCACCAGGGGAGGGGGAGGTGACATGCCGAAGGGGAACGCCAGCTGAACCCCGGTGGTGGAGGTAATCCCGGCGGGAGACATGGTCGGCTCGGGCTCTACCTCCTCCTCGGGTGCATCTCCACCGCGGGGGAGCATCAGGATGAAGGCGACGAAGGGCAGCAGGGCGACGACCAGATAGACGAACTTCCTCGTCCGGGAGCGAGGCTCGTTCAACGGAGGCCCGGGCACGGCCTCGACCGGTTCGTCGGGCTCTTCCCACTCGTAATCGTCGTCCGACAAGGAGGCGGTCCCCGCACCCGGTTCGGGCGCGAATGAAGAATCCGGAGCCTCTGCTTCAGGCTCTTCGGCCGCCGGATCCGAGCCGCGATCGGGATCGTGGTTGGTGCCGGGTTTGTCCTGAGGGTCTTGGTCCGCCTCGGGGTCGGTGGGTTCCAGAAAAGGCCTTTCGAGCTAGCTGGTGAGTTTCTCTGGAGATGCCGAATTATACCGGCGGCCGGGGCAACGCCGGTGCTTTCGGCTCTGCCGCATTGGGCCTAGGGGGTTGCGGTCGAAGTGGGCGTGGGTTCCGGGGGCGTCGGCGAGGGGGTGGCCGGACCCGACTCGTCGTCGTCTGTGAGGGAGTCGCAGCCAAGATCAGCCCAGTCGACTCTGTCGTCCCCATCGTTGTCGATGCCGTCGCTGCACTGCGGCGGCTGCGGTGAAGGAGACGGTGGAGGAGACGAGAAGGTCGGTGACGGCGCAGGGGCAGGTGCGGGAGCCGGAGGCGGGGTGGGGCTTGGGTCCGGGGATTCAGTCCGGTCGGTGCGGGAGGTGCAGCCCCTGTCGGCCGGGAAGTCGACCCTACCGTCCCGGTCGTCGTCCCGGCGGTTGGAGCATTGGGGGCTCGGGCTTGGGGAGGGGGAAGGAGTGGGGGAGGCCGTAGGCGTAGGCGTCGGCTCCAGCGAAGGGGTCGGGCTGAAGGTTGGAACCGGCACCACCAGAGGCGCCGGGGGACCTACATTGCGGCTTATGGTGCTGACCGGATCCTCGGCGGTGGTCGGGGTGTCCGGTTGCATCAGCGTGTAGAGGACGAACGGCATTGCCCCCAGCAGAACCAGGAGCGTCACCTTGATAACGCCGCCGGCGGCCATGTTGTCCATGCGGTACCGCAGCCGGGCCATGCGGAGGGCATTTTCCCGTTTCATCTCGTAACGCCGGGTGTTCAGGCGGTACCTGAAGCGGTTCATTCGTTCCGAAACCATGGATTTAGTACACCACAGTCCCAAGTTGAACGGTCCGATACGGCAACACGGCTGCCCTCAAAAGGAGGCGGCGGCTCGGTCCCGGGCATCCAGGCAGGCCTGGGAGTAGGCGGGCTCGACCATCCCGCACAGCTCGGTTGCCTTGTCGGTGTTGTGATCGTTGAATACCGCGTTCAGCGACGCCCCGACGATGCAATGCTCCCGCAGGGTGGCTCTGCCGAGGGCGCACCCGGCAACCACCTGGGCGGGGTCGAGTAGGGAGTTGCCGCTTATGTCCCGGCCCATGCTCTGGTAGCAGTCGTCGGCAAAACCGTCCTCGACGGTGTCGCAGATCTCAAAGCCCTTCGCCAGGTCCTGGTTGGACTGCCAAAGGATGTAGGAGGTCTGCATGCCGAAGCACTCGTCCTTGTACTGGGAAGCGATCTCGTTGCAGGGGTAGACCAGGTCCCCCTCCCGGAAGGTTGCTCCGGCGTGGCCCTCCTGGGCGGAGACCACGTTTTGCATGATGGCGCCGGAGACGCAGGAGCTCAACTCCCACTGATCCCGGTACTTCTCGCAGTAGGGGATGGAAGCGAACAGGTCGGCATCGAATCGCAGCATGATGCCGTGCCCCACGCCGTGGACGCAGTTGTAGTGGACGAACGAGTACTGGTCTTCGGCCGGGTCCTCACAGACACCGGGGATCAGCTCAAGCAATTCCTGGTCGTTGTACTCACTCATCCGCTGCTCGACCACGCCGTGGTAGTAGCCGGACCAGCAGGCGGAGGCCTCAAAGGAGAGCGCTTCCCCCAGGGAGTCGTAGTACCCGGCGGCCTCACGTCCCAGGTCGTGGGTTACCTGGTGGCATTGGGACGCCACGTACTGGTCGCTGCCGGACAGCTCCAGGATCTCTGCAACCGCGGCTCCCGCGTCCTGCTTTTTCATCACGTCCGAGAAGTAGTTCTGGTAGCAGTTGGCCTGGCCTACGTTGAGGCCGGCGCACTCCTGCACATCGGCCACCGGCTCGGCGCTCAACACGTCCTCGGCGCTTTCGCCCGGCCCCGAGGGAGCCCGCCCGGCGGTCGGGTTGAGAACCGCCAGCGATGAGGCCAGCACCAGCACGCCCGCCAGGGCTCCCACCTCCATCCGAAGTGTCCGCCCGAACTTCGGGTCACCCAGCCGGGCCGGCTGGTCCCGGACCTTCTGGTCGTGGGCCCAGGCAAGGGGCAGGATCACCGCGGTCAGCAGGATCAGCTTGACGGTGAGCGCCCATCCGTAACGGTTCGAGAACAATTCGGTGCCGATGTTTGCCCACAACGCCTCGGCTCCGGTCACCACCAGAACCAGCAGGCTCCAGCCGGCGGCCCGGGCGAACCTGGGGAAG
>JAJCYF010000224.1 GCA_029263035.1 Actinomycetes bacterium
TGGTGGAGGACTCCTTCGAACCTCCCAGCCTGCCAAGGGAGCTGGGACAGGTCATCGTCTCCGATTACACCCCGGAAGCGGCCTGCCGGCTGGTTGCGGAGCTGGCGGTCGCCTCCATCCCGGGGGCGGAATCCGCCTACCTCACCGTCCGCAATGCCGGCCACCCGACCTGCGCCGCCTCAACGGACCACACCTCCGAGACGGTGGGCACTTTCGAGGTGGAGCTCGGCGCGGGGCCCTCACTGGACAGCATGAGGCTGACCGAGCGCCAGTCCAGCCCGTCGTTGGTTACGGAAAGGCGCTGGCCGGAGTTCACCAACCAGGCTCTTTACTCCGGCGTGGCTTCGGTGCTGGCACAGCCGCTTACCGCCCACGAGTCCGTCTTCGGAGCCCTAACCGTCTGCAGCACGCATGAGAGCGCGTTCAAGGAGTCCAGCTTTACCGAAGCCGCCGGTCTTGCTCTGCAGGCTGCGGTGGTCATCGCCAATTCCAACCTGTACTGGCAGGCAACCGAGCTGAGCGACCAGCTCCGGGAGGCCCTGGAGTCCCGCGCGGTGATCGACCAGGCCAAAGGAATCCTCATGGCACGCGACGGCGTCTCCCCGGACGAAGCGTTTGCGATTCTGCTCAAGACCAGCCAGACGGGCAATATGAAGGTCCGGGACATCGCCCTGCAGCTGGTAGCCGGCGCGCAGGAGCGCGCCCCCCGAAAGGCCGTGGGATGAAGCAGCACTTCCCGGCGGATACCACCAGCCTTTTCCCGGTTCGAGAGTTCGTCCGGAGCAGGGCACTCGGCATCGATCTCAACCCCCAGGAGGTCAACGACATCGTTCTGGCGGTTTCGGATGCGTGCGCCCTGTTGTTGCGCCACAGCCTCGATACCAGCATCGTCCTCGGCTGGGAGGCCGGCACCAACGAGATCGTGATAACCGTCGAGGACACCGATGAGATCCGGGTCTGGGCTGAGGAGGGACGGATAAGCTCTGAGGAGACCTCGCTCATCTCGGACCTCGTCGATGAGGTGTTTGTCCAGACCGTCAAAGACACGGGCCATACGGTAATTCGTATGTCCAAACGACTGGGTAGCAGGAGGGGAATTTGATGGAAAGGGGTGCGGCGCCGCGAAGCCCCCAGGATTTCGCGCCGATGGATTTGGGCGTCCGGGCGGCCAGAGCCATATGTGACCGATTCGGCGCCCAGGTGGTCGACTACACGGCAGAAGGAGCCAGGGGTTCGATTACCCTCCGGGTTCCGTCCCGCAAAGAGCGGTTCTACATGTCGGCAGAGAAGTACCAGGCAGCCCTGTCGGGGGCGGCTGCCGTCCGCGAGCAGACCGCGGAGGTGCTCGAGCGAGCCGAGAGCTACCGCCAGGCCAACCAGGCACTGCGCGCCTCGCTGGCCGAACACCGCCAATCCCTGATGTCGGCCCGCATGGAGTCTCGCAGGATTGTCGGGAGCCTGGGTTTCCCGGACGGCCGATCGACCCCCGGCCATTGAACAACCCCTGATCCCGGCAACTCGGATGGCCGGCAACAGGGATCAGGGCGGCTCGGCTGAGCCACGGCGCGGCTTCGATGTCGTAGCCATCGCCACCTCGGCGGGCGGCCTCCATGCGCTGGAGGAGATCCTGGCCCCGCTCGACCCCGGCTTCCCGGCACCCATCCTTGTGGTGCAACACCTCTCACGCAGCCGGGAAAGCATCCTGGCTCAGATACTTGCCCGCAAGACCCGGTTGAAGGTCAAGCAGGCTGAGGATGGGGAAGTCATCGAGCCGGGCTGCGTCTATACCGCCCCCTCCGATCACCACCTGCTCGTCAAGCCGGATGGAACAATCTCGCTGACCTCCACCGACCTGGTGCACTTCGTACGGCCATCGGGCGACCTTCTATTCGAGTCGGTCGCCGCCGGTTTCGGTCCCCGGGCGATCGCAGTGGTTGCCACGGGAACCGGTTTCGACGGCGCCACCGGAGTCATTGCGATAAAGAAGGGCGGAGGATTGGTGATAGTTCAGGACGAACTGAGCTCGGAGTTCTTCGGCATGCCCGGGGCGGCGATCAAAACGGGTGACGTGGATCTGATCATTCCGCTTTCCGAGATCGCGGGTGCGCTCACCCGGCTTACCTCTGTAGCCTAGGACGATGGCGCAGGAGGTAGAACCGGAGCTGGAAATGCTCCTGGACCACATCCGCAGCACCCGGGGCTTCGACTTCGGCGAGTACAAGCCGGCGAGCATCTCCAGGCGGATCAACCGCCGAATGCAGGCGCTCGGCATTGAGTCCTACGCGCTCTACCTGGACCGGATTCAGGTGGATCCCTCCGAGTACGAGCAGCTTTTCAACTTCATCCTCATCAACGTCACCAGCTTCTTCCGCGACCCGGAGATCTGGGATTACCTCCGCACCGACGCCATCCCCCGGGTGCTCGAGCTGAAGAAGCCGGAGGACACGGTACGGGTCTGGGTTGCCGGCTGCGCCTCCGGGGAGGAGGCCTACACGGTGGTCATGATCCTTGCCGAGCTAATGGGACCCGAAGCGGTCTCCTCCAGAGTCAAGGTCTACGCCACCGACATCGACAGTGAGGCACTTGCCGCCGCCCGGGCCGGCGTCTACACCCCCAAACAGGTGGAGTCGGTCCCGCCGGAACTGCTTGACAAGTACTTCGAGCCGTCGGGCGGCGGCTACACCTTCGACCGCCGCCTGCGCCGGTCCGTCACCTTCGGCCGCCACGACCTGCTGCAGGACGCCCCCATCTCCCACGTCGACATCCTGACCTGCCGCAACACCCTTATGTACTTCAACAGTGAGGCACAGGGGCGGATCATGAGCCGGTTCTACTTCGGCCTCAGCGAGGACGGCATTCTCGTCCTGGGCAAGGCGGAGATGATGTCCGGGTACGGCCGGGCATTTGTGCCCGTGGAGCTCAAACGACGGGTCTTTGCCCGCGGCCCGAAGCGGGAGGCCCGGGACCGGCTGATGCTGCTGGCTCAAGCGGGCGACCACGATGCCCTGGGCCAGCTAACCAACCATGTCCGCGCCCGCGAGATGGTGTTCGAAGGAGCGTCGGTGGCCCAGATCATGGTCGACAGCACCGGCCTCCTGGTG
>JAJCYF010000225.1 GCA_029263035.1 Actinomycetes bacterium
ACGTCTACGTCACCTACAAGGGCCTGCCCACTGCCGGTAACCCCGCCGACGCAGTCATCACCAAGCTGCTTCTCAGCAACGTGAAGGTGCTGGCCAACCAGCCGATGCAGGCTCCGACCGCAGAGGCGGCCGAGGGCGCAGTTCCCCAGGGCAGCGAAATCCTGTTGACGCTGGCACTGACCCCCGACCAGGCTGAGCGGCTGATCTTCGCCAAGGAGAACGGCTCGTTGTGGCTGGGTCTCGTCCACCCGGGCGATGCACCCGTGACCTCCGGCGGCCGGACCTTCAAGACCGCTCTGGTCTAACCATGAACTCAAGACACTCGGAAACCGACCTGACCAGGAGGGCTCACAAAATGGGTGGCTTCAGGCTGGGCAGTCATCGGAAGGACCGGGGGCATCAGCCCCCGGCTCCGGCCGAGGCTCCGGGCAGCGGTCGGCCGGTTGCCGAGGGCGCCGAGGTGCGAACCAAGGTTCCCACCGCGGACTTCGGCAACATGGCCAATCCACTTGCCCAGAGCGCCCGCAAAGCTTCTAAGGCAGATGTATGGGCCTCCGGCGGAGCATCTGCTTCGCAGGAGAGCAGCTTTTCCCGACCGGGAAGGGCCGAAAGGCCGCACTGGTCCCCGGACCAGGCTCCCGTCGTCGGACACAACGGAAACGGCAACGGACAGCCTGTTAAGGCACGGTGGCAAGCACCCGCACCGGCGCCCGCAGCGCGGCCCGCAGTGAACGGCAACGGTCACTCCACCATTCAGCCTGCTCGCTCTGCATACAACCCGGAGGCGCCGCAAAGCGCCAACGGCAGTGCGCAGTCTGAACTCGGCTACGTGGAGGAGAGGCCCGTACCTCGCAGTCACTCCGGAAGCTCTCACCAGTCGGCACTATCGGTCGCCCTCGACAGTCAGATGTCGGAGGAGAGCCGCAGGCCGGCACCGGCCTATGAGCCGGCCGAGGACACCGGGAGCAGCGGAAGGTCTGCGCAGGGTGCGTGGGCCGCCGGACTTGAGGACGACTCCTGGGACTCCGAGGAGGAGGAAGAGCAGATCGACGAAGACCGGGTTCCCAGAGTTCTGGTGCTCGACCGCGTCGGTGACTTCTCGAACGACCTCGCTCGGGCAACCGTCGACCTGGACCCGGCGCCGGAGATCCTGCGGCTCAGCCGTTCCACTCAGGTGATCGACGTGGTCGAGCAGGAGGAGCCCGACGTCATCGTGGTTGCTCCGGAGGAGATGACCGGTGCGGGCCTCAAGCGCCTGTCCGAGATCCATCGGAACGACCCGAAGATCGTCATCGTCCTGTCCGAGAGCGCCAAACCGGTAACCGCAGCTCAGACCGCTGCCTGCGGCACCAGCGACATCATCCCGAAAGGGACCTCCAAGGGCCGCCTTCGGAGCAAGATGGTGCGAGCGCTCAAGACCGCCGAGGAGCTCCGTCAGGAGCACCTGGTGGTGGAGGAGCGGGTGGTGCTTCAGGAAACTCCGTTCGCGGAGCGCAAGCCTGAGCCGGCACCGGCCGAAGAGTATGCTCCGGCTCCTTTCGTCGCCAAGCCTGCCGCCCGCAACACCAAGCTGGCGCGGGTCTTCACGGTGGCGTCGGCGTCCGGAGGGTGCGGCAAGACCTTCTACGCCACAAACTTCGCCGCCTATCTGGCGAAGGCCACCGGCGGCAAGGTCTTGCTGGTGGACCTGGACCTGCAGTTCGGCGAGGTGGCAATCTCCTTGCATCTTCGCCCGAAGCGGACCATCGCCGAGCTGGTGCAGGAGGACGACATTGCAGCTGCGCTGAGTGACTACGTGGTTGACCACGGCGCCGGGTACAAGGTGTTGTGTGCACCCCGTGACCCGATAGCCGGAGACAAGGTCGGACCCCGGGAGACCACTGCTGTTCTGGAGGCCGCCCGGACCCAGTTCGACTACATCGTGGTGGACACGCCGCCGTCGATCAATGAGACCTGCCTGGCCGCTTTCGACCTGTCGCAGTCCCTTGTGATCATGGCGACGATGGACCTGCCTTCACTGAAAAACTTAAGGGTTTTCCTTGAAACCCTTAAGAAGTTGAACCTTCCTGCCGATCAGGTATCGCTGGTTGTTAACAAGGCCGAGTCCGGCACCGGAATCGACCTGAAGGAAGTGGAGCCGCTCTACCCCCAGGGCTTCTCCGCAGTTTTGCCGTACGCCAAGCAGGTGTCGTGGTCCATCAACATGGGCATGCCCGTCTTGGTTGCGGATCCGAATGCTGACATCAGCCGCAAGCTTGCGGAAGGTGCAGTGAAGCTTGTGCCGCCACTTCCGGGGAAGCAGATTCCCTGGATGGCACCCGCAGCTGCCCCCCGGCGCGGATGGTTCTCTAGGTTATTGAAAGGAAGGGCCAAATGAAACTGTCGGACCGGGTAGAGCTCATTGAAGTAGAAGCAACTCGCTCCAGCACCAAGGGCGGTAGGCGGCGTACGGCTGCAGGTGGAACCGAGAACTGGGGACAGATGAAGCGGCGGGTGCGTGACGCACTGCTGGAGGAGCTGGGTCCCAAGCTGTACCAGAAGACCAAGCCTGAGGAGCTGAAGGCAACGGTCATGGACAACCTGGACGGTGCGCTGGAGAAGGCGGGAGTTTCCGTCTCCCTGACGCAGCGGGCAAAGTTCGCCGCCGAGGTGGCGGCCGACCTGCTGGGCTACGGCCCGCTTGAGGAGCTTCTGGCGGACCCAACCCTCACCGAAATCATGTGCAACGGTTACGACGACATCTACGTGGAGCGCAACGGAAAGCTGGAGCACGTCAACACGACCTTCACCGACGAGGCGCACCTGCGCCAGATCATCGAGAAGATCGTGGCGACGGTTGGGCGCCGCATCGACGAGTCCTCGCCGATGGTCGATGCCCGCCTTCCCGATGGATCCCGTGTCAACGCGATCCTGCCTCCGGTTGCCGTCCACTCACCGGTGCTCACGATCCGGCGATTTCCGGCGGACCCGTACGGCATGAAGGACCTGATTAACTTCGGGTCCATCACCCTCGACGCAGCCATGTTCCTGGAGGCCTGCGTCCGCGGCAAGCTGAACATCCTGGTGTCGGGTGGTACCGGTACCGGTAAGACCACCATGCTGAACGTGCTTACCGAGTTCGTTCCGGAGTCGGACCGCATCGTGACCATTGAGGACGCAGCCGAAATCCGGCTGCACCAGCCTCACGTGATCACGCTGGAGGCCCGGCCGGCCAACATCGAGGGCGCCGGCCAGATCACCATCCGTGACCTGGTCCGCAACGCCCTGCGTATGCGGCCGGATCGCATCGTCGTCGGTGAGGTCCGAGGCGGAGAAGCCCTGGACATGCTGCAGGCGATGAACACCGGTCACGAAGGCTCGCTGACCACCATCCACTGCAACTCGCCTCGCGATGGTCTGGCCCG
>JAJCYF010000226.1 GCA_029263035.1 Actinomycetes bacterium
CATGACCAGCAGGCGGTCGCCCCGGGTGACCTCGAAGGACAGCTTGTCGAAGATCAGCTGGTCGCCGTAGCGCATCTCAAGCTTGTTGGCCCTCATGACCAGGCGGCCGGGCTTCGGCGGGGTAGGGATCTTGAACCGCACGGTGCCTTCCTTGCCGACCCGGCTGACCTTGGAGGAGCGCATCTGCTCCACCCGCTTGTCCAGGTTCTTGGCGACACGGGCCCGGGAGGCGGTCTGGTGGCGCATCCGGTCGGCGAGTGTCTTCAGCCGGTCGATATCGGCCTCCTGGATGGTGGCCATCTTGTTCTGGCGGACAACGTCGGCAGCCCGGGCGACCTTGTACTGGCTGTAGGTGCCCTTGTAGGTGTGCATCGAACCCTGGTCCAGGTGCAGGACGCGGGTAATGGCGGAGTCCAGCAGCTCCAGGTCGTGACTGACGATCAGCAAGCCCCCGGAGTAGGAGCGCAGAAAACCCATGAGCCAGGCTTTGGCGTCGACGTCCAGGTGGTTGGAGGGCTCGTCCAGCAGCAGGGTCTCGGCGTTGGAGAACAGCGAGTGCGCCAGCTCGATGCGGCGGCGTTCACCACCGGACAGGGTCTCCATCGGGCGGGTCATCTCGTCGCCGGAGATGCCCAGGCCGGCGCAGATCCGGCGGGCTTCCGACTCCGCCTGGTATCCGCCGGCCAGACGGAAGTTCTCCTCTGATCGGGCGAACCGGGCGATGTTGCGGTCGGATGGGTCGTTCTCCATTGCGACCTGAAGCTTGGTGAGGCGCTCCTGTGCCTCGGTGAGGTTCCGGCCGGCCAGCACGTAGGACAGGGCGGTGAAGGCCTCCTGCCCGGCGTTCAGCTTGGCCTGGCGCAGGTAGCTGTAGCTGCCCTGGAACTTGACCGAACCCTCGTACTCCACGGCGCCGGCGGCTTCCTGCGACAGGATCGACATCAAAGTCGACTTGCCCATGCCGTTACGGCCGACCAGCCCCACCTTGTCGCCGGGCGCGACCATGAACGACGCGTCGTCAAGCAAAAGGCGCGTGCCGATGGCGATCTGGAGATTTTTGACCTGCAGCAAGAAGAGAGAGCCTTTCGGTTGGTTCGGGGGGTGTTACAAGCGGTCTGGGAAGCCGCTAGGGGTCATTCCTTTTTTACTTCGTCCATCCATGGTCCCACGCCGCCGAGGTGATCGACGGAGATATGGGTGATAAATCCCGGCGGAGGGTCCGGCATAGGCGGGAATTTAACGTCCGGACCGAGATAATTGTGGGCCAGCGCCTGCAGCAATTCGGGCGCTCCACCTTCGGTAACCGTTGCGCGGCCCTTCACCACGAGGTACTCCCGCAGGCCCCACTGGTTGGTGTTCTGGGTTTCGAAGGAGATGGTCACCCGGGGCTCCCGGCGCATGTTGCGGAGCTTCTTCTGCTCGGTCAGCGTAGCCAACACCAGATTGTTCCCGTCGATCCCGGCCCAGCACAAAGAGACGTGGATGCTGCCGCTCTCATTGATCGTCGCAAGGTGCCCGAAGGCGCCGTCGCGGATCACCTGCTGGGCTGATTCGGGAAACATGGTGCCTCCATCCAACAACGAAGAGGTAACGATCATTTCACGACTTGACGGAGGGCGGTGGAGAGATTCGTTCGGTCAGCAGCCGGCGGACCCGAACTATCTGGTCTTCACTTTCGAAGAGGCGTTTTGGGACCGCTTGAAAGAACACCTTACCGCTGCGAAGGATGATGTCATCGTCCGATTCCGTGAACGCAGTAAAGAAGCTCCAGGGTTGATGTGACTCAATCTGCGGGTTCTGGGCGCGAAAGCCCTCGTCGCCGAATGTCAGTACGTGGGGTCCGTACAAGGAGGGAGTCTTGTTCAGGACCCTTCTGTATTTCAACAGCTGGAGGCTCGGTATCAGGGCGACAATGGTACCCCCAACCGGGAGCACGGGGTCCCACTCGCCCCAGTAGACATTGCTAAGAACGCCAAGGATCACAAGTGTCGCTCCCAGCACCCGGTAGGCCATGAACAACCTGCGGTACTTGTAACGTCCAGCCCTCACGCTGTCTTCAGGCTGGATGTCTCCCTGGACGGTAATAGCAGCGAACTCGGCCATCGACCCCTCTTCTCATAGTCCCATTGGCTATCGGCAGTTTGGCGTAACCCTTAAGGCCGCCTTTAGGACGCGGAGTATGTGCAGGCATGCAAATGCTAGAATGCATCGATGCGGACCACGGTTGAAATCACCTCCGATCAGCACGAAGCCCTCAACGTTCTTGCCAAGCGCCGGGGGCTTCGGGGTTTTTCGCAGTTGGTGCAGGAGGCGTTGGACGTCTACCTGCAGGGCCTCGGCGATTCGGAGACGAAGCTCCTGCTGTCCTTGGAAGGCACTATCGACGAAGAGCAGGAATTCGAGCTGCGTTCCCGGATACAGGACGCGAGGACTGTTTGGCGGGCCTCGTAGTCGTCGATACCGATCTAGTAATCGATTTCCTTAGAGGTGCAGGGCGAGGCGCCCCGCTGGTCCGTGAGCTAATCGGCGCCGGACGGTTCCGGGTGACCGCGATAACGGCCTTCGAGCTGCGCCTGGGAGCCGACTTTCTGCCTCGTGGTGACGAGATCATGCGTCTGCTCAGCTCCCGCACCGTTCCGCTTGATCTGCCGTCGGCTCTGCGGGCCGGAGAGGTCTTCTCAACTCTGAAGTCGACCGGAACCGGAATCGGAATGGCCGACTGCATGATGGCAGGGATCTGCCTTCGTCACGGCCTCCCATTGGCCACTCGAAACAGCCGTCATTTCGAAAGGGTGGAAGGGCTGCAGCTGGTCGCAGAAAGCTAGGTCCCACCTAGCAGGCCGGGGGCGGTTATAACTAGTCCCATGGAACCCGTCCGCCTCACCCAGTTCTCGCACGGCGCCGGCTGAGCCTGCAAGCTCGGTCCGGGTGACCTGGCGCAGGTCGTGCGCCGCCTAGGGCAAAGACCAGGGAAGGCTGATCCCAACCTTCTTTTGGGCCTCGACGTGCCCGACGACGCCGCCGTCTACCGCATCAACGACGAGACGGCACTCGTCCAGACCGTCGACTTCTTCACGCCGGTGGTCGACGACCCCTACCAGTGGGGGGCCATTGCGGTAGCCAACGCGCTCAGCGACGTCTACGCCATGGGGGCGACGCCGCTCACCGGGCTGAATCTGGTCGGCTGGCCGAAGGACCTGGACATGGACCTGCTGGCGCAGGTGCTGGAGGGCGGCGCCGACAAGGCCGACGAGGCCGGCTGCGCCGTGGTCGGGGGCCACACCGTGGACGATCCGGAGCCCAAGTTCGGCATGGCGGTGACCGGGGTGGTCCATCCGGACAAGATCGTCAAGCTCTCCACGGCAAAGCCCGGCATGTCGATCATCCTCACCAAGCCGCTCGGCATGGGGATCATCGCCACCGCCTGCAAGGCGCAGAAGATCGACAAAGCGCTGCTGAAGCGGGGGACCACCCTAATGGCCACCCTGAACAAGGCAGCCGCTCAGGCGATGGTCGAGGTGGGCGCAGCCGCCTGCACCGACGTCACGGGCTTCGGGCTCATGGGACACCTGCGGGGAATGCTGAACGCCAGCGGCTGCTCCGCCAACCTGGTGGCCGACCACATCCCGATCCTGGACGGCGTCGGCGGACTGGCCAAGGAGGGCTTCGTCCCCGGGGGCACCAAGCGGAACCGGGATTATTTCGGACCCTCGGTAGAATTCGATTCGGACATCGACCCGATAGTGCAGACCATCCTGTTCGATGCCCAAACCTCCGGAGGGCTGCTCATAGTGGTGGAAAGGTCCAAACAGGAAGCCATGGTCAAGGCGCTGCGAAAGTTCGGTACACCCTCGGCTTCGGTCATCGGCCGCGTCGCCGCCGGCCCGGCCGGCACAATCAAGGTGGCGGGCCGCTACTAGTGCCCTTGAAACTGACCATCCCGCGGGAGATCTACGACGGCATGATCCAGCACTGCCGGGATGACTACCCCAACGAGGCGTGCGGCTTCATCGGCGGGTCCGACGGCGTGGGCACCAAGCTCTACAACCTGCCGAACGCGGCGGCGTCTCCCATCTACTACCGCCCGGGCGACAAGGAGATGATTGCCGCCATCAACGACATCGACGAGCGGGACGAAGAACTGGTGGCCATCTTCCACAGTCACGTGGCCAGTGCGCCGATCCCATCACCCACCGACCGCCGGGAGGCCCACTACCCCGATGCCGTTTACATCATCGTCTCCCTGATGGACGCTGAGAACCCGCTCTCCCGGGGCTGGCTGATCAAAAAGGAAGACTGGCGGGATGAGACCGGGGACGTAATAGAAGTGGACCTGGTGATATCGTGAGCCCATGTCGGTAAAGGTCAATATCCCCGCGGTGCTGCGCTCCGCAGTAGGGGGAAACAAGTCGCTGGAAGCAGAGTCGGGACAGCTGCGCGATGTCCTGGCCGGGCTCGGGGAGCAGTACCCGGCCCTCAAGGAGCAGGTCTTCGGCCCGGACGGCGGTCTCCACAAGTTCGTGAACATCTACATCAACGATGAGGATGTCCGGTACCTGGAGAAACTGGACAGCAAGGTCGCCGACGGGGACACGGTCGCCATCCTGCCGGCCGTCGCAGGCGGCAGCCGCCGGGCCTAAGCGCCACCCATGCTCCTCGACAACATGATGGGACTGGTGGGGAACACCCCGCTGGTCGGCCTCCCCAGCTTTAGCCCCAACCCCAGCGTGCGGATCTGGGCCAAGCTCGAGGGCCAGAACCCCACCGGGTCGGTGAAGGACCGGGTGGCCAAGGCGATGATCGAAAAGGCCGAGGTTGAGGGTCTTTTGTCGGCCGACAGGGTCCTGCTGGAGCCCACCTCCGGCAACACCGGCATTTCGCTGGCCTTCCTTGCCCGGCAGAAGGGCTACAAGCTGGTGTGTGTGATGCCGGAGACCGCCTCCAAGGAGCGGGCCCAGATGATCAAGATGTTCGGCGGAGACATCGTCCTGTCGAACGGTATCGAGGGGTCCAACGGGGCGATCAAGCTGGCCAAGCAGATGGTTGAGGCCGACTCCAAGTACCTGATGCTCTACCAGTACGGCAACGACGCCAACCCGGGCGCCCACTACACCACCACCGGCCCGGAGATCCTGGCAGACCTGCCCGGCGTGACCCACTTCGTGGCCGGCCTGGGGACCGGGGGCACGTTGACCGGTGTCGGCAAGTTCTTTCGGGACAACAAGCCCGAGGTCCGTATCATCGCCGCCGAGCCGGAGCAGGGGGACCTGGTCTACGGCCTGCGCTCCCTGGACGACGGCTTCATCCCGCCGGTGCTGGACGAATCCGTGCTGCACGGCAAGATCAAGGTCAACTCCAACACGTCGGTCAAATACACCCAGGACCTGGTCGCTCAAGAAGGTGTGTTCTCCGGAATCTCGTGCGGGGCCACCGTTTACGTCGCCCAGAAGCTGGCGAACCGCATGGAATCCGGCGACATCGTCTGCCTGTTCGCCGACGGCGGCTGGAAGTACCTGTCCACCGACATCTGGGATATGCACACCGATATCGCCGCCAAGAAAGTTGAGTACATGCCCTGGTGAGTGCGGACCCTGTCAGGCAGACCCGCACGATCGCTCCTTTCGAAGCAATTGTCCTCGGCGCCAGTGGAACCTACCCCAAGCCCGGCGGTGCAACCTCCGGCTTTCTGCTGCGGGTCGGCAAGTTCACGGTCTGGATGGACTGCGGAACCGGTACCTTCGCCAACCTGCAAAGGCACACCGACTACCGCGAGCTGTCGGCGGTGGTAATCAGCCACCTGCACCTGGACCACTTCCTGGACTTCTATCCGTTCTACTACGCGCTGAGGTACGGCAAGGACTCGCCCGGCCCCAACGGGATGGAGGTCTATGCGCCGGCGGGGGCGGAGGCGCACATGGCAGGGCTTTTGTCGCCTACCTCCGAGGAGGGATTCGGCAGCTACTTCGATTTCAACCCGGTCCGCTCCGGTGACAAGATTGCCGTTCCCCCCTTTGTGTTCACCTTCAAGCGGACCGTGCACCCCGTCGAGACCCTGGCCGTCCGGGTGGAGGCAAACGGACGTTCGCTGGTCTACACCTCCGACACTGCGTGGAGTGAGGAGTTGATCGACTTTGCCCAGGGGGCCAACGTCCTGGTGGCCGAGGCCACGCTGCAGGAGCCGGACCCGGGAGGCGGTTCGAAGGTCCACATGACCGCCGAGGAGGCCGGCCGGATGGCTCACGAGGCCCGGGCGAGCCGCCTGGTGCTCACCCACCTGGCGCCCGGACTGGACCCGACGGTTAGCATGGACCAGGCGGCCAAATACTTCCGGGGCAAGATCCTGGTGGCCGTCGACAATCTAAATATTTGAGGCGCAGCCTCTTAAAGGCGAGGGTGCCTGCGGCGCATCGACACCTCGCCTTCGCTCGGGTGAAACCACGTTGTCTGATCACCGCTAGTCCGCAGTTGCGGTGGCCGACAACGCAGTTTCACGTCCATCAAGGAGAAGAGACATGAGTCGTAACGATGGGCGCAGCCCTGATCAGCTTCGCCCCGTGACGGTCCAGCGCGGGTACGTTGAGTATGCCGAGGGATCGGTCCTCTACGAATGCGGGAAGACCAGGGTCCTGGTGAACGCCACCGTCGACGACCGGATCCCCGATTGGATGCGGGGCAGCGGTAAGGGCTGGGTCACCGCGGAGTACTCCATGCTTCCCCGGGCGACATCCACCCGGACTCCCCGCGAGGTCAACAAGGGAAAGCTGGGGGGCCGCACCCAGGAGATCCAGCGGCTGATCGGCCGGAGCCTGAGGGCGATCTGCGACATGAAGGCGATGGGGGAGCGGACCGTCTGGCTCGACTGTGATGTCCTGCAGGCCGACGGCGGCACCCGGACCGCATCGATCACCGCGGCGTACATCGCCCTGGCCGACGCCTGCAACGGGCTGGTAAAGGCCGGCA